>CALKHM010000145.1 GCA_937988695.1 uncultured Microbacterium sp. | reverse complement strand
GGTGATGGTGCTGTCGGCGACCTCGGCGGTCGGATCGGCCAACGGCGACCAGCCGTACGAGGCACTGCTGAAGCAGGGGCTGTTCGCCGCCATCGGCGTGCCGCTCATGCTCATCCTGAGCCGGTTCACGGTGCGCTTCTGGAAGAAGGTCGCCTGGCTCGCGCTGATCGGAGCGACCGCGTTCCAGATGCTCGTGTTCACGCCGTTGGGCATCAACAACGACGGCAACACCAACTGGATCCGGATTGCGGTGCTGCAGGCGCAGCCGTCGGAGTTCCTCAAGCTGACGCTCGCCCTCTGGCTCGGCTACGTGCTGTTTCGCAAGCGCACGCTGCTGGGGCTGTGGCGGCACGTGTTCATCCCGGTGGTCCCGGTCTCGATCGCGGTGATCGCCACGGTCATGGCCGGCCACGACCTGGGCACCGCCATGATCCTCGTGTTCATCGTGCTGGCAGCGCTGTTCTTCTCCGGGGTGAAGCTGCGGATCTTCATCCTGCCGTTGCTGGTCGGGCTGGCCGGCGTCGCGGTGTTCGCGGTGACCAGCGCGAACCGCATGAAGCGCATCATGAGCTTCCTGTCGCCGGGATGCACCGACTACTACGACACCTGCTACCAGCCGCTGCACGGCATCTGGGGCCTGGCCAGCGGCGGGATCTTCGGACTGGGGCTGGGCAACTCCAAGCAGAAGTACGACTGGCTGCCCGCCGCCGCGAACGACTACATCTTCGCGATCGTCGGCGAGGAGCTCGGGCTCATCGGCTGCTGCGTCGTGCTGGTGCTGTTCGCGCTGTTCGCCGTCGGGGCGTTCCACGTCATCCGCCGCACCGACGACCCGTTCGTGCGGATCGTGTCGGGCGCGATCACGGTGTGGGTCGTGGGGGAGGCGCTGCTGAACATCGGCGTGGTGCTGCGTCTGTTCCCGGTGCTGGGCGTGCCGTTGCCGTTCATGTCGCAGGGCGGCACGTCGCTGCTGTCGACGCTGATGGCGTGCGGAGTGCTGCTGTCGTTCGCTCGCTCGCTGCCGGCGAAGCCGCCGGCGTTCGCCGGTTAGCCTCTTCTGGTGACGACGTATCTTCTGGCCGGCGGTGGCACCGCCGGCCATGTGAATCCACTGCTGGCGGTCGCCGACGGCCTGCGGGAGCGCGAGCCCGCGGCCGGCGTGCTCGTGCTCGGCACCCGCGAGGGGCTGGAGGCCCGGCTGGTGCCCGAACGCGGGTATGAGCTGCTGTTCGTGGACAAGGTGCCCTTTCCCCGGCGACCGAACGCGGATGCCGTAGTGTTTCCCGCGCGGTTGCGCCGCGCGATCGCACAGGTGCGCGCGCACATCCGCACACGCGGGGTCGACGTCGTCGTGGGCTTCGGCGGCTACGCCTCGGCGCCGGCGTACCTCGCCGCGCGACGCGAGAAGGTTCCGTTCGTCGTGCACGAGGCCAACGCCAAGGCCGGCCTTGCCAACGTGCTGGGCGCGCGTCGCGCGGGTGCGGTGGGCGTCGCGTTCGACGGCACCCGGCTGCGCGGTGGCGAAGTGGTGGGGATGCCGCTGCGCCGCGAGATCGTCGATCTCGATCGTGCGGCGACGCGCGCCGAGGCCGCCGCGTTCTTCGGATTGGACGCCGCCACGCCCACGCTGCTCGTGTTCGGCGGCTCGCTCGGCGCGCGCCGGCTCAATGAGGCCTTCGCCGGCGCCTGGCAGGACGTGCTCGCGGCGGGGTGGCAGCTGCTGCATGTGACCGGTCAGCGCAGCGATCTCGCCGACCCGGGGGTGGCGGGGTACGTGCTGCGGCGGTACATCGACCGGATGGACCTGGCGTTCGCGCTGGCCGACGTGATCGTGTCGCGCTCGGGCGCGGCCACCGTCAGCGAGATCAGCGCCCTGGGGATTCCCGCCGTCTATGTGCCGTACGCCGTCGGCAACGGCGAGCAGAGCCTGAACGCGGCCGCGGCGGTGCGCTCGGGCGCCGCCCGGCTCATCCCCGATGGGGAGCTCAGCGCCGACCGCGTGCGCAGCGAGATCGTCCCGCTGCTGGGCGACCACGCGGCTCTGGAGGGGCTGCGGCGGGCCGCGGCATCCGCCGGCATCCGCACCGGCACCGAGAACGTCATCGCGCTCATCGACCGGGTGCTCGCGCGCTGAGGGCCGGCTCCGGCGCGACGGTGCGCAGGGCCGCCTCCGCGAGCGCGAGCGCCGTGTCGGCGTCGAGCCGCAGCGCACGTATCTGCTCGGCGAACGCGGCCGCCGCCCGCTGCGCCTGCTGGCGCACCGGGTCGCGGTCCAGGCTCACGAAGCTGCCGGCGCGTCCGCGGGTCTCGATGATGCCGGATGCCTCCAGCTCACGGTACGTGCGCGCGACGGTGCCCGGTGCGAGACCCAGGTCGTCGGCCAGGCGTCGCACGGTGGGCAGCCGCGCCCCCGCGGCCAGTTCGCCCGACGCGACGGCCTCGAGCAGCCGCGCACGCAGCTGCTCGAACGGCGGCGTGGAGCTGGACGGGTCGATGGTGATCATGCCTCCAGCATCCTCCCAGCGCGCCGAAGACGGTGGCATCCGAGCGCCAACTTAGGATGGATCCGTCATGATCAGACCCGATTTGAGCCTTCCCATCCCTGCCGAGATCCATGCCGCGCACTTCATCGGCATCGGCGGCTCCGGCATGTCGGGCCTGGCGAGGATGTTCCTGGCCCGCGGCATCCGGGTCTCCGGCTCCGACCGCGCCGACAGCGCGAACCTGCGTGCGCTGGCGGCGCTCGGAGCCGACGTGCACGTCGGCCATGACGCCGCACATCTCGGCGACGCCGACACCGTCATCCACACCGGGGCGATCTGGCCGTCCAACCCCGAGTACGTCGCCGCCATCGAGCGAGGGCTGGCGGTCATCCATCGCTCCCAGGCACTGCACTGGCTCATCGGCGGGCGTCGCCTCGTGTCGGTGGCGGGCGCCCACGGCAAGACCACGTCGACGGGCATGATCGTGACCGCGCTGCAGGCATTGCACGCCGATCCGACGTTCGTCAACGGAGGGGTCATCGCTCAGCTGGGCGCCTCCAGCGGCGTCGGGGCCGATGACCTCGTCGTGATCGAGGCCGACGAGTCCGACGGCACGTTCCTGTTGTACGACACCTCGGTCGGGCTCATCACGAACGTGGATCCCGATCACCTCGACCACTACGGCACCGACGACGCGTTCTACGACGCGTTCGCGCAGTTCGCGGGCAAGGCGCGCGAGGCGGTCGTCATCTCCGCGGACGACCCTGGCGCGCAGCGGGTGCGTGCGCAGCTCACGCATCCGCACATCGTCACGTTCGGCAGGGCTGCCGGCGCCGACGTGCGCGTCAGCGACGTCCGCACCGACGGCCCGGCGTCCGGGCCGGTGTCGTTCACGGTGAGCCACGCCGGCCAGGCCGTCGCCGCGCAGCTGGCGATCCCGGGCGCCCACAACGCCGTCAACGCCGCCGGCGCCGCAGCTGTGCTCCTCACGCTCGGCTACGACCTGGCCGCTGCCGTGCGTGCCGTGGAGGGGTTCACCGGCACGGTGCGGCGGTTCGAGCTGCACGGCGTGGAGCACGGGGTGAGCGTCTACGACGACTATGCACATCACCCGACCGAGGTCGCCGCCGCACTCGAGGCCGCTCGCACCGTGATCGGCGACGGGCGCATCATCGCGCTGCATCAGCCGCACACGTACTCGCGCACGCAGCAGATGCACCGCGAGTTCGCCGAGGTGCTCGAGTCGCGGGCCGATCACACCGTCGTGCTCGACGTGTACGGCGCGCGCGAGGATCCCATCCCCGGCGTCACCGGCAAGCTCGTCAGCGACGACTTCGCCGACCCCTCGCACGTGCACTACGTCACCGACTGGCAGGAGGCCGCCGACTACACCGCATCGGTCGCCCGGCCGGGGGACTACATCATCACGCTGGGCTGCGGCAACGTGTATCTGATCATCCCGCAGGTGCTGCAGGCCCTCGCCGCCGGAGAGGCGTAGCCCGGGATGCGCCGGCCGACGCCCCTGCCTGCCCCGCCTCGCGGGGAGCGTCCGCAGCGCTCGCCGCAGGCCGCGCCCATCGTTGCGCTGGGGCAGGATGCGGCATCCGGCCGGCCCGGCACGGATGGCGGGCCCGCCGACCCGGACCGTGTGCGGATCTGGGACGTCTGGCGGGCAGCGCGTGCGCGCCGTCGCGCGCTGCGCGCCGAGGTGCGCCGGTTCACGGCCCGGCAGCGACGCCGTCGCATCGTCTGGCTGAGCGTGCTGGGCGCGCTCGCCCTGCTGGTGGCCGGATCGTTCGGCGCGGCCTACAGTCCGCTTTTCGCCGTGCGCGACATCCACATCGTCGGCACCTCGTCGCTGGATGCCGGCGAGGTGGCCGCCGCCCTGCACGGGCAGCTGGGCACGCCCCTCCCACTCGTCGACGACGCCGCAGTGAAGGCCGCGCTCGTGAAGTTCCCGCTCGTGGAGACCTACACGCTGCAGGCGCGGCCGCCGCACGAGCTGATCGTGCGGATCGTCGAGCGCACACCGGTGGGCGTCGTGAAATCGGCCGCCGGATACACTCTCGTCGACGCGGCCGGCGTCGCCCTGTCGACGACGTCGGCCGCGCCGAAGAACGAGCCGGTGCTGACGATCAGCGGGGGTGTGGGCTCGGAGGCGTTCCGATCCGCCGGCCAGGTCGTGCGCTCCCTGCCGTCCGGCATCCGGAACCAGGTGACCGCGGTGAAGGCCTCGACGGCCGATGACGTGACGCTGACGCTGGGCAAGACCGGCACGACCGTCGTGTGGGGCAGCGCCGACGACTCGGCGCGCAAGGGCCTCGTGCTGCAGCGGATGATGAAGAGCAAGCCGCCCGCGAAGGTGCACTCGTATGACGTGTCCAGTCCCGATGCAGTGCTCGTGCGCTGACTCCCGGGCGCGATGCGGGAGGCCGCGACGACGCGCGCACGACGATTTGCGCGACACGCCCAGCGCGAGGCGGCCGGGTGCGTCGGCTGCGCATACCTTCGTCTACGAGCGGAATTGCATACCGGGCAATTCTTTTAACCTCTAGATGAGGTTTAAGGTTTACACCGTGGTTCGGGACGATACGGAGGCCGGCATGAGCCAGAACCAGAACTACCTCGCAGTGATCAAGGTGGTCGGCGTCGGCGGCGGGGGCGTGAACGCCGTCAACCGGATGATCGAGCTCGGTCTGCGCGGCGTGGAGTTCATCGCGATCAACACCGACGCCCAGGCGCTGCTGATGAGCGATGCCGACGTCAAGCTCGACGTCGGCCGTGAGCTGACCCGTGGGCTGGGCGCCGGCGCCGACCCCGAGGTCGGACGTCGCGCGGCCGAGGACCACGCGGAGGAGATCGAAGAGGCCCTGGCCGGCGCCGACATGGTGTTCGTCACCGCGGGCGAGGGCGGCGGCACGGGCACCGGCGGTGCGCCGGTGGTCGCCAAGATCGCCAAGTCGATCGGCGCGCTGACCATCGGTGTGGTCACCAAGCCGTTCTCGTTCGAGGGACGCCGCCGGCAGAGCCAGGCCGAAGGCGGCGTGGCGCGTCTGAAGGAAGAGGTCGACACGCTCATCGTGGTGCCGAACGACCGGTTGCTGGAGATCAGCGACCGCGGCATCTCGATGATCGAGGCGTTCGCCACCGCCGACCAGGTGCTCCTGGCCGGTGTTCAGGGCATCACCGACCTGATCACCACGCCGGGTCTTATCAACCTCGACTTCGCCGACGTGAAGTCGGTCATGCAGGGCGCAGGGTCCGCGCTGATGGGCATCGGCTCGGCGCGCGGCGCGGACCGCGCGATCAAGGCCGCCGAGCTCGCCGTGGAATCTCCTCTGCTGGAGGCGTCGATCGAGGGTGCGCACGGCGTGCTGCTGTCGATACAGGGCGGGTCGAACCTCGGCATCTTCGAGATCAACGACGCCGCGCAGCTCGTCAAGGAGGCCGCTCACCCCGAGGCGAACATCATCTTCGGCACCGTCATCGACGACACGCTCGGCGATGAGGTGCGCGTCACCGTCATCGCCGCCGGCTTCGACGGCGGTGAGCCGCAGGCCCGCATCGAGCCGATCCTCGCGCAGCGACCGGTGGCGCCGGCACTGCCGGACACCTCGGCGGAGGAGGCCGCGCGCGTCGGCGAAGAGTCGGATGCCACGCCCAAGGCGACCGGATCGATCCCGGTGCCGGTGGTGGCCGATGCGGGATACGACTCGGCGTTCGGCGACGACGACCTCGACATCCCCGATTTCCTGAAGTAGTGGACGACCTCGCCTCGCGGCTCGCCGACGTCGACGCGCGCATCGCCGATGCTGCGCGGGCGGCGGGGCGCGAGGCGACCGGGATCACGCGGATCGTCGTCACGAAGTTCCATCCGGCCGCCCTCGTCGCAGACCTCTATCGTCTCGGGGTCCGCGACGTGGGCGAGAACCGGCAGCAGGAGCTGACGACGAAGACCGCGCAGTCGTCGGCGCTGGCAGGTCTGCGCTGGCACTTCATCGGCCAGGCGCAGACGAAGAAGGCGCGCGCGATCCGCGCCGCAGCATCCGTCGTCCACTCGGTCGACCGGAACAGGCTCGCCGACGCGCTGGACCGCGCCGGCGACGACGGCAGCGTCCTCGACGTGCTGCTGCAGGTCAATCTCACCGACGATCCCGATCGCGGCGGGGTGGCGCCGGCCGGGCTGGAAGCGCTCGCCGAACACATCCTCGAAGGATGCCCCACCCTGCGGGTGCGCGGGGTGATGGCGGTCGCACCCCTCGACGAGCCTCCTGCCTCCGCGTTCGAGCGTCTGGCCGGGTACGCGCAGCGACTGCGCGCGGCGGTGCCGGGGGCGGACTGGATCTCGGCCGGGATGACCGCCGACTTCGCCGAGGCGATCGCTGCGGGCGCGACACACCTGCGGATCGGCTCGGCAATCACGGGCGCACGGCCCACACACATTTAGCCTCGAATCAGACGAGCAAACGGAGGATGCGATGTCGAACCCGCTCAAGAAGACCATGGTGTACCTGGGCCTGGCCGACGAAGAAGAGGTGTACGAGCAGGAGCAGGCGGGGCAGCCGGCCGCACGCAGCGCCGCCAAGACCGTCGAGAGGGCCGCACCGGTGACCCCCATCCATCGCCCGACCGTGGTCCGTCAGCCGGCGCCGAGCGCGGTGACCGAGATCCTCACGGTGCACCCGAAGCAGTACCGCGATGCGCAGCTGATCGCGGAGAACTTCCGCGAGGGGATCCCGGTGATCATCAACCTGTCACAGATGAGCGACGCCGACGCGCGCCGTCTGGTCGACTTCGCGAGCGGCCTGTCGCTGGGGCTTTACGGGCGCATCGAGCGGGTCACGAGCAAGGTGTTCCTGCTCTCGCCGGAGAACGTCGCCCTCTCCGGTGACGGCACCGTCGCGCAGGCCGACCCTGAGGTCGCACCCTTCGCACAGTCGTAGCCGCCGTGGGCGTCGTCAGGCTGATCGCAGCGATACTCAACACCCTTCTGCTGCTGTATGTCCTGGTGCTGTTCGCGCGCATGATCCTCGACGTCATCCCGATGGTGAACCGGGGATGGCGACCGAAGGGGCCAGGTCTTGTGGCCGCGGAGATCGTCTACATGATCACCGATCCGCCCCTGAGATTCCTCCGTCGTTTCGTGCGCCCGGTGCGCCTGGGACCGGTGGCTCTCGACCTGTCGTTCACCATCGTGGTCCTGGCCTGCTTCGTGCTGATGTCGATCACCGGAGCACTCTCCGCGCTGTGAGGGTCCTTCGCGCCGAGTGGGCCCGGCGACTATGCTTTCCTGAGTGACCGATCGCGAGGCCGGTTATCCTGACAACGGCCACGCTTTTGCACAACGAGCCCGAAAGAGGAAGAAATGCCCCTGACTCCGGATGACGTCGTCACCAAGCAGTTCCAGCACGTCCGGTTCAAGGAAGGCTTCGACCCGGACGAGGTCGACGACTTCCTCGATGAGGTCGTCGTCGAGTGGCGCAAGGCGCTGGCCGAGAACGAGGAGCTGAAGGCCAAGCTCGCGGCCTACGAGTCGGGCGAGGCGCAGCCCGCGCCGGCGGCCCAGCCCGAGGCCGAGCAGCCGGCTGCTCCTGAGCCGGTCGCCTCCGCACCGGTCGCCGCCGCTCCGGCCGCCCCCACCGACGGCGCCGCGCAGAGCGCCGGCATCATCGAGCTCGCCCAGCGCCTGCACGACGAGCACGTCGCCGAGGGCAAGGCGCAGCGCGACAAGCTCATCGCCGATGCACGCGCCCAGGCCGCCTCGATCGTCTCCGAGGCCGAGGCCCGTGGCCGCGACGAGATGGCTCGCCTGGACAAGGAGCGCACCGAGCTGGAGAGCCGCATCGCCGAGCTGCAGAAGTTCGAGAGCGACTACCGCTCGCAGCTGCGCAGCTACATCGAGGGCAAGCTCCGCGACCTCGAGACCACGGGCACCAACTCGGGTGCGACCCCGGTCTCGGCCGGGCTGTAGTCCGGGCCCCGCGGGCCTACGCCATTGAGCGGTCGCGCACCACTGAGTACGGCGGCGGCCGGCACCATCGTTGTGATCCTCGCAGCGCTCGTGCTGGTCGCCGACCAGTTCACGAAGTATCTCGCCCTCCAGCATCTGCCGCTGGAGCAGCCCGTGCACGTCGTGGGCAACGCCCTCATCTTCTTCCTCATCAAGAACGCCGGCGCCGCGTTCTCCCTGGGCAGCAACGTGACCTGGCTGTTCACGATCGCGCTGGCGATCGTGGCCCTCGCCGTCATCTGGCTGGTCGGCACGCGGGTGCGTGCACGGGCCTGGGCCATCATCCTCGGCCTGCTGCTGGGCGGTGTGCTCGGCAACCTCACCGACCGGCTCATCCGCGAGCCGGGGTTCGGCGTCGGCCACGTCGTCGACTTCATCAACACGCCGTGGATGATGCCGGCGACCTACAACGTGGCCGACATCTTCATCGTCACGATGATGATCAGCGTCGCGCTGCTCATCCTGCGGGGAGTGCGACTCGACGGCTCGCGGCTGAAGGATGCCGAGGCCGCGACCGACACCGACGAGGCTCTGCCTGCCTCCGACGCAGACTGATGCCGTCCCGCACTGTTCCGGTCCCGGC
>CALKHM010000144.1 GCA_937988695.1 uncultured Microbacterium sp. | reverse complement strand
GGCATAGAGTCTCACTGTGATCGAGACCGCGTGGGTGGACGTGCCCGCCGACGTGCTGCCGTCCGTGGTGGGCGTGGTCGTCCTTGCCGCGATCACCACGGTCGTGCTCGCGGTGTTCCGCGTGCCGCACGTGTGGGCGCCGATCCGTGCCATCGCACGCGGTGCCGTACAGCTGGCCGTGATCAGCGTCATCCTCTCCGGCATCATCACCAGCCCGCTGTGGATCGGGCTGGCGCTGGCGGTCATGCTGTGCATCGCGGCATCCGTCGCCACCGGCCGGGTGGGCTGGTCGCGACGAGCAGCCCTCACGATGAGCAGCTCCATCGTCGCGGGCGTGCTGGTGGCCGGCGTCACCGTGTTCACGACCGGCGCTCTCGAGTTCACGTCGCGCTACGCGCTGGCGATCGGGGCCATCATCATCGGCAACGCCATGAGCATCGCGACCCTTACCGGCCGGATGTTCACCTCGGCGGTCATCGACCACTGGGACGAGGTCGAAGGATGGCTGGCGCTGGGCGCACCTCCGCGCGCGTCGACCGTGTACCTGGCGCGCCGCGCCGTGCGCGAGGCCCTCGTCCCCACCGTCGACCAGACCCGCACCACCGGCCTCGTCGTGCTTCCCGGGGCGTTCGTCGGCGCGATCTTCGGCGGCATCTCGCCGATCGAGGCCGGACGTTTCCAGCTCGTCGTGCTGGCCGCGATCCTCGCCGCCGGCTCGGTGACCGCGGCGCTGGTCGTCTCGTGGATGGGCCCTGTGCAGGTCAAGCCCGTTGCGCTTCGCTGACGATGTGCGACGGCCCGTCGGCGGCCCTTTGCTGACGACTCGCTGTGAGCCTGCGTCCGGCCACGGACGCCTGGTGCGCGGTACCTTACAGTTCTAGGTACATAGATCAGCAAGGTATCGGAGGAGCCATGCGCATCGGCAAGGACCTCGTCGCCGCCTCGGCGACACCGCTCGTGCTCGGCATCCTCGCCGACGGCGAGTCGTACGGCTACGCGATCCTGCAGCGCATCGCGGCGCTCTCGGACGGGCAGCTCGACTTCAGCGACGGGATGCTGTATCCGCTGCTGCACCGTCTGGAGCGGCTCGGGCACGTGCAGTCCGCCTGGGGGCGATCGCCGGAGGGCCGCGCGCGAAAGCTCTATCGGCTCACCGGCGACGGCAGGGCAGCCCTGGCCGAGCAGCGCAAGCAGTGGAGCGTCGTCAGCGATGCGCTGCGCAACATCTGGCAGAGCGGTCCCGCGCTCGCCCTGGGCGAGGGGTGACGTCGGTGGATGCCGAGACCGACCTGGAGACGCGCATCGGCCAATGGCGCGGCTATCTCTCGCGCCGGGCAGTGCTGCGCTCCGACGATGTCGAGGAGCTCGAAGGGCACCTGCGCGACCAGATCGACGGGCTGCGCACGCGCGGTCTCAGCGACGACGAGGCCTTCCTCATCGCCGTGGGCCGCGTCGGCCGGATCGACGAGCTCTCGCGCGAGTATGCGAGAGAGCACTCCGACCGGCTCTGGAAGCAGCTGATCGGCCCGGAGCAGGCCGCCGCACCGGCCGACCGTGCGGGGTTCGTCCTGGCGCTCGCGTTCGCCGTGCTGGCCGCGGCGAGCGTGAAGGTGCCGAACCTGTTCGGCGTGGGCTTCCAGACCGGCGGGGACGTCGTGCTGCGCAACGTCGGACTGCTCGTGCTGCCGTTTCTCGCGGTGTACTTCCTGGTGCGCCGCCGGGCGACGGTCGGCACCGTCATCGCCGTGGTCGTGCCGATCCTCGTCGCGGCCGTCGTCGTGAACGTCTTCCCGTTCGCGTCGAACGGCGCCACCGAGCTGCTCGCCGCCCTGCACCTGCCGGTGGTCCTGTGGCTGGTGGTCGGCATCGCCTACAGCGGCGGCAGATGGCGCGATCATGCCGCGCGGATGGACTTCCTCCGGTTCACGGGGGAATGGTTCGTCTACTTCGTGCTCATCGCGCTGGGCGGCGGGCTGCTGGCCGGCATCACGACCGGGGCGTTCGCCGCGATCGGCCTGAGCGTGCAGGGCTTCGTCGCCGAGTGGCTGATCCCGTGCGGTGCTGCCGGTGCGGTGGTCATCGCGGCGTGGCTGGTCGAGGTCAAGCAGAGCGTGATCGAGAACATCGCGCCGGTCCTGACCCGCGTGTTCACACCGATGTTCACGGCGTTGCTGCTCGCGCTCATCGCCGCCGCCGCCATCCATGGCAGCTTCCTGGACAGCGGCCGCGACCTGCTCATCATCTTCGACATCGTGCTGCTGGTGGTCGCAGCGCTGCTGCTGTACTCCATCTCGGCGCGGGACCCGCAGCAGCCGGTGACCTGGTTCGACAGGCTGCAGGTGCTGATGATCGCCGCCGCGCTGGTCGTCGACGTACTCGTGCTGATCGCGATCCTCGGCCGGATCGGCGAGTACGGGGCGAGCGCGAACAAGCTGGCCACGCTCGGGGTGAACCTCGTGCTGGCGGTGGGCCTTGCCGGCACCGGCTGGTACCAGCTGCGCTTCGTCGTGCGCCGGCGGCCGTTCGGACCGGTCGAGCGGTGGCAGACCGCCTACGTGCCGGTGTATCTGGCGTGGGCGGCGGTGGTCGTGATCGTGCTCCCGCCCGTGTTCGGCTTCGTGTGAGGGTGAGGGATGCCGCGGGCCGGCGTAGCGTGGCGTCATGAGCACGAACGACACAGTTCCGGTCCCGCCGCCGGTGTTCCTCGCAGCGGCAGGGGCCGCACAGCTGGCCATGACCCGGCGGTGCACCCCGACACCGCGGTCCCGAGCCATGGCGGCGCTGATCGCCGGGGCCAGTGCGGCGCTGGCAGGGTCCGCCGTGGCGGCGCTGCGCAGGCACGACACGATCCTCACGCCGGAGCACCCGGAGCGCACCCGGCGACTGGTCACCGACGGGCCGTTCGCACGCACGCGCAACCCGGTCTATCTGGCGCTGACCGGTCTGCTGGTCGCGCATGCCGTGTATCGCCGGTCGCTGGCCGCGCTGCTGCCCGCGCTGGCGTTCGCGACGGTCATCGACCGCACTCAGGTCGCTCGCGAGGAGCAGGCGCTGCAGGCACGGTTCGGCGCGCGCTTCACCCGATATCGGCGGCGTGTGCCGCGCTGGATCGGCGCCCCCGAGGCCTGACGCGCCCACGCTCGGCGGTCGGCGGCACGACGCCTGCCCGGGCGACCCGGTTGTCGCCGATCGCGATTAGCATGGGACCCATGGCCACTTCGAACCTGCCTGTTCCGACCCTGCAGCCCGTCCCCGACGACGTGACCCTCTTGGCCGTCATCGACGACGGGGCGTCGTGCTGCAGCGGAGGGTGCTGCACGATCGACTGATCGCGCGCGGCCTCAGGCCGTGGCATCCTGTCCCGCGTGAGCCGCGGTGTCGGGTGTCGTGGCGGCCACGGCATCCGGTGCTGCCCCGTCTCGCGTCGTGGGCGTCGTGGTGTCGGCGACCTCGTCGGCGGGCTTGCGGATGAAGAACGCGCCCACGATGATCGGCAGCGACACGATCGCGGCGATGAGGAAGGCCGCCTGTGTGCCACCCGCGGTGAAGTGCCCGGTCGCGGCGCCCTGCGCGGTCGAGACCGCCGACATCACCGCGATCATCACGGCGACCCCCGCCGCCCCGGCCACCTGCTGGATCGTGCCCAGCACCGCGCTGCCGTAGGAGTACAGCCGCGAGGGCAGCGATGCCAGCGACGCTGTGAACAGCGGCGTGAACGACAGCGCGAGCCCGATCGAGAGCAGGGTCTGCACCACGACGATGATCCACACCGGGGTGCGGGCGTCGAGGGTCGTGTACATCCACAGCGTGCCGGCTGCTACGAACGCCCCGGGGATCAACAGGATGCGGGTTCCCCGCCGGTCGTAGACACGGCCGATCAAGGGACCGGCCACGCCCATCGCCAGCGAGCCCGGCAGCAGGATCAGACCGGAGGCGAGGGCGTCGAGCCCGTGCACGTCCTGCAGGTACAGCGGCAGCACCGTGATCGCGCCGAAGAACGCGAACGACAGCACGGCCATCTGCGCGATCGACAGCGAGAAGTTGCCGTAGCGGAACACGCGCAGGTCGAGAAGGGCATCGTCGTCCCGCTGCAGGCGCACCTGGCGCCACAGGAACAGCGCCAGCGCCACGACACCCACGACGATCGCGATGACGAGCGCGGTGCCCGAGGCGCCCTCGGCGCCGACCTGGCTCAGGCCGTACACCAGGCCCCCGAAGCCGAACGCCGACAGGATGACAGACAGCACGTCGATCGGCGCACGTGTGGTCTCGCCCACGTTGCGGATGAGCTTGGCGCCCACCGTCAATGCGACCAGTGCGATCGGCAGCACCACGCCGAAGTTCCAGCGCCAGGTGAAGGTGTCCAGCAGGAAGCCGGACAGCGTCGGGCCGATCGCGGGCGCCAGCGCCATGACGATGCTGACCCGCCCCATCATGCGGCCTCGCGAGTGCGCGGGCACGACCGTCATGAGCGTCGTCATCAGCAGCGGCATCATGATCGCGGTGCCGGAGGCCTGCACAACGCGGGCGACCACCAGTACGGCGAATCCGGGTGCCACCAGGGCCAGCAGCGTCCCCGCGGAGAACAGTGACATGGCGGCCACGAACACGGTGCGCGTCGTGAGCCGCTGCAACAGGAACCCGGTGATGGGGATCACCACGGCCATCGTCAGCATGAACGCCGTGGTCAGCCACTGGGCGGCGACGGCCGTGACCTCCAGGTCATGGATCAGGTGCGGGATCGCCACACCCATCGTGGTCTCGTTGAGGATGGCGACGAAGGCGGCCGCCAGCAGCAGCCAGATCACGCGGGACTGGTCGCGGGGGATGTGGGACGGCGGCGAAACGGCGGTGGTACGCGCGTCGGGGAAGGCCACAGGGGCTCCTCTGGATCGGCGGGGAAGGAGAGGGAACGTGAGCGCGGTCGGCGACCGCCGTGCTGTAACGAACTCTCAGGATAACGGTGGCGTCGGACATCGCATTCCCGCAGGGCATGCCACGATGGGCGCATGGTGTGGCATTCGAGGGTCATCCTGCGCGGCGCCGTCGCCCTGGTGGCCGGCGCGATCGTGGCGATCGTGCTGATGCCGCTGCTGGGAGTCGCTGCCGGGCTGCTGGGCGGATGGACGATCACGGCTCTCGGCGCCT
>CALKHM010000143.1 GCA_937988695.1 uncultured Microbacterium sp. | reverse complement strand
CGTGGGCACCGCGTACGGGATAGCCACGATCCCGCGCACCCCCGCCCGACCGCGGAACTTGGTGTCGAGCAGGATGGCTGCTGCGGTTCCGAGCCCGACCGCGAAGACGACGGTGACCGCCGTGTACACCAGCGTGATGCCCACCGAGCTCCAGAACTGGTCGCTGCCCAGCAGGCGCTCGTAGTTGCGGAACCCGATGCTCTCGCCCCCGGAAGGGGTCACGAGGTCGGTGTCCGTCATGCTCAGCCGCAGGCCGTCCATCAGCGGGATCAGCGTGAAGATCACGAGGTAGATGACCGACGGACCGATGAAGACGTAGGGCGCCGCTGCCCGCAGCAGCCTCCCGGATGACCGGGCGGGCACCGCGACAGGCGTTCGCACCCTCGCCGAGGTCGACTCGTCACGCACTGTGTTCAAGGGAGGCTCCCCTTCGTATCGTTTGGGGCATCGTGGGTCGCCCGCGTTCTGCATGCCCAATGGCGCCGGCTCATCGGGAAAGTCGGCGCCATTGGGCTTCACAAGGAAGGCAGATCAGGACGGCGGTTCCGGTCAACCGTACTGGTTGACCACCTGGTCCTGGACCTTCGTCAGTGTCGCCTGGACATCGCCGCCATTGGTCACAAGACCCTGCACGGCCGTGAGGAAGACGTTGTAGATGGCGCGGCTGTTCTTCGCGAAGCCCTGGATGACGCTGTCCGTCGAGTGCTTTCCGAGCTCCATGAACTCCGGGGCGAACGGGTTCTTCTTCACGAAGTCCGCCTCCAGCGGCACATCCGTCGCCAGCGTCGTGTCGGTCAGCGCCGTCCGCAGCCCTTCCTGCGCCTTCTGACTCAGGATGTAGCGCACGAAGTCCTTCGCCTGCTGGACGTGCGGGCTGTACTTGTTGACCGCGAGGATGATCGCGGTGTGACCGCCCGGGTTCGGGAACGGCAGCGGCGAGACACCGAGGTTCATGCCGTTGATGAGGTTCTTCGGGTTCTGGGTGAGGGTCGAGGCCACGCCCGCGTTCTCGATGACGAATCCAACCTGGTTCAGCGCGAACGCCTGACGAAGCGTCGAGGAGCTGTCGCCGACCGGCACGACGCCGGAACGGAACAGGTCGACGTACGCCTTGATGGCGGCGACGTTCTCCGGAGAGTCGATGGTGAGCTTTCCGTTGGTGCTCAGAGCACCGCCGAATCCGGAGATCCAGTTGTTGATCTCCAGCGTCCAGCCGTCGAGCTCGTTGATGTTCGAGCGGTTGGCATAGCCCCAGATCCCGAGCTTCTGATGGACCTCTTTCGCCGCAGCGACGAGCTCTTCGTACGTGGTCGGAATCTTGATCCCGGCCTTGGCCATGAGGTCCTTGTTGTACATCAGGCCGTAGTCGGACTGCTCCCAGGCAAGGCCGTAGTATTTCCCGTTGACCTTTCCGAAGTCATTCGTGTGGTTCAACGTGCTCGCGTATTCCTTCTGGATGTCGTCGAGCGGAACCAGCAGGCCGGCGGCGGCGAATGTGGAGAACTGGCTGTCTTGAAGAACGAAGACATCCGGCCCGCCCTTGGCGCCCACCTCGGTGGCGATCTTGTCAGCGTAATTCGCATACGGAATGCCGACGCGCTGCACCGTGACATTGTTGTTGGGACCGTGATAGTCCTTCAACGCGTCCCAAATGGCGTCGCCTTTTCCGGGCTCCTCGAATTCCCAGGCCGAGAATGCGAGATTCACCGGCCCATTGTCGGCCTGCGTCGGGTTCGAGCCATTCTGCCCTCCGCCGCCTGCCGAACATCCCGCGGCCACGACTGCCGCGGACAAAGCGAGCGCGGTCAGCCCAATCAGCCGACCATATCGCTTACTCACCATTACCAAGCCCCTTTGCTATGTGTTGCTTCAAATGCGGGTGTTCGATTTTCCACAGCCTCGTCAGGCCGCGATCGAGTATTCAGGTATTCCGCTTGTCACCGGTGACACGATGCGGGATGATTACGGTTTGTCACCGGTGACATGTTTACCTTAGAACTGAAGATCTGCCTTGTCAATATGTTCGTGATCGGATGTTCTCGCTGTAACCCTTCTGTGATGTGACAGGCCCGGCCGCGCCCGGTCGCGCCGTGCGAGAGGGGCGGAATACAAGCCGTGTCAGAGCTCGACATCGCCGACCAGGTGCACGGTGATGCCCATCGCGTCGAGCATCGCGGCCTTGGCAGCGAGCGCCTTGTCGGCGGTCGCAGCATCCGGCGCGTAGACCAGCTGCGCATGGTTGGCCTTGTGCCGCGCCATGAACTGATCGCGGGTCTGCCCGTGCAGCACGACGTTGGCGATCGGCCACTCCGGGTTGGTGGCGGCCTTGCGTCGCCGGTTCTCCTCGTCGGGCAGCCCCACCACCGATCCGCGGAACAGGTCCGCGTGCAAAGCACCGGCGGCGATGTAGATGCGTGAGAGCACGACCTCCCCGGGGCGGGAGACGCCGTTGATCGTCGCGCCGCCGGCGGGGAAGAACACGTGCCCCTGGCGCCATCCGGAGGCATGCTCCCAGCCGCCGAGGTGCGAGGCGGGGACCGAGCCGGAGATCTCGTAGACCCAGACGAACTCGCCGTCGAACTCCGCGCCCCAGCGCACGTCGTGCAGGGTCGTGTCGGGGTTCAGCCCCATCGCCGTCCAGACCCGGTTCGTCACGAGCGCATCGACCGCCACGCCCTCATCGGCCTCATTGAAGTGCGGGAACGCGCGGCCGGCATGCAGCTCGCGTCGTCCGTCGCGGGAGAAGACCGGAGGGCGCTGTGTCGAGTTCAGGATGCCCTCGGCAAGGTCCGACGCCGGGACGAGATCCTTCAGACCCTGCTGATACTGGATGCCCACGGCGTCCAGTCCGAAGTCGTCGGCGATCCGCAGTGCGGCGATGTACATCTTCAGCTGCCACTGCACCTGCTCGCGGGTCAGCTCGGTTGCGGCATCCTCGCCGTACTCGAACGTCATGCCCCGCTCGATCAGCCACTCGTACGCGGCGTCGGCCTCGGCGTCGGCGACCCGCAGCATCTCGGCGTACAAGGCAGACTGTGACAGACGCTCCTTGTAGATGCCGGTCGGATTCAGCAGCTCGTCGTCGAAGATCGCGTTGTACATGCCCATGCAGCCCTCGTCGAACACGCCGATGATGGCCTTGTCGGCCACGAGCTGCGCGGCAAGGGCCCGTCCCAGCCGCACCTCCGGCGAGTCCGGCAGCACCGGCAGGTCCCGCACGTGCGACGCGTCGTGCGTGATGCGGCCGGTCTCGGTCCATTCCTGCAGCCCTCGCCGGAACCACTCGTCGGTGAAGTCGACGGACCAGATCGTCGAGTACTCCTTGCCCATCTTCGTGAGCCCGGCGTTCAGGCCGAGCATCCCGACCAATCCCGGCCAGTCGGGGGCGAAGTTGGCCGTGGTCAGGATCGGGCCGCGGTGTGTGCGCAGGCCTGCCAGCACGTGGTGCGAGTACTGCCAGTTCGCGATGGCGACCACCAAGGGCGCCTCGTCGGGGATGTTCTTGAACACCTCCATGCCCATCCGCTGGCTGCGGATGTATCCGTGCCCGCGCTCGGGGTCGACGCCGAACGCGCGCACGACGTTCCAGCCGAGCTTCGCGAACGCGTCCGTCACGGCCGCCTCGGTCGCTGCCTGCACCGGCCAGCCGGCCACGTTCGCCGATTCGCGAAGGTCGCCCGAGGTGATCAGGTAGACGGTCTTGGGCGCGACGGCCGGACGCGGCGTCTGCGTCGGGAACGTGTACTCGGTCATGGTCTCTCCTTCGAGCCGGGGACGGGAGGCGGCGCACGAGGATCGCGGTCGCCGATCACGGTACACGAAATCGATTTCATACACAATCGCAGGAGAGCCTCTGAGCGAGGCTCGTGGCGCATCATGCCGACCGCGCGACCGCACGGCGGAATGAAGCCCGCCGACGCGCTCAGCGGGGCCGCGCGACCGTCGCGGACTGCAGCTCGCTGCGCAGCACGACCGTGCGAGCCGGCTGCCGGTCGCCGCCGATGCGCTCGAACAGCATCTTGGCGGCGGTCACCCCCATGTGGCGCGCAGGAAGGCGGACGATCGTGACCAGGCGCGGCGAGAGCGTGGTGAACGGCAGCGAGCCGATCACCGCGACACCGATCTGGGGAGGCGTCAGGCGATGCTCGGTCAGGACCTGGATGGCCCCGACGCCGATCAGGTTGTTGCCCGCGACGACCGCATCCGGCACGTCGGGCAGAGCCAGCAGCTGTTCCATGACCTCGCGTCCGCCGTCGACCTGGAACGTCGAGTAGTGCAGGAGCTCGTCGAGCGGCGCCTCCGGTGCGCGTCTGCGCATCACGGCGCGCCACCCTTCCGCCCGCTCGCTGGCCGTCTCGATGTGCTGCGGCCCGGCGACGAACGCGATCCGCCGATAACCCGCATCGACCAGGCTCTCCGTCGCCGCCGCCCCGGCTGCGCGGTTCGCCATCACGACGCCGTCGATGTCGTATCCCGTGCTCCGATCGACCTCGATGACCGGGCGGCCGGTGCTCAGGATGTCGTCGAGATTGGTATGCTCACCGGCCGCGGCGAGGATGACACCGGCCATGTGCTCGGCGACGGCGATCCGCAGATAGCGGGCCTCCTTCTCGATCTGCGCATCCGTGTTGCAGAGCACGACGGAGTATCCGGCCTGCTGCGCGACGTCCTCTACGCCGCGCGCCATCTCCGTGAAATACGGGTTCTCGATGTCGGGGATGACCAGGGCGATCACTTCGGACTCTTGCCGGCGCAGGGAGCGCGCGGCACGGTTCGGCGTGAAGTTGAGCCTCTTCGCCGCCGCACGGACGGCCTCGACCTTCGCGGCCGAGACCGTCGACCCGTTGAACACCCGCGACACCGTCGCCGGTGAGACACCCGCGAGCTTCGCCACCTCGTAGATCGTGGCCATGTCCCCCACCCGATGCAGTCTGCGCCCGACGACAACGCGCGAGACCACCCTATCGTCATGAAATCGATTCCTGCATTCCCGCTGATGAGGCGGTCGAGAACCGTCACACGATCGGCGCTCGAGCGCGTAGTCCCTCCACCAGAAGGGCGACGCCGAACGCGAACGCGGCGGCGCCGTCGTCGTCGGCAAGACCGGGAGCGACGACACCGAGGCTGTCGTACTGCAACCGCTGCTGCTCGTGCGAGACATGGCCCAGCACGAAGTGCAGCAGCGCCGTCGCGGCCCGCCGTGTCGTCGACGCGTCGAATCCGCCTCCTGCCACCGCGCGGGCGAGCCCGTCGAGGGCGGCATCCGCCCCCAGACCCATGCTGAGCGTGCTGGAGACCACCTCGGCGCCGTCGCGATATGCGAGCATCCGGTCGCGCAGCAGCGCCGCCTCCCAGCGGACATCCGACTCCCACGCCGGGATCGCCCGGTCTTGCGCCCACGGGTCGTGCACGGGCGCGGCCACGGCAACCGGCGCGGCCACGATGCGATCGGCGAGCTCGGCCAACAGCGCCTGCTTGTTGGGGAAATGGTGGTAGAGAGCACTGGGCTGCACGTCGAGAGCGGCGGCCAGCCGGCGCATCGTCACGTCGGGCAGTCCGACGTCGTCGAGCAACCGTAGCGCCGTGCGCGCCACGTCATCGCGGGTGTGACGTCGCCCGGCTTCTTTCTCGGCCATGCCCTCACTATAGTGAACAGCGTTCAGGTGAACATCGTTCAGGTAAGGATCCCGATGACCGACTCTCCCGCATCCGCCCGCACCCGCCTGGCGACATCGGACATCGCGCGAGTGGCCGTGTTCGCCGCCGTGATCGCGGTGCTGGGTCTGCCCGGTGGCTTTGCGCTGTTCGGCGCGGTGCCCATCACCGCACAGACCCTCGGCGTCATGCTGGCCGGCGCGATCCTGGGGCCATGGCTGGGCGCCGTGTCGATGGCGCTGTTCCTCGCGCTCGTCGCGATCGGGCTGCCTCTGTTGTCGGGAGGACGCGGCGGCATCGGCGTGTTCGTCGGTCCGTCAGCGGGCTACCTGATCGGCTTCCTGGTCGGAGCGTTCGTGATCGGACTCATCGTGCACGCCGGACGCCGCCGCCCCACCCTCTGGCGGACGTTCACCGGGATCGTCGTCGGCGGCATCCTCGTCGTCTACGCCTTCGGCATTCCGCTGCAGGCCCTCATCACACGTCTGCCGCTCGGCGAGACCGCGCTGATGAGCCTCGTATTCCTGCCTGGGGATCTTCTCAAGGCGGTGGTGGCTACGGCGATCACGACGACGCTCGTGCGCGCGTACCCGCGAGCGTTCCATCGCACCTGGGCGACGACGCCCGCACGATGATCGTCCTGGACGACGTGGTCGTGCGCCTCGGCGACGTCGAGGCGCTGCGCGGCGCCACGCTCGCGGTGGATGCGCGCACTGTCGCAGTGATCGGCGAGAACGGATCGGGCAAGTCGACGTTCGCCCGCCTCGTCGCCGGGCTCACGACCGCGGCATCCGGCACTGTCCGTGTGCTCGGGCTCGACCCTGAACATGAGATCCACGAACTGCGGCGGCGAGTCGCGATGGTCTTCAGCAACCCCGACGCGCAGATCGTGATGCCCACGGTCGCCGAGGATGTGGCGTTCTCGATCCGCGGGCAGCGGCCGCGACGAGGCGCGCGGCGCAGAAGCTGCGAACAGGCCGACGCGAGGCTCCGCACGAGCCGCTTCGGCAGCGGCGCCGACGGGGCGGGCGACGGGGCGGAGGAGGCGGGCGGCAAGGCCGGCGGGACGGGCGACAGGGCCGGCGGGACGGGCGGCAAGGCCGGCGGAACGGACGACGGGGCCGAGGAAGCAGCCGATCGCGTGGCGCAGACCCTGGAGCGGTTCGGCCTCGCCGCGCTGGCCGAGCGCCCGGCCCACGACCTGTCCGGCGGGCAAAAACAGCTGCTCGCCCTGGCGGGCGCCTTCATCCGCCATCCCGATCTCGTCGTCGCCGACGAGCCCACGGCCTACCTCGACGCGCGCAACGCGCGCCTGGTCGCCGACCATCTGCTCGCCGATGCCGGGCATCGACTCGTGCTGGCCACACACGATCTCGCGCTCGCGCGGCGATGCGAGGCTGCCGTGCTGTTCCGCGAGGGCCGAGTGCAGGAACTCGGCGAGCCGGCGACGATCATCGCGCGCTACGAGGCGAGCCTGCAGTGCTGACGCTCTACCGCCCGGGCAACGGCCTGCTGCACCGGATGCCGGCGGGCCCGAAGCTCGTTCTGCTGATCGCGCTGGTGCTCATCGTGTCGCTGCTGCCTACCGAGCCGTGGGCCGCTGCCACCGCCGCGGCACCACGCACCACGCCGGCCGCGCGCCCGGCCT
>CALKHM010000142.1 GCA_937988695.1 uncultured Microbacterium sp. | reverse complement strand
CGGGAATGGCTGGCGGCAGCCGGTGTGACGGACAGCGCCCAGGTGACGGCGGCCATCGTCGGCGCGTTCGTCGCCGAGCGGTCCGCGGCAAGTCCCCGGCCTGCGGCATCCAGCCTCGCCCGCCTGCAGTCCTCGGTACGCGGACTGCACAGATTCCTGCAGCGAGAACAGATCGACGCGGAGGACCCGACGGCTCGGCTGCGACCGCCCAAGCTGCCGCAGCGGCTGCCGAAGGCGCTGACCATCGACCAGGTGGAGCGGCTGCTTGCGGCACCCGCTCCCGACGAGCCCCTGGGCCTGCGCGACCGGGCCCTGCTCGAGCTGCTGTACGCCACCGGCGCGCGCGTCTCCGAGATCGTGCAGCTGGACGTCGACGATGTCACGCGCGGCGACGTGCTGCGTGTGCGCGGGAAGGGATCGAAGGAACGCATCGTGCCGATCGGGCAGTACGCCCGTGAGGCGCTGGACGCGTATCTCACCCGGGTACGCCCGGAGCTGTCGCGGCGAGGCAAGGCGACACCCCGACTGTTCCTCGGCGCGCGGGGGGCACCGTTGTCCCGGCAGAGCGTCTGGCTGGTCATCCAGGCGGCGGCGCAGGGCGCGCAGTTGACCGCGCACGTGTCGCCGCACACCCTGCGGCACTCGTTCGCCACGCATCTGCTGCAGGGTGGCGCCGATGTGCGGGTCGTGCAGGAGCTGCTCGGGCACGCCTCGGTCGCGACCACGCAGATCTACACGCACGTGAGCGTCGACGCACTGCGCGACGTCTACGTGACCTCCCATCCGCGGGCGCGGTGACGGCGGTGCGCGCCCATCCGCCTCGCCGTCAGAAGGGCGGCGGGTGGGTGCAGGAGAAGCGCACCCGCGAAGCGGGCCGGTCATCGCACGTGCGACGCCGGCCCTGCACAGTGCGATCGGACATGCGCAGGGCTGCACCGACACTCGAAGATAACGACGATCGCAGGGTCCCGCGCCCCGCACGGAGCGTGCGTCCCCGCCGGATGCGCGGCTGCCGGATCCCGGACCGGTCGGCGACACCCGCTGGCGGCAGCCCGTGCGGATGCCGGGGTCATCGCTAGAATCAAGCGGACGGTACGACGGAGAGCGAGAGAGCGTGGCGGGCAGCACGGCGAGCAAGACGGCGAAGTCGAAGGCCGCGGGCAAGGCCACCGGCGACACGCCGATCGGCCCGACGGGGCGTCCGTATCACGGGTTCGCCACCCCGGCGCCGCTGTCCGGTCACGGCCCGGCGCGCATCATCGCGCTGTGCAACCAGAAGGGCGGCGTCGGCAAGACGACCACCACGATCAACCTCGCGGCGGCCCTGGCCGGTTACGGGCGCAAGGTGCTGGCGGTCGACTTCGATCCGCAGGGCGCACTGTCGGCGGGCCTGGGCATCGCCACGCACGAGATCCCGACGGTCTACGACCTGCTGCTGGACGCCAAGCGCGACCCGCACGAGGTCCTCGTGCACACGCACCTCGAGAACCTCGACGTGGTCCCGGCGAACATCGACCTGTCGGCAGCCGAGGTGCACCTGGTCAACGAGGTCGCCCGCGAGATGACGCTGGCCCGCGCGCTGCGTGGCGTCGCGAACGAGTACGACGTCATCCTCATCGACTGCCAGCCGTCGCTGGGACTGCTCACCGTCAACGCGCTGACCGCCAGTCACGGCGTCATCATCCCGCTGGAGTGCGAGTTCTTCGCACTGCGCGGCGTCGCGCTGCTGATCGAGACGATCGACAAGGTGCGTGACCGGCTGAACCCCGCCATCACGCTCGACGGCGTGCTGGCGACCATGTACGACCCGCGGACGCTGCACTCGCGCGAGGTGCTGGAGCGGGTCGTGGAGGCCTTCGGCGACGACGTGTTGGAGACCGTCATCGGGCGCACCGTGAAGTTCCCGGATGCGTCGGTGTCGGGGATGCCGATCACCGAGTTCGCCCCGGAGCACGCGGCCGCTCAGGCCTACCTGCGGCTCGCGCGGGAGCTGGTCGCGCGTGGCGCCGTCGCCTGAGAACACAGCGCCGTCGCCTGAGAACACAGCGCCGTCGCCTGAGAACACGCCGGACGACGACCGGGAAGACGCCACCGGGTTCCGGGTCTCGCTGGGCGTGTTCGACGGCCCGTTCGACCTGCTGCTGAACCTGCTGGGCACGCACGAGCTGGACATCACCGAGGTCTCGCTGTCGAAGGTCACCGGCGAGTTCATCGCCTATCTGCGCGAGCTGCAGGCCGGCGACGATCTGGAGGAGGCATCCGAGTTCCTGGTGGTGGCGGCGACCCTGCTCGACATGAAGGTCGCGGGTCTGCTGCCGCAGGGGGAGTTCGTCGACGCGGAGTCGGTCGCCCTGCTGCAGGCGCGCGACCTGCTGTTCGCCCGGCTGCTGCAGTACCGCGCGTTCAAGGAGGTGTCGGCGTGGTTCGCCCGGTGCCTGGTGCGCGAGGACCGGCGGCACTCCCGCGCCGTGCGGCTGGACGAGAAGTACCGGAGCGCGGCCCCCGAGCTCGTCTGGACGCTCTCGGCCGACGACTTCGCAGCGATGGCGCTGCTCGCGTTCGCGCCGAAGGAGATCCCCACGGTGGGCCTGGACCACCTGCACGCTCCCCTCGTGAGCATCCGTGAGCAGGCGGCGGTGGTGGTGACGCTGCTGCGCGCGGCCGGCAGTCTGACCTTCCGCGAGCTCGTCAGCGGTGTCGCTCAGCGCGGTGTGGTGGTCGCCCGCTTCCTGTCCGTGCTGGAGCTGTACCGTCACGCCGCGATCTCGTTCGAGCAGATCGAGCCGCTCGGCGACCTGACCCTGACCTGGACCGCCGAGCGCTGGTCCGAAGAGAACCTCGCCGCGCTGGGAGCCGACTATGACCGATGAGCCGCCGATGAGTGTCGCCCGCAAGCTCGAGGCGATCCTGCTGATCGTGGACGAGCCGCAGAGTCTGGTCGCGCTGGCCACGGCCGTGGGGGAGCCGGTGCCGGCCGTGCGCCAGGCCGTCGAGGGACTCGTCGCCGACTACGACGGCCTGACCGGTGGCCCGCGCCGCGGGTTCGAGCTGCGCGAGGTGGGTGGCGGCTGGCGCCTGTACGTGCGCGAGGACTACGACGACCTCGTCGGCGAGTTCGTGAACACGCAGGCGCCTTCGCGCCTGTCGCAGGCCGCGCTGGAGACCCTCGCCGTCATCGCCTACAAGCAGCCGGTCTCTCGCGGACAGGTCGCTGCGGTGCGGGCGGTCAACGTCGACTCCGTCGTTCGCACCCTGCTGGCGCGGGGGCTGGTGACCGAGGTCGGCAGCGATCCGGAGACCGGCGCGATCCTCTATGGCACCACCGATGCGCTTCTGGTCAACCTCGGCATCAACTCGCTCGACGAGCTGCCCGCGATCTCACCGCTGCTGGACGACGTGGACGCCGTCGGCGGCGACGGGCTCGACGAACGGGGAGTGCGATGACGGCCGCGGAGGGAGTGCGCCTGCAGAAGGCGCTCGCCGGCGCGGGCGTCGCGTCGCGCCGGGTGTGCGAGCAGCTGATCGTGGAGGGCCGGGTGCGCGTGAACGGTGTCGTGGTCCGTGAGCTCGGCTCGCGCATCGATCCGGAGCGCGACCTCGTCGACGTCGACGGCACGGCGGTGCAGTTCGACCAGTCGATGCGGTACGTCCTGCTGAACAAGCCCACCGGCGTGGTCAGCTCGATGCACGACGACCGCGGCCGGCCCGACCTGCGCCGCTTCACCGGCGGGTGGCCGGAGCGCCTGTACAACGTCGGGCGGCTGGATGCCGAGACCAGCGGCCTGCTCGTGCTCACGAACGACGGCGAGCTTGCGCACGTGCTGGCCCATCCCTCGTTCGGAGTCACCAAGGTGTATGTCGCGAAGGTGCGCGGCGCCGTGACACCGCAGACCATCGCGCGCCTCACGCGTGGCGTGCAGCTGGAGGACGGGCCGATCGCCGCCGACAAGGCGCGGCTGCTGGACCGCTCGGGCTCCACGAGCCTCGTCGAGCTCACCCTGCACTCGGGCCGCAACCGCATCGTGCGCAGGATGATGGCGGAGGTGGGGCATCCCGTCGACGAGCTCGTGCGCCGCGGGTTCGGCCCGCTGCACCTGGGAACACTCCCGGTGGGCGCCACCCGCGAATTGACTAAAGTGGAACGCGGCGCGCTGCTGACCCTCGCGCGCCGCGAGCCGGGGGAGCCGACACCGCCGGGAGCCGACCGGGAGACCCCATGAGCCAGAACACCACCGTGCCCGCGCGCGGCGCCGCCCGCACGTCGGGGACGGTGCGGATCGTGGGCGCGGGGCTGCTGGGCTCGAGCATCGGGCATGCGCTGACCGCGCTGGGTGTCGACGTCGTGCTGGCCGACACGTCTCCCGCGCAGCTGCGCCTGGCGGTGGACTACGGCGCCGGCCGTCGCGCCCGCGACGACGATCGGCCGCGTCTGGTGGTGGTGGCCGTGCCGCCGGACGTCACGGCCGACGTCATCGCCCGCGAGCTCGCCGATCACCCCGACGCCGTGGTCACCGACGTGGCCAGCGTCAAGCTTGAGCCGCTGCGCGCCCTGCAGGAGCGCGGGATCGACCTCACGCATTACATCGGATCGCACCCGCTGGCCGGCCGGGAGCGCGGCGGCGCGATCTCCGCGCGTGCCGACATCTTCATCGGCCGCCCCTGGGTGGTCTGCCGCGACGGCCAGACGAGCCCCGCCGATCTCGCCGTGGTGGAGGGGCTCGCCCTCGACCTGGGGGCCATGCCGCTGGAGATGGACCCGGTCGAGCACGACCGTTCCGTGGCTCTGGTCTCGCACGTGCCGCAGCTGGTCGCGAGCCTGCTCGCCGGGCGTTTCACGGCCGCCCCGGAGGGATCGCTGCGGCTGGCCGGTCAGGGCGTGCGCGACACGACCCGGATCGCGGCATCCGCACCCGAGCTGTGGGTGCAGATCCTCGGATCCAACGCGGCGCCGGTCGTCGAGGTACTCGATGCGTTGGCCGCCGACCTCGGCGAGGTGGCCGACGCACTGCGCCACCCCGACGCGCCCGGAGCCCGACGCACCGTCGCCGACACGATCCGCCGCGGCAACGAGGGCGTCGAGCTGCTGCCGGGAAAGCACGGCCAGAACCGCCGGTTCGCGGCCATCGTCGTGATGGTCGACGACGCCCCCGGCCAGCTCGGGCGCCTGTTCGGCGAGCTGGGCGAGCTCGACGTGAACGTAGAGGACCTGCGCCTGGAGCACTCGCCGGGCGCCCAGTTCGGCCTCGCCGAGATCAGCGTCGACCCGGGCGCGGCGCGCCGCACGGTCGACGGGCTGACCGCGCGGGGCTGGAGGATTGCGAGCACCACCAATGACTGACGTGACCATCGTGGCCATCGACGGACCGGCCGGCTCCGGCAAGTCCAGCGTGTCCAAGCGGGCCGCGCAAGCCCTGGGCTTCGGCTACCTCGATACCGGCGCCGCCTATCGCGCGCTCGCCTGGCACATGCTGGACCGGGGCGCCGACACCGCCGACGCCGACGCCGTGCGGGCGGCGGCATCCGACTTCCCGTACGCGATCTCGCTCGACCCCGACGACCGCTGGGTGCGGGTCGGGCCTGCCGATGTGACCGCGGCGATCCGCGAGCCGCGCGTCTCGGCCGCCGTCAGCGCGGTCGCACGCGTGACCGAGGTGCGGGAGCAGGTGAACGACCTTTTCCGCACGCTGGCTGCGGCATCCGGCCGCCCGGGCGTGGTCATCGAGGGCCGCGACATCACGACGGTGGTGGCTCCCGACGCACCGGTGCGCATCCTGCTGACCGCAGCCCCTGAAGTGCGCGCGGCGCGTCGTTCGGCCGAGCTGGTCGACCAGGATGCCGGGGCGGTGGCCGCAGCCCTGCACCGGCG
>CALKHM010000141.1 GCA_937988695.1 uncultured Microbacterium sp. | reverse complement strand
AGGTGGTTGCCTCCGGACACGCCACTGGTGCCCACCTCGCTGATGCGCTGGCCGGCCGTGACGATCTCGCCTACCTTGACCTGTGTCGTCGACTTCCAGATGTGGTAGTAGAACGAGGTGTAGGTCACGCCGCCGATCCGGTGGCGCAGCTTCACGTAGCCTGCCTGCGCCGTCGTGCCGTCGACGGTGGCGACGACGACGCCGGCGGCGATCGCGTAGATGGGCGAACCGCCGGGCGCTGCCATGTCCAGCCCGGCATGGAACGTCGACGCGCCGGGCAGCGGCATGCAGCGAGGGCCGTAGTAGGAGGACACCGAGTAGCTCTTCGTCTTCAGCGGGGTCGTGAACGTGCTCGCCGCCGGCGGAACGGGCTCCGTGACCACGGCGGCGGAGGCATCGGCCGCCGTGGCGGGGAAGACGGGCGCTGCCAGCGCCAGGACGAGGGCGGCCGCCGCGAGCGCGGTGGTCAGGGCGGGACGGATCGATCGCATGAGGGGCACTTCGGTGAGAGGGGTGGACAGGGATGCGGTCGGGTACCGTCGGTAAATATTGTCACTCAACGGTGTGTCTGTCTACTGTTGAGATCGATGGGGTGTATGTGACGGATGGTGCGCGAGCCCACGAGCGCGGCCGAAGTAGGATCGACGTGTCATGTCATCGTCATCCACCCCCCGTCGCCGCATGACCGGCGTCGGCCGCGTTCTCGTCGTCGTGTACGCGATCCTCGCCCTGGGCGCCACCGGGCGCTCGGTGGTGCAGATCATCGAGCGGTTCGCGCACGCGCCGCTGGCCTTCACGCTCTCCGGTGTGTCGGCGGTGGTGTACATCCTGGCCACGCTCGCACTGGTCTTCTCGGCCTCGCGCGTGTGGTACCGCGTGGCCTGGATCGCGATCTGCTTCGAGCTCGTGGGCGTGCTGTCGATCGGCACGCTGAGCCTTGTCCGTCCTGACCTGTTCCCCGAGGCCACGGTGTGGTCGTTCTACGGGATGGGATACGTGTTCGTTCCGCTCGTGCTGCCGTTCCTGGGCCTGTGGTGGCTCATCACGCATCGCCCGGTGACCACCGCGGCCGAGCCCGCGATGGCCGTCGGATGATCGTCTTCCGCGATCCCGCCGAGATCGACGCGGGCTTCGGTCCGTCGGTCGTCGCGATCGGCAAGTTCGACGGAGTGCATGCCGGCCACCGCGCGGTGCTGGAACGGGCGAAGGTGGATGCCGCGGCCGGCGCCGCGAAGGTCGTTGCGGTCACCTTCGACCGCAACCCGCTGGCGACGCTTCGCCCCGAGGTCTGCCCGGAGGACGTGATCGGGCTGCACCAGAAGGTGCAGCTGTTGGCGGAGACCGGCATCGATGCCACCCTCGTGCTGCGCTTCGACGCGGAGATGGCCGCCTTGCCGGCCGAGGACTTCGTCGAGCGGATCCTGGTGCGTGCACTGGGTGTGCAGACCGTCATGGTCGGCCGTGATTTCCGCTTCGGCAGGGGTGGCGCCGGAAGTCCCGACCTGCTCGTCCGGCTGGGCCGGCAGTACGGCTACCGCGTCGACGTGATCGACGACGTACGCGCCATCACGAGCGAGCGCCGCGTCTCGTCCACGTGGGTCCGTGAGGCGTTGGCGGCAGGCGACGTCGAGACCGCCGCACGACTGCTCGGGCGTCCGCATGCGGTCTGGGGGCAGGTCGTGCACGGACTCAAGCGCGGCCGCGAGCTGGGCTTTCCGACCGCCAACCTCTCCCCGCGCATGGAAGGGTTCGTGCCTGCGGACGGCGTCTACGCGGGATGGCTCATCGACGAGGCTCCCGGCGATGGCCCGCGGCCTGGCATCCGGTACCCGGCCGCGATCAGCGTCGGGACGAACCCGACGTTCGACGACGTGCCGCAGCGCGTGGTCGAGGCGTACGTGCTCGACGAGACCGACCTGGACCTGTACGGCCATCGGGTCGATGTGCAGTTCGTGCAGCGGGTGCGCGGAATGATCGCCTTCGAGGGGATCGACGCGCTCAAGGCTCAGATGTCCGACGACGTCCGACGGGTGCGGCAGCTGCTGGGCTGAGCGGACCCCGGGTCGTGGCCGCCGACCGACGAGCAGGATGGGCACGAATGTGTGCTCATATGTGCAGACCAGTGCACGGATGCTGGCGACCCGCGTATCCTCGTAGGCGAGGAGGGAACGTTGGACGAAGAGCTGCTGTCTGTCCGTGTCGCCGAGCTGTACTACGACGCCGGCAAGACGCAGGACGAGATCGGCGCCCTCCTGGACGTGTCGCGGTTCAAGGTCGGGCGCCTGCTGACCCGCGCCCGCGAATCCGGCATCGTGCGCATCGAGATCGTGCACCCGAGCGCGCGCAGGCTCTCGCTCGAGCACGCGCTCGTCGACCGGTACCCGCGGCTGGCCGACGCGGTGGTGGTGCCCGCCGCCGGCGACGCCGACCTGACCGTGCGCGTGGCACAGGCCGCGGCGGACCATCTGCGCGCGCTGCGGCCGGTGCCACGCGTGCTCGGCGTGAGCTGGGGCCGCACCCTCACCGCCGTCGCCGCACACCTTCCCGACGGCTGGGCGCACGGCGTAACGGTCGTGCAGGTCAACGGCGGGGTGAGCGTGAACCGGCGCCCGGGCGGCGCGGCTCATCTGGCCGTGCTGATCGCCGAGCGTGCGGCCGGAGAGGCCGTTCTGCTGCCCAGCCCCGCGATCCTGGAGCAGGAGGAGACCGCTCGCGCCATCCAGTCCGATCGCACCGTCGCGGCCGTGCTGGAGCTTGCCGCACGAGCGCAGGCCTACGTGTTCTCGGCCGGGGTGTGCGATGCGACGTCCGCGCACGTCGAGAACGGATACCTCGACCACAGCGGCATCCGCATGCTGCGCCAGCGCGGCGCCGTGGGAGATGTGCTCGGCCGCTACATCGACGCCGAGGGCCATATCGTCGATCCCGCTCTGGACGCGCGCACCGTCGGCATGCCGTTGCCGCAGCTGCGCGCGGCGCAGACGGCGATCTTCGTCACCGCCGGCTCCGCCAAGCACGACCTCGCCCGTACCGTCGTCGGCACTGGGCTGTGTACGGTGATCGTGACCGATGAGGACACGGCCCGCGCCCTGCTGGAGGACCAATGAGCACCGTCACCCCCGCCTCTTCCCGCCCGCCGGTGACGCTGCTGCGTCGCGCAGTGGTCGGCGTCATCGTCGTGGCGCTCACGATCGCCGCCATCGGCGGCATCGTCGTGCTGCTGGGCGGCGAGCTCGGCGAGACCGCGCTGCGCGTCATCGGGACGACCGCCGTGGTCGGCGCGTTCAGCGTCGCGGTGCTGTGCTGCGCCGCCCTGCTCGGCCGCCCGCTGCAGGCGGTGGGCCTCGCGGGCGTCGCCGTCTCCGTGCTCGCCGCGGCGTTCGTCGTCTGGACGATCTGGTACCAGGGCGATGCCACAGCCGTCTGGGACGCCGTCAACAAGATCACCGCGACCGCCGTCACACTGTCGGCCGCACTGGCGCTGGCCTGCCTGCTCCTGCTGCTGGCCGACCGTCGCCGCACCCCCGTGCGGATCGGCCTGGTCGTCACGCTCGCGCTGTTCACCCTCGTCGCGGCGCTGATCGTCTACCTCGTCTGGGGATCCGACACCGTCGACGATCAGGTGTACCCGCGCGTGCTCGGCGTCAGCGCGATCCTGGCCGCGCTCGGGGCGATCGTCGTCCCGGTGATGTCGCTGCTGCTGCCCGACGTGCGCTCCGGCGTGCTCTCGCGCGCCGCGGCCGCCCGCCTCGAGGAGGAGGCCCGCCGCCGCAAGGTCACTCCCGACGCGCTCGTGGACGCGCTGCTTTCGACATCGCCCGACCCGACATCACAGGAGGACCGATGACCACCCGAGAACTCCGTCGCCGCAGCGCCGTCGACGTCCTGGGCGGCGCACCCGACAACACCACGCTGCGCCGCTTCCTGCACGGCCTGCCCGGTGTCGACGCGGTGGGCCTGGAGCAGCGTGCCGCTGCGCTGGGGACGCGCTCGATCAAGACGACGTCCAAGGCGTGGGCGCTCGATCGCATCATCGGGCTCATCGATCTGACCACGCTGGAGGGGGCGGACACCCCGGGGAAGGTGCGGTCGCTGGCGGCCAAGGCCGCGCATCCCGACGCCGGCGATCCATCGTGCCCGCCGGTGGCCGCCGTCTGTGTGTACGGCGACATGGTGCGGTATGCGCTCGATGCGCTCGGCGATCGCCACGGCGACCCCGACGAGGGCCGCATCTCGGTCGCGGCGGTGGCCACCGCGTTCCCCAGCGGCCGCGCCTCGCTCGAGGTCAAGCTCGCCGACACGCGCGACGCGGTGGAGGCCGGTGCCGACGAGATCGACATGGTCATCGACCGCGGGGCGTTCCTTTCCGGGCGGTACTCGCAGGTGTTCGACCAGATCGTGCAGGTCAAGCAGGCGTGCGTGAGATCCGACGGCAGCCGCGCCGCCCTCAAGGTGATCCTGGAGACCGGCGAGCTGAACACATACGACAACGTCAAGCGCGCCTCGTGGCTGGCGATCCTCGCCGGCGGCGACTTCATCAAGACCTCGACCGGCAAGGTGGCTCCCGCCGCCACGCTGCCGGTGACGCTGCTGATGCTCGAGGTCGTCCGCGACTGGCACCGCCTGACCGGTGAGCGCATCGGCGTGAAGCCGGCCGGTGGCATCCGCACGTCGAAGGATGCCGTGAAATACCTCGTCACGGTCGCCGAGACGGCGGGGGAGGAGTGGCTCCGACCGCACCTGTTCCGGTTCGGCGCATCGAGCCTCTTGGGCGACGTGCTGCTGCAGCGGCAGAAGCTCACCACCGGCCGCTACTCCGGCCCCGACTACATCACCCTGGACTGAGCGAAGGGCATCATGGGATTCCTCGAATACGCGCCCGCACCCGAGTCGCGCGGCATCCTGCATCTGAAGGACCGGTACGGCCTGTTCGTCGACGGCGAGTTCGTCGACGGCGCCGGGACGTTCACCACGATCTCGCCGGCCGACGAGTCGCGCATCGCCGAGGTCGCGCTGGCCGATGCCGCCGATGTGAGTGCCGCGGTGGCGGCCGCGCGGCGCGCATACACGACGGTGTGGGCGAAGATGAGCGGACGCGACCGTGGCAAGTACCTGTTCCGCATCGCACGGCTCGTGCAGGAGCGTGCCCGTGAGCTGGCGGTGGCCGAGAGCCTGGACAACGGCAAGCCCATCAAGGAGAGCCGCGACGTGGAC
>CALKHM010000140.1 GCA_937988695.1 uncultured Microbacterium sp. | reverse complement strand
ACTCCGACGGGGAGCCCGGGAGTCGGCGCGGGCATCGTGATCACGGGATGCCCGGTGAGGTTGAACGGTCGCGTGTATCGCAGGAGCTTCTCTCGCACGTGCGGTTCGCCGATCAGCGGCGCGACGATCGTGGTGTTCGGGATCATCACGGCGTCGTAGGACCCCAACGCGCGCGTGACCGCCTCGCGCATCGGCTCACGCTGCCGCATCCCCCAGAGATAGCCCGCACCGCTCACCTTGAAGCCGAGGTTCAGGGTGTTGCGCACGTCCTCGCTGTACAGCTCCGGCTGCTCGCGCAGCCATTCCAGGTGATATGAGCTCGCCTCCGCGAAGAGGATCGGCTGGAACGCGTCCTCGAGGGCCTTCCACCCGGGGAACTCGATCCTGGGAAGTCCGTCGCTGACGGCGTCCCACACGCGCTGCGTAGGCTCGTCCAGGCCCTCCTCCCAACCCAGCGGCACGGCCAGGTCCGGTTGCCAATCCCCCGGCTGGCCCGGATCGAAGCCGGACAGGCCGGACAGGGACTCGAGCGCCCTCGCCGCGGTGCGGACGTCTCGCGCCATCGGTCCCGGTGCATCAAGCGTCTCGGCAAGGGGGAAGATCCCCTCGATGCTCAAGAGCCCGGTCGTCGGCTTGAGCCCCACGACGCCGCACAAGCCGGCGGGGATCCTCGTCGAGCCGCCCGTGTCAGTGCCGATCGCCCAGTCGCACAGTTGCAGGCTGACAGCGACGGCCGAGCCGCCCGAGGACCCGCCCGGGACACGTTCGAGGTCGTGGGGATTGCGCGCGGTGCCGTGGTGGACATTGCCGGTGGTCACGCCGAAGGCGTACTCATGCATGTTCGTCTTGCCGATCACCTGCGCGCCGGTCGACTTCACGGCGGCGATGATCGGGGCGTCTGCCGCGGCAGGCGTCTCCGGCAGATGGCGCCCGCCGGCGGTGGTGACCATGCCCAGGACGTCGACGTTGTCCTTGACCGCGACGAGCTCTCCTGACTCGGCCTGCTCGTTCAGTGAGATGTAGGCGCCGTATCTCCCGAGCTCTGTTGCGCGCTGTCGTGTGGCGGCGGCATCCATGATGTCTCCTTGTCGTCGTTGGCCGGTGGTTTCGGATCAGGGGAGGTTTCGCGCCCACCGGTCGCGCAGGCCGGAAATGGTCACTGCGAAGATGAGCACCATTCCCTGAGCGATGAGCTGCCAGTAGATCGGGAGATTGGCGACCACGACGATGTTCGTGAGCACCGTGAGCAGAACGGCACCGACGGCCGCTCCCACCACAGACCCTCGACCGCCGCTGAAAGCCACTCCGCCTACGATCGCCGCGGCGATGGAGTTCAGGTTGATGTTGGTGCCGAGGTTCCGATCGACATAGCCGAGGTATCCGCTGTACACGAGGCCGCCGACGACGGCGCACAGCGCACACAGGACGTATGCCGACAGGGTCACGAGAGCGACAGGCACGCCTGCGTGTCTGGACGCCTCCGGCGCGGCACCCACGGAGTAGACGTGCCGACCCCAGATCGTGCGCTTCAGCACGAACAGGAGCACAGCCCCCATGACGATCCAGACGATGAACGGCAACGGCAGCCCGGAGATGGACCCCGAGCCGAGATTGCGCAACCAGGCGGGCGCGGAGCCACTCGTCTGTCCCCTCGTGTAGGCCAGGAGACCGCCGCTGGCGACGATGAAGACGATGAAAGTCGCGATGAACGGCGGTACCTTGCGCCACGTGATGAGAAGACCGTTGACCACGCCGACCACGATGCCGATGAGAATCACCAGTCCGAGGGTGAGCCAAAGACTCTCTCCGCCTTTGTTGGATGCCGCGGCCACACCCGTGATCGCAACGATCGCGCTTACCGACATGTCGATCCCGCGCACGAGGAGCACGACGGTCTGACCGAGCACCACGATGCCCAAGGCGGACGTCTGCAGGATCACCGTCCGGAGGTTGCCGCCGTCGTAGAAGCTCGGAGTCAGGACCGCCGCCAGCACAAGCAGCAGCGCGGTGGTCGAGATCGCCGAGTAGCGGGACAGCCAGTCCACGACTCGCGCGGCGCGGTGGCGGCGCGGGGCCGTCTGCTCGGTGGCCGGCGTCTGCGCAGCGTTCGTGGCGATCGTCATTGCCTGCCTCTCGTTCTGTAGACCGAGACTCCGATGAGGACGATGATCCCGAGCACCAGCTGCTGGAAATATCCGCTGACGTGCAGGAAATCGAAGATGTTGCCAGACATCGTCACGAGGAGAACGGCGCCCAAGGCGCCCACGATCGACCCACGGCCGCCATACAGGCTCACGCCGCCGATGGCCGCCGCGACGATGGAGCTGAACTCGAGTCCCTGGCCGAGCGTCGGGTCACCCACCCCGGATCGTGCGAGGAGGAAGATGCCCGCGATCGCTGCGAGCACGCCCGCCGCGGCGTAGGTCCAGACCTGCGTTCTGTGGACACGGATTGCAGCCAGCCGGGCAACGCTCGCAGATCCGCCCACGGCGTAGACATTGCGACCGAACGAGGTGCGGTTCAGGACGAACCACGCGACCGCCCACAGCACGGCCATCGCGATGACGGCGATCGGCAGCGGCCCCAGCGTCGCGTCGTAGATGGTGAAGAAGAAGTCCGGCACGACGTCGGTCGGGCCGTCTGTGATGGCCAGCGCCACGCCGCTGAGCACGCCCATCATGCCGAGGGTGACGATGAACGGGGCCGCACCGATCCGGGTGATGAACAAGCCGTTGATCAGGCCGACGACCGCGCCTGCGACCAGACCGCCGATGATGACGAGGAAGGGCGGGATGGACGTGCTGCCCATGGTGACCGCCACACCGAGGCCGACGACCCTGGCAGTCATGCCGACGGACATGTCGATGCCGCCGCCGAGCAGGACGTAGACCTGGCCGATCGTGACCAGTCCGAGGACGATCGACTGTCGGAGGATCTCGGAGAGGTTCGACCACTGCCCTAAGGCAGGAGAGAGCGAGCAGGCGACGATATAGAGGACGACGACGAGGGCGTAGACGAAGATCACGGGACCGTGGCGGCGCAGCCGGGCCGCAGAGATCTCGAGCCTCCGCGGACTCTTCTGGATCGTGGTGGAGGTCATGCTGGTTCCTTTGCGGGCGCTGGCTCGGAAGCGACGGAGCGGGTCGGTGTGGCCGCCCGCAGGATGGATTCCTCGGTCGCCTCACTCCGCGGGAGATCCGCGGCGACGGCGCCCTCCCTCAGCACGATGATCCGATCGCACGTTCCCAGCAGCTCGGTCAGATCGGAGGATGCCATCAGCACGCCCACGCCGGTGCCGCTGAGCTCCTCGATGATCGAGTAGATCTCCGATTTGGCTCCCACGTCGACACCGCGCGTGGGCTCGTCGAGCACGACGACCTTCGGCGACATGTCGAACCACTTTGCCAGGACCACCTTTTGCTGGTTGCCGCCGCTGAGATTCTCGATCGCGACCTTCGGACGGGCAGGGCGAACACCGAACCGTTCGACGAGTCGCTTCGCCATCTCGTCCTGGCGACGGGGCGAGAGGACGCTCAGCGATGCGAACCGGCCGAGCGAGGGCAGCGACAGATTGTCTGTGACCGAGTGCCCGGCCACGATGCCATGCGCCTTGCGGTCCTCCGGCACCATCACGAGGCCCGCCCGGGCGCACGCGCCCGGCGAGTGCGGAAGCTGGGCGCCCTCGAGCGTGATCGTCCCCGAGCTGACACGCTCAAGTCCGACCAGGGCCCTGGCAAGCGTCGTCCGACCGCTGCCCCCCAGGCCCGCGAGCCCGACGATCTCGCCCGCGCGCACGGTGAGTGAGATGTCGAACAGCTTCTTGGCCACCTCGAGGCCGATCACCTCGAGCGCAGGAGCGCCAGGAGCGCTGGTGCGGTGCGGGAAGAGCTCGTTGACAGGGCGTCCGACCATCCGGCGGATGAGCTCGTCCTCCGTCACCTCCGAGGTGACATCCGAGCTCACGAACCGGCCGTCCTTCAACACCGTCACGCGCTGGGCGAGCTCGAACACCTCGCTGAGGCGGTGCGAGATGTAGATGATGCTGCGCCCCTCCTGCCTCAGCCGGTGCAGGACGCCGTAGAGGACGATGAGCTCCTCGGGCGAGAGGACGGTGGACGGTTCGTCCATGATGATGATGCGAGCATCGGCGGCGAGCGCCTTGGCGATCTCGACCAGCTGCTGCTCGACGACTGACAGCTCCGAGACGTAGCGCCGAGGGTCCAGGTCAGAGCCCAGGCGGTCGAGCAGCTCGCGGGCTCTGCGCACAGCCTTGGCCGGCGAGAGGCCGAAACGTCCTTTCGGGAGTGCCCCCAGAAAGACGTTCTCGGCGACCGTCATGTCCATCAGGAGGTTGAATTCCTGATGGACGACGGCGATGCCTGCCTTCCGGGCCGTCTGCGGGGTCAGCGCCGAGTAGCTCGCGCCGTCCACCACGATCGCACCCGAGTCGGGGACGTATGCTCCCGCGAACATCTTCACGAGCGTCGACTTGCCCGCGCCGTTCTCCCCCACGAGCGCGTGGATCTCCCCGGAGAGGACCGCGAAGTCGACGTGGTCGAGCGCCTGGACTCCGGCGAAGGACTTGCTGACATCGCGGACCTCGAGCAGAGGGGTCACGGCGTGCTCGTCGAACGGCGCGGGAGAGCTCACTTACGCGCCATCCCCGCATCGATGTAGGCGGGCATGGGCAGCTCGATCGGTCCGACGAAGTCGTCACTGAGCTCGGGGACATAGTGGTCGTCCAGCTGCGTCTCGTCGAAGCTCTCGATCTTGACCGGCTCGAACTTGTGCACGGTCTTGCCGTGGAGGACCTTCAGAGTGGTCTCCAGGCACGCCTTCGCGATGGTCCCGGGAGGGTCGGGGAAGGCGTTGAAGCCGATGCCGTATTCCTTGGCCAGCCGCAGGAAGCCGTTGGTCGGGTTCGCGACGCCGTACAGGGGCTGCTTCTTGCCTGCCTCATCGAATGCGAGCATCGCACCGGTCGCCATCTCGGATCCGCCGGACCACACCGCGTCGAGCTGCGGGTTGGCTGCCATGATCGCCGTCATCTTCGCCTTCCCGGTGGCAACGGACCAGTCCGCGTACTCGCTCCCGACGATCTTGATGTCGGGGTACTGACCGAACGCGTCCTCTGCTGCCTGCTTCCAGGCCTCGGCGGCGTCGACACCCGCGATCCCGTGCATGAGGACGACGTTGCCCTTGCCTCCCAGACGCTCGGCGAGAGTCTTGGCGGAGTCGTAGCCGACCTGATAGAGGTCGACGTCGTTGTAGGTGACGTACTTCTTTCCTTCGACCCCGTTGCCGCAGACGATCACCGGGATACCGGCTGCCATCGCCCTGCTCACGGAGGCTGCGAGCGCCGCCCGGCCCTGCGGGTTGAGCATGATCGCGTCGGGCTTCTGGCTGACCAGGTTCTCCATCGAGGTGATCTGGCTGTTCGCGTCGCCGTTCGCGGGGAGAAGGATGAGTTTGCCGACGTCGGGGTTCTTGTCCGCCTCATAGGTGACCGTCTCGTCCCAGGTGAGGCCCCAGCCGTTGATCGGCCCCTGGGTCAACGTCGCGATCGTGTAGGGTGCATCCTTCGACCACTTGGACGTGTCGACGTTGACCTTCGCGTCAGCGACGAGGTCGACCGAGACGCCGTCCGCCTTCTGCGGACTGGCACCGTCGCCGGGCGTGCTCCCCGCCGTGCATCCGACGAGCCCGAGGGCTACCACCAGCGTCCCCACCCCGGCCATCCGTCGTGCACCCTTCCGGGCCACGAACCCCTTGGTTCCGAGTGCCTCTTTGAGCATTGTCATCTCACCTCTCCGTTGTGGTGCATGCATGTGTCCAGACGGACGGCCGATCCTCGTTCCGTATCTCCGCGATCGCTCTGTTATGGAAACGAGTATTGCATGACATGAAAATACCCAGCCAACTGCGCCGTGTCAACAGCCGCGCCCGGCCACGGCGAAGACGGGGCCCGCCTTGCAGACCAGCGGCTCCTCGAGCGCGCTGGTCCGCTCCCCGGTCGAACAGCCATGGCAATAGCCGATTCCGCACGCCATATGCGCCTCCAGCGACACCTGCACGGATGCGCCCCAGCGCTCCCCGAGCTGCAGGGCAACGGCTGTGAGCCGGTTCGACCCACACACGAGCACGAGTTGTGGAGGACGATCGTCGACCATGCCGACGAGTCGGGCGAAGACGGCATCCGGAGCACTGGTGCCCTCGTCGTCTGTGACCTCGAGGACGACGGACGCCCCCATCGCCCGATACAGGTCGCCTCCGACGAGCGCCCGCCGGGTGCGCGCGCTCGTGACCGCATACGTCTCGATGCCGGCACGCGCGTCGTACTCGGCGACCGTGGTCAACGAACACGTCCCGATGCCGCGGCCGAGCAGCAGCACAGCATCGGTGCGCAGAGGAATGTCGAAGCCTCGGCCGAGCGGGCCGACTACGTGCATGCTCTCCCCGGGGGTGAACTCCGCGAGCCGCCTCGTCCCGCGTCCGACGAGCGCGTAGACGATCGTGACAAGTCCTCGCACGGTGTCGATCGCATAGATGGCCATCGGCCGCGGCAGCGCCGGGACCGTCTCTCCGGCTCTGGCCGCGGTCAGCATGACGAACTGTCCGGGCAGAGCCGAGGCGGCGATCGCCGGAGCCTCCAGCACGAGCCGCATGTAATGCGAGCCGGTCGCTTCATGCTCGACGACGCGGACCTCACCGCCGTGGATCACCGGGCGATCGTCGCCGGGAATGACTGCGAGCCGTTGTGCTGTTCCCGTCACATCCATCCCGATTCGCTTGCGGCATCGATGGACAGAAGGGCTCTCACGAGGACGTCGGTGCCGCGCGCGATGTCCGTCGCGAGGCTGTACTCGTCCGGCGCATGGCTCACGCCCCCGTTCAAGCTGGGAACGAACACCATGCCACCCCTGCAGACACGGTCGATCATCTGCGTGTCGTGGCTCGCACCGCTCGGCATCACGCGATATCCGAGTCCCATTGACGCGGCGGCATCCACGATGTGCCGCTGGACCGCGAGCGGCAGCGTCACCGGCGAGGTATCCGCGAGCAGCTTCGCGGTCACCCCGACACCACGCTCCTGCGCGATGGAGTGCGCGGCCGAGATGACCTCGTTCGCCGTGTCTCGCTGACGTCGAGGATCGACGTCGCGCACGTCCACGTAGACGCGGCAGAACCCCGGGATGGTGGTGATGGATCCTGGTTCGACGTCGATCTTTCCCACCGAGATGCGTGTTCCTCGGTGCCGGTTGTCGTTCGCGACGCGCTCGGCCGTGAGCACGACGGCGGCGGCAGCGGCGAGCGCGTCGGCGCGCTGATACATCGGCGTTCCGCCCGTGTGGCTCGCGGTCCCGGTCAGGTCGATGGCCAGCCGCGTGCTGCCCGAGATGACATCCACGACACCGATCGGCGTCTTCGAGGCGGCAAGGATGCCGCCCTGCTCGATGTGCAGCTCGATGAACGCCTCCACCTCACCGGGGTGCCACCGCGCCTCGTGCACGCACGCGGGGTCGAGGCCCACGCCACGCAGTGCATCGGCAGCTGTGACCCCGTCCCGGTCTTCCAAAGCGTCAAGGTCTTCGGCCGACGTGAGACCGGCGATCATGCGACTACCCAGGCACGCCTGCCCGAAGCGTGCGCCTTCCTCGGTGGCGAAGGCGACGAAACGGATCGATCTGCGCGGCCGGATGCCGGCGTGCACCAGCATTCTCGCGACCTCCATCGCGGCGACGCTGCCCGCGATGCCGTCGAAGCGACCACCGTGCGGCACGCTGTCCAAATGCGAGCCCGTCCCCAGGTGTGCCAACGCGGGATCGGTCCCGGGGAGCGTCGCGATCGTGTTGCCGGCCGCATCCGTGCGGCACTCCAGCCCGAGCGCGCGGAAGTGCGCGGCGAACAGCTCGTGTGCTTCGCGCTCGAGCTGACTGTAGCCCCATCGGGTGATCCCCGCGCCCGGCAGAGACCGCCGAGCGATGTCCTCCAGAGCGCGCTCGATGCGTGCGGGATCCGCCGCGAGGATGGCGTCCGCGTGGCTGTCAGCGTTCATCGGTCGCTCCGTCACGTTCGGTGGCGGTGGCCGCTGGGCGCGGCACGAGCACCGTTTCACCCGGACGCGGAATCCCGCCGTAGACCGCGACGGTGCCATCGTGCCGCAGCCCACGCTCCTCGAGCTCAAAGACAAGAGCACGGACGGCTGCGTCCAGTACGTAGCCGACGACGACCACACGCTCACCCGGATGCAGATCGCCGGCGAACTCTCCGCCGCCCACAGCCACGAAGGGCACACCCGTGTGCAGCGACACTGCCGCGGCGAGGATCTCGTCGTCGATACGTGACGCGATCCGGTCGGCGTCGGCGGGCACGGCATCGGCAGCGCATGCGGCGATGCGCCGCAGGATGGCCGGCCGCGTGCAGCTCGCGTGCAGTGGTGGCGGCGTCCCGTCAGTGCTCAGCGCGGCAAGATCATGCAGCAGATCCTGCTGGTCGTCGCCG
>CALKHM010000139.1 GCA_937988695.1 uncultured Microbacterium sp. | reverse complement strand
GGTGTGTGCCAGGGCGACTGGTAGTCGATCTCCCTCGCCGCGTTCAGCGCTGCCAGCCCCAGCCCGCCGATGATCGACGCCATCACGCCGAGGATCATCATCCCGAGCCCCCACAGCGGCCGCCGCGGCCTGAGCCTCGCGGGTCGCCGCGAGCCGCGCAGCGCGGCAAGCACGTCGCCACGGGTCGCCGTGCGCGCGGGCGCGATCGCGGCGAGCGTGCCCACGAGCACCGCGAACACGAGGATCACGGCCACCAGGGGCAACGGCGGCTTCCAGCCCCATCCCGAGCGGAACGACCCGACCACCCCGTCGTCGAAGATCGCCCGTGCGGCGGCGGTGAGCCCGAGTCCCGCCAGCGCTCCGACGATCCCGCCGGCAAGGCCCAGCACCGCGCCCTGCAGCAGCACGATGCGGAAGATGTGTCCCTTGGTCGCCCCGACGCTGGCGGTGACCGCCAGCGAGCGCGCCTGACGGCGTGCCGAGACCGCGAACGCGGCGCCGGCCAGCAGCACGACGAGGTAGCCGCTGAAGCCGGCGGCGATCGAGCCGTACGCGATCGCCGTCCAGACGAGCGCCGCGTCGCCGCGGGCGAGCTTCGCACCTGCCGGCGGGTCGATCACGAGGTCGCGGGCGAAGGCGATGAATCCGGCGTGGTTCAGCGTCGCCAGCGTAGCCTGGTCGGGCTGCCAGTCGGGCGCGTACCAGCGCGAGGCGCCGGGATCGGTGAGCAGGTCGCCGGGTGCCACCAGGAACAGCTCGTCGGTGCCGGGATCCTCGTCGAGCTCACGCATCGTGCCGGTGATGGTCAGCGCGGCGTCCCTGTCGGGGAGCACGACCTGGCCGCCGATGTGTGCACCCAGCCGGTGTAGCAGGCCCGGCGTGACCATGGCCTGGGCGGCGGATGTCGGTGCATGGCCGTCGATCACCGTGTAGCGGCCAGTGAACACCGCGCTCCACACTGGGCCGGTCGTCACCGCCACGCGCGCGGTCCCGGTGGCCGTCTTGACCGTGGCACTGCCGCCGTAGGTCACCTCGATGGTCTTCGTGCCGGCCGGCAGCGCCGCTTCGGGGCTCGTCGGCGCGGGCCGCTCCGGATTGACGGGTGTTCCGCCCATGTCTTCTCGGTCGATGTCCACGTAGCGCGGATCGTCGACGGCCTGCGCCCGGCTGGGGTCGGGCCCGCCGACGATCTCGATCCAGGCCTGGTTCCGTCCCAGTTCGAGCATCGCCTGCTGGCTGGGTGATGCCTGCTCGCTCTGCCAGACCACCGCGCCGCCGGTGAGGGCGACCACCGGAAGGGCCACCAGCAGCATGACCAGCAGGCTCGACCCTCGGCTGCGCCACACCTGGCGCCGCGCCAGGCGCAGGTCGACGCGCCAGCGCGCCCACACGCTCGGCCGCGGTGCGGCATCCTGGTGCGTGGTCACGGCCACGCCTCCTCGCGCGAGGCGAGGGGATCTGACCAGCTGAGGGCCGGATCCCGCCGGGGCGTCCTCATTCCGTGAGATCTCCTCGTCTCGTGAGCGGATGCCGCCGCTCGCGGCGCGGGCCGGACCGTCATGCGATCACCGTCCGGCGGGTCAGGTCGGGGCTGCGTGGCGGGATGAGCCAGGACGCCGCGGCCATCACCGCGGGTAGGCCCAGGGCGATCACGACCAGCCACGGCCACGGCGCCTCGGCGAACGTCAGGTAGCCGCTGCTCATCTGCGTGATGCCCCACGTCGGGATGAGTCCGGCGGCGGCGCCGACGACCGTGCCGAGCCCCACCACGATGAGGGCCTGCCAGGCGTTCACGCGCCTGCGCAGGCCGCGGCCTGCCCCCACCGCCGCGAGGGTGGCGTCGTCGGAGCGCCGCTCGAAGCGGGCCAGGCCCAGGCACACCGCGCCCGCGCCGAGCACGAGCACCATGGTGGCGCCGGAGATGAGCCACAGCACCGGATCGATGGGTGCGGGTCCGCGTTCGGCCATGACCTGCAGCGAGGTGTTCGCGCTGACCCGGGTGTTCTCGGCGGCTGCGGTCAGGGCGTCCACCACGTCGTCGCCCGGCGGCTGCGGATAGAAGGCGAACAGGGTCTGCGGCACGAGCGTCATCCCGAGTGCGCGTGCGGTGTCGGTGGAGATGAGCGCGGTGATGAACGACTGCGGGTACCGGGGCACGATCGAGACGGCGGGGAGCACGCGCTTCTGCGCGGGTTCCGGCAGCTCGGCGGCGGTGATCCGCCCGCTCCAGTAGTCGGGGAGCTTCTCGTTGTAGGCGTCCCAGGCACCGGCGCTCCAACGGACGAGAGTCAGCGTGTCGTGGTCCACCGAGACGCTCCCGGCCTCGCTGCGCTGCCGGAGCTCTACGGCGCCGCCGTCCTCGAGCACACGCTGCGCGTCGGCCGGCAGCGCGGCGCCGAGGATCGTCGCCACGTCGGCGGGGTCGAGGACCGTGGGCGGGTTGCCGCCCAGTTGCGCCTCGGGCGCGCAGCGATCACAGCCGTCGTCGTGCATAGCGCCGGCCACGCTCCACACCGGGGCGGCGGGATCGCTGACCTTGCCGTCCCGAGGGTCGCGGGGAGCGTCGGAACTGGTCCAGAGCATGGCCGTCGCCGAGGGATCGGTGGGTGCCACGAGGTTCTGCATCTTCTGCGCGACCTCGTCGGGATCGTCATCGGCGGACAGCCCCCACGCCATCAGGCCGACGGTGCCCAGGTGCCCGGTCCACGTGTAGTTCTGCCGGTTTCCCGCGGCGACCATGGCGGTCGCCGACAGGGCAAACGACGCGATGAACACGCACGCGGCAATGGCGGCGAAGGCAGGGATGACGCGGGATGGGTGCGCGGCGGCATCCCGGCCCGCGATGCGCGCGGCAAGACCTCCGCGCGAGGCGACGTGCGACAGCATCACGAGGGTCCAATGCCCGCCGACGATGACGCCGATCTGGAAGACGAGGGGGCCCGCGACGATGCCCACCAGCAGCACACCGCGCAGCGGGCTGCCGTAGTCCACCTCCTTCGCGGTGTTCAGCGCGGCGATGCCGAGGCCACCGCCGACGGTGGCCGCCAGCCCGAGGATCATGAGGCCGAGACCCCACAGCGGCCGCTTCGGGTTCAGCCTGGCCGGGCGCCGGGCGCCACGCAGTGCATCGAGCACGCCGCCGTGGGTCGCCCCGCGCGCGGGGACCACGGCTGCCAACGTGCCCACGACGATGGCGAACACGGCGATGCCCGCGATCAGCGGCCAGGGCACGTTCAGCCCCCAGTTGCCCCAGAACGAGCCGACCACGCCGCGGTCGGTGACTGCGAGCGCCACGGCCGCCAGGCCGATCCCGGCCGTGGTCCCCACCACTCCCGCGACCAGGCCCAGCACGGTTCCCTGCAGCACGACGATGCGGAAGACGTCGCCGCGTACGGCACCGACGCTGGCGGCCATCGCCAGGGCTCGCTGCTGTCGGCGCGCGGCCACCGCGAAGGCGGCACCGGCCAGCAGCACGACGAGGTATCCGCAGAACCCTGCGGCGATCGCCCCCACCGCCAGCATCGCCCACCCGGCGGAGTCGCCGGCATAGGCGCGCAGCGCACCGGCGGGCGGGTCGACGGCGAGGTCGCGCGCGTACACGCTGAACCCTGCGTGCACCATGGTCTTGAACGCGGCGTAGTCGGGCTGCCAGTCCACCGTGAACCACGTGGGCGCGGTCTGCAGGAGCGAGGCTGCCGAGGCGGGCAGGAACATCTGCTGGTCGTCGGGGACGCTGTCGACCTGACGGAGCGTACCGGTGATCCGGAACGACGTGCCGGTGTCGGTGAGCGTCAGGGTGTCGCCGACGGCCTTGCCGAGCCGGTGCAGCAGAGCGGGGCTGACCATGGCCTCGTCGTCGGAGGTCGGCGCCGTTCCGCTGACGATCACGAAGCGTCCGCGCAACGCCGGATTCCATGCCGGCCCGGTCGTGGCCCCGACCTGTCCGGCGCCGGTGGCTGTGGCCACGTACGCCGCGCCGTACAGCCCCAGCTCGATGACCTTCGTGCCCGGTGGGATGACGGCATCCGGGCTCTGTGGCGCGGGCTTTTCGGGATGACGCGCGCTGCCGTCGGCGTTGGTCGCGATCTGCGTGTAGCCGGGTTCGTCGACGGCCTGGCGGCGGCTGGGGTCGGCGCCGCCAGCGATGCCGATCATCGCCTGCGTCCGGCCCAGCTGCACGGTCGCCTTCTGCGCGGGCGTGCCGACGTGGCTCTGCGCGAACACCGCCGCGCCCGACAGGCCGAGCACGGGAAGCCCCACCAGCAGCACGACCAGCAGGCTCGACGCGCGAGCGCGCCACACCTGCCGACGTGCCAGGCGCAGGTCGACGCGCCAGCGTGCCCACGCGCTCGGTCGCGGCGCGGCATCCCTCCGCCCGCTCATGTGCCCGGACCCTCGCCCGAATCGAGGAGATCGGACCGGATGAGGGCCGACTCGGGTCGATGCGTCCTCATGTCGTGAGATCTCCTCGTCTCGTGCGGGGATGCCGCGCGGGTCTCGTGCGGGGCTGCTGCGCCCATCTCGTGACGGGATGCCGCGCCCGCCTGCTCACGCCGAGGTCCCCACCAGGTCGTCCACGCCGTCGCGTCGCGACTCGTCGACGATGCGTCCGTCGCGCAAGAACACGATCCGATCCGCCCACGCGGCGTGGCGCGCCTCGTGCGTGACGAGGATCGCGGCGGCCCCCGCATCCACCCGCGTGCGCAGCATCTTCAGCACGAGCTCGCCGGTGACCGAGTCCAGGGCCCCGGTCGGCTCGTCGGCGAGGATGAGCCGCCGACCGCCGACCACCGCGCGTGCGATGGCCACGCGCTGCTGCTGCCCGCCGGACAGATCGTCGGGATAGGAGTGGAACTTGTCGGCGAGATCGACCGACGAGAGCGCATCCCGACCCGCACGGCGCGCCACCCGGGCCCGGAAGCCGTCGAGCTCCAGCGGCAGCGTCACGTTCTCCAGAGCCGTGAGGGTCGGGATGAGATTGAAGTCCTGGAACACGAAGCCCAGGGAGCGGCGCCGCAGCAGCGCCAGTTCGCGCGGCGACGCCGTGGACAGGTGACGTCCTTCGACGATCACCTCGCCGGTCGTCGGGTGTGCGAGCCCGCCCGCGATCGACAGCAGCGTCGACTTGCCCGAGCCGGAGGCGCCCATGATGGCGACCAGCTCACCGCGGGCCACCTCGAGGTCGACGCCGGAAAGCGCTGACACGCTCGTCTCGCCGACGCCGTACTGCTGGCTGACGCCGACCAGCCGCAGGATCGCGTCGCCGCTCACCGGGTCGCCTCCGCCTCGATGCGCGGCGTGCGTTCGGCGGCGTCGGCGGCCACGGGCCGGCCGCGCTTGGGCCGCTGTGACGACAGCTCCAGCGCGAGCGTGTGGCGGGGGCGCAGGGCCAGTCGCTGCTCGGTGTGGTCGAGCCAGCGCACCTCTGCCTCCGCAGCGAAGATCATCGAGTCCACCACGAGCGACCAGGCGAGCTCCTGCGGCCCCTCCGGGTCAGATCCCGCGTACTTCGCGCGGTTCAGCTCCTGCAGCTGCGCCAGCGACGCCCGCCGCTGCGTCTGGATCACTTCGGTCACGTCGACTCCGGGCAGGGTGGCCGCCAGGGCCAGCTTGATCGCGAGCTCGTCGCGTGTGCCCTGCCCGCGTTCGACAGGGGAGCTCAGCCACGAGCGCACCTCGAGCCGGCCGGCATCCGTGATCTCGAAGAACACATGGCCTTGTTCGTCGGTCTCGCCCTTGGCGACCAGGCCGTCGCGCTCGAGCCGCTCGAGGGTGTTGTAGATCTGCCCGACGTTCAGTGGCCACGTCGAGCCGGTGCGCCGGTCGAACTCGTGGCGCAGCTGGTACCCGTAGCAGGGACCCTGGTCGAGGATCGCCAGCAGGCTCTGCTTGACAGACATGTGGTGCCTTCTTTCAGTGGACGGTGGGCAGGGGTGCGGCCGGCAACGTGCGCCGGCGATGGCGGATGCGGTGAACCGGACGATGGACAGGGGATGCCGTGACAGGCCGCCGCCGGGCGAGCAGCAGGGTCGCAGCGACGACCGTGGGCGCGAGGAAGCCGAGGGCCAGAGCCGGTGCATGCCAGGCGGCAGCCGCCGGCACCGCGACCAGTGCGACCAGCAGCTCACGGCGCAGCTCGGCGACGGCGGCCACGGGACGCGCGCGGCTGGCCGACTTCGGCGTGACAGTGAACACGGCACGCTGGCCGCGCAGCACGGCCGCGGTGTGCCTGAGGGTGAGCAGGGCCACCGAGCCGTAGACCGCGGAGGCGGCCGCGAGGAAGATCGCCGCCGGCACGACGCCGTGTCGGCGAAGCGTCGCGACGGTGGCCGGCAGCAGCGGCATGAGGGCCACGAGCACCGTCGCGCCGGTCAGCAGCGCGGGCACCACGATCCCGGCCGCGCCCAGCAGAGCGCCCGTGACCATGAGGCCGAGGCCGGCGAGGGCGCCGGCCGGCAGCAGCGCCGTCTCGACGAGCGCGTCGATCCGCTCCCGGAGCCGCGCCGCACGCAGGACGCCCGAGCGCAGGAACTCCGCGGCGCCCTCGGCGGCCTTGCCGACCTGGGTGCGAAACGCCGCGTAGTCGACCGGATAGGTCTCGGTGAAGCGCAGATCGGGCCGGATCGCGATGCGCCAGCCCGCCGCGCGCAGTGCGACGCTCAGGGCCAGGTCTTCGGCCACCGTCTCGGGGACGCCCCCGACGGCCTCGAGCGCGGCGGCGCGGATCAGCGCACCTCGTCCGATGAACATCGGCAGGCCGGCGCGGCTGCGGGGCAGATGATTGGCCAGCGCGTGGGCATGCACGAGCGGTCCGAAGACGCGTGCGAACAGCGTCGTGCCGGTCGTGCCCGCGGCATCCGGAACAGCCTGCACGACGGCCAGGACGTCATCAGCGAACAGCTGCGTGGCGGCGGCCGCGACGAACCCGTGCGGGAGTGCGGTGTCGCTGTCGAGAACGACGTAGGCATCGAACTGCCCGCGCAAACGACGTAGCGCGTGGTTGAGGTTGCCGGCCTTGTACCCGGTGCGGTTCTCGCGACGGATCACCGTCACCAGGTGCTCGGCCGCGAACGCGTCGATACGGCAGCGAGAGCGCGCATCGCGCGAGTCATCGAGGATGACGGTGGTCACCGGAACGCTCTGGCGCATGCTGGTGCGCAGCGCGGCGGGGGCGAAGTCGTCGGCCACACAGTACAGCAGCGCCACACGGGCGGTGGACGAGGCAACGGCCGGTCGGACGGCGGCAGCGCGAGCCATGGCGGAACGTGCGGCGGCAGACCGACGCATCCGGTACGAGAGCCCCCAGAGCGTGAGGGCGCGGATCCCCGCCAACCAGATGAGCGCCGCGCACAGCGCGTAGCCGGCGAGGAGCACGGCGACCGTCGCGGGATGCGCGGCCTGCAGGATTTCGGGCACCGTCGCCGCCTCTCTGGGTTCTCTGCGGAGCGTCCCGGGGTCTTCCCGCCGGATCTCTCCGAAGGTTTTCCCGGTATGTAGTTTCCGAGTATATGCATACCCGGAAACAACTTCAGTGCGCACGAGTGTCGCGGCGTGTCGCTTCGGCGAGGCGCCTGCGTCCGCGCATGGCCGACGATCTGCCAGCACCCTCAAAGGTCACGGGCGGATAACATGGGTGGGTATGTCCGGGGGCAGGTGAGCCCGGGCAGAAGACCCGATAGATGGAGATCCTCCGTGGCCAACCCCCTCGAGAAACTGCTTCGCGCCGGTGAGGGCCGCATTCTGCGGCGGCTCCAGCAGGTCGTGAAAGCCGTGAACGCGCTCGAAGACGAGTATGCAGCGCTCACGGATGACGAGCTGCGCGGCGAGACCGAGCAGTTCCGCGGCCGGTACGAGAAGGGCGAGTCGCTCGACAAGCTCATGCCCGAGGCATTCGCGGCGGTCCGCGAGGCCGCCAAGCGCACGCTCGGCCAGCGCCCGTACGACGTGCAGCTCATGGGCGGCGCGGCCCTGCACCTCGGCAACATCGCCGAGATGAAGACCGGTGAAGGAAAGACCCTGGTCGCCACCCTCCCGGCCTATCTGAACGCGATCGCCGGCGAGGGCGTGCACGTGATCACCGTCAACGACTACCTCGCGTCGTACCAGTCCGAGCTCATGGGCCGGGTGTTCCGAGCGCTCGGCATGACCACGGGCACGATCATCTCCGGCCAGACGCCCGACGTGCGCCGTGAGCAGTACAACGCCGACATCACGTACGGCACCAACAACGAGTTCGGCTTCGACTACCTGCGCGACAACATGGCGTGGCAGAAGCAGGATCTCGTGCAGCGCGGCCACTTCTACGCGATCGTCGACGAGGTCGACTCCATCCTCATCGACGAGGCCCGCACCCCGCTGATCATCTCGGGTCCGTCGTCGGGCGAGGCCAACCGGTGGTTCACCGAGTTCGCGAAGATCGCGAAGACCCTGCAGGCCGGTGTCGACTACGAGGTCGACGAGAAGAAGCGCACGGTCGGCGTGCTCGAGCCAGGCATC
>CALKHM010000138.1 GCA_937988695.1 uncultured Microbacterium sp. | reverse complement strand
GACGACTGGGACATCGAGGCACGGGCGATCGCGGCGCTGGCCGAGGCCGGGCTTCCCGACGGCGCGCTGGAGCGCACCGTAGGCGAGCTCCCCGGCGGCGAGAGCGTGCTGGCGGCGGTCGCCGGCATCCGGCTGCAACGCGCGCCGATCACCCTGCTCGACGAGCCGACGAACAACCTCGACCGTGACGCGCGAGCGCGGCTGTACGAGATGGTGCGCGCCTGGAGAGGCACGCTGATCGTGGTCAGCCACGACGTGGCACTGCTCGAGCTGATGGAGGACACGGCCGAGTTGTACGAGAACGAGCTGAGCGTGTTCGGCGGCCCGTATTCGCAGTGGCGCGCGTGGCTGGATGCGCAGCAGGACGCCGCCCGCCAGGCCGAGCGCACAGCCGAGCAGGTCGTCAGACGCGAGAAGCGGCAGCGGATCGAGGCCGAGACCAAGCTCGCGCGACGCGCGGCCATGGGACGCAAGGCGTACGCCGAGAAGCGCGAGCCGAAGATCATCATGAACGGGCGTAAGCGCGCGGCCCAGGTGTCCGCCGGCAAGCTGCGCACCGAGGTCGGCGAGAAGGAGGCGACCGCGCGCGCGGCGCGGGATGCAGCCGAGCGGCGCGTGCGCGACGACGACACCGTGGTGATCGACCTGCCCGATCCCGGGGTCCCCGCGGGCAGACGCATCGCCACGATCGGCGACGACGCGCACTCGTGGGTGGTCCAGGGCCCTGAACGGGTGGCGCTGATCGGCCCGAACGGTGCCGGCAAGACGACCCTGCTCGAACGGCTCGTCGCATCGGGGGTTCAGAACTCCTCCGATATCGGCGCGTCCGGGTCGGATGCGGGCAGGCCGGCGCATCCGCGCGCGGATTGGCGGAGTTCTGAACACGCGCACGCCCACACCGACCGCATCGGCTACCTGCCGCAGCGGGTCGACGGGCTCGATGACGCCGCGTCCGTGCTGGAGAACGTGCGCGCGGCCGCCCCGGACGTGCCACCGGCCGAGATCCGCAACCGGCTCGCCCGGTTTCTGATCCGCGGGGACGCCGCCGCCCGGCCGGTCGCGTCGCTGTCAGGTGGCGAGCGGTTCCGCGTGGCACTGGCACGGCTGCTGCTGGCCGACCCACCACCGCAGCTGCTCGTGCTCGACGAGCCGACGAACAACCTCGACCTGGACACCGTCGACCAGCTCGTCGAGGCGCTCTCGGCCTACCGCGGTGCCGTGCTCGTGGTCAGCCACGACGACGCCTTCCTCGCTCGGCTCGGCATCGACACGACTCTCGAGCTCACCCCGGACGGTCTTGTCGAGCGCCGCTGACCCGCCGCGCCGCGCGACCCGGCCGTTGAGCGAGGACGCCCGCAGGACGACCGAGTCCAAACACGGCGCGACGCCCCGGTGCACTCCCTCGCGCCGGGTGCGTGCTCAGCGACGGATCTCGGCTCGCTCCACCGTGAAGTCCTCGAGAGCCACCGGGTCGATCTCCACACCCAGCCCCGCACCGGTGGGAACCGCGATGTGCCCATCGACGAGCTCGGCAGGCTGGGTGACGATGTCTCGTGCGTAGAACCTGTTCGACGCCGAGACGTCGCCCGGCAGGGTGAATCCGGGCAGAGCGGCGAGGGCGGCGTTGGCGGCACGACCCAGGCCCGTCTCCAGCATCCCTCCGCACCAGACGGCCACACCGGCATCCCGGCACAGATCGTGGATGCGCACGGCCTCCAGGTACCCGCCGATGCGTCCGGCCTTGATGTTGATGACGGATGCCGCGCCCAGCGCGAGCGCGTCGGCGGCGGCCTTGGCCGAGGTGATCGACTCGTCGAGACAGACCGGGGTGCGCAGCCGTCCTGCGAGCGTCGCGTGGTCGAGGAGGTCGTCCTCCTGCAGCGGCTGCTCGATCAGCAGCAGGTCGAACCGGTCGAGCTCGGCGAGCGTGTCGATGTCGGCGAGCGTGTAGGCGGAGTTCGCGTCGACCTGCAGCGGGATCGTGCCGAAAGCGTCACGCACCGCGGCCGTCTCCGCCACGTCGCGCCCCGGCTTGATCTTGATCTTGATGCGCACATAACCGGCATCCAGATATCCTGCGACGACCTCGACGAGGGCGGCCGGATCGCGCTGGATGCCGACGGACACGCCGGAAGGCACGCGGTCGCGGATGGCGCCGAGGTACTCGCCGAGCGGCCGCCCCTCGGTGCGCAGCGCGGCGTCGAGCACGGCAAGCTCCAGCCCGGCCTTGGTCATGCGGTGTCCAATGAACGGCTCGAGGATGTCTACGACGTGCTCGGGTGCGACCACGCCCTGATCCAGCAGCGCCGGGATGAGGAAACGCTGCGCGACGTCCCATGCGCCGCGGGTGTACTCGCTGGAGTACAGCGGGGCCTCCTGCGTGACGATCTCGCCCCAGCCGTCGCCGTCGGAGGTCAGGGCACGCACGACGATGACCTCGCGCACGGTCTCGGTGCCGAACGACGTCGTGAACGGCGACACGAGCGGGATGTGCAGCACGCGCAGTTCGAACCCCTGGAGCGCGACGGATGCGGCGGCCTGAGCGATCGGCATGCTCCTCAGGCTACGCGCGCCCGCTCCCACTGCGCCGAGCTTGTCCTCAGCTCGCCGAGATTGCCGTTGGTGCGTCGAGATTGCCGTTGGTGCGTCGAGACTGCCTCAGAACACGCGCCCATCGGGATCGCCCGATCGCCGTGGTCGCAACGCCGCCGGTGCGGGCCAGGCCAACTCGAATCGGTCGACGGGGGCGTCGATCGCTCCGAAATCATCGGTCTGCACGACGACGCGGTCGGGCGTGACCTCGACCATCCGCACGCGCAGGGGCGCAGCATCCGGTCTCTCCAGCATCCAGACATCGGCAAGCCAGCTGATGCCGCGCGCTTCGAGCGCAGCCTCCGCCTCGAGCCACTCGGTAGGTTCGGATGCCTCGCGCCCGAGCAGATCGACCGCGACCCAGTCGTCCCCCGCAGGTCGGATCCATCCGACGAGCTCGCCATCGTCGCGGCGGTGCGCAGTCCAATCGGTAGGAAGCATTTGCCCACGCTACCCGGATTCGTCACGGCAACCTCGACGCAACGGAGACAACCCCGCCCCACGGATGGCAACCTCGACGCAACGGAGACAACCCCGCCCGACGGATGGCAATCTCGGCGCACCGACGACAACCTCGACGCACGGATGGCAATCTCGGCGCAGACGCCGGGGCAACCTCGCCCCACGGGCGGCAACCTCGGCGCCGACGCCAGGACAACCTCGGCGCACGGACGGCAATCTCGGCGCAGACGCCGGGGCTAGGGGCGCACGAACAGGTACCCGCGAGCGTCATCGAACCCGCGGCAGACCAGGCCCGCCGCCGTGTGCGCGAGGAACTCCTCGCGCACACGCGCCCGCCAGGCCGCGGCATCCGCCGCCGACGCGAGGCGGATCGCCTCGATGTCGTGCGGCACCTCGACGCTGGCCATCACGCGATCGTCGGCCGGTGTCGGCACGGGGGGCGCGGCCAGCACCCACGTCACCATGATCCGGTCAGACTCGTCGCCCCGGTTCAGGCCGTCGTCCATCGGCCCGTAGTGGTTGACGAGGTACTCGGTGACCCGGGTGCCGAGCACGCGCAGGTTGAAATGGGCATTACGCGCCACGAGCGGGTCGAACGTCCAGGTGATCTGCCCCACCTCGCGCGCCAGCGCCCATTCGCGCTGATGCTGCTTGAGCGCACGCCCCAGCTCCTGCCCGCGATACGCCGGGAGGATCCCCGTGATGTGCGAGTGCATCGAGCGTGCGGCGGGAGCGGCGAAGAAGGCGACGGATGCCCCGACCATGCGCTGCGCGTCGTACAGGCCCACCGCGTAGTTGCCGGAGTGCGCGAGCGCACGCAGCAGGTTCGGCGGCATGCCGCTGCGATCGCCGCCCCACACCTCGCTCAGCACTGCCGAGGCGGCGAAGACCTGCTCGACGGTGCGCAGCTGCTCGATGCGGATGCCCGATGGGACCTGCGCGGAGAGCTCGGCCATCTCCCCAGTGTTGCACCGGTGGACGTCATGGTGCATCACCCACCGATAGCCTGGAACGGTGAGACGGGATGAGAGCACCAGACGGCGCCTCACCCGGATGCCCCGACAGGGCGCGATCGTGGCGGTGCTGGCCGTGGCCGGACTCGCCTCGTCGTTCATGTTCACGCTGGTCGTGCCGATCCAGGCGAAGCTCCCCGAGCTGCTGCACGCGAGCCGCGAGGACACGGCGTGGGTCGTCACTGCGACGCTGCTGGCCGCCGCTGTCATGACGCCGATCGCCGGGCGCCTGGGCGACATGTACGGCAAGCGGCGGATCGTCGCGGTGCTGCTGGCCCTGCTGGTGCTGGGCTCTGTGATCGCCGCCGTCGCCCCCGACATCGTCGGCGTGATCATCGGCCGCACCCTGCAGGGCGCGGTGACCGGCGTCATCCCCCTGGGCATCTCCATCCTGCGCGACGTGCTGCACGAAGACCGCGTCGACGCGGCGATCGCCCTGATCAGCGCGACGCTCGGCGTCGGCGGCGCCCTGGGGCTGCCGATCAGCGCACTGATCACCGAGTACAGCGACTGGCACGTGCTGTTCTGGATGTCGGCGGGCCTGGGCGCGGTCGTGTTCGCGCTGGTGCTGTGGATCGTGCCGGTGAGCGTGCTGCGCACCGCCGGCCGGTTCGACTATCTCGGCGCGGCGGGTCTCGCCGTGGGTCTCATCGGAGTGCTGCTGGCGGTCTCGCGCGGCGACGAGTGGGGCTGGATGTCGCCGGTCGTGCTCGCGTGCGGTCTGGGCGGCCTCGCGGTGCTGCTGCTGTGGGGCTGGTACGAGCTGCGAATCACCGCCCCGCTGCTCGACCTGCGCGTGGCTGCACGTCGTCCGGTGCTGCTCACGAACATCGCCTCGGTCGCGATGGGCTTCTCACTGTTCGCGTCCAATGTCGTCTACCCGCAGATGCTCGAGCTGCCCACCGCAACCGGCTCGGGATTCGGGCTGTCGCTGCTGGGTGCGAGCCTGATCGTGATGCCGTCGGGCCTCGTGATGATGGTGCTCTCGCCGTTCTCCGGCCGCCTCGCACGCAGCGTCGGACCGCGGCTGCTCCTGTTGCTGGGCGCCGGTGCACTCATCGTCGCCTACGCGTTCACACTGCTGCTGTCCACCGAGGTCTGGCAGATCCTCGTCGCGAACATCCTCATCGGCGTGGGCATCGGCTTCGGATACGCCGCGATGCCGATGCTCATCATGCGCTCCGTTCCGCAGACCGAGACCGGGGCGTCCAACGGGCTGAACGCGCTGTTCCGTTCGCTGGGCACGAGCACCGCCGCCGCCGTCATCGGCGCCGTGCTGGCGACGATGACCGTCGCGCACGGCCCGGCGCAGGTGCCGACGCCGGCGGCGTTCCAGCTGTCCTTCGTGCTCGGCGGCGCAGCGGCGGTCATCGCCCTGGTGGTGACGCTGTTCATCCCCGCCGGCCGCGACACCGCCGAACCGCGCCCGTCGCTGCCTGACACAGCCGAACCACGCCCCTCCCTGCCCGAGGAGGGGGCGCAAGACCGGGCTGTGGCCGACACCGCGGGGAAATGAGCGCACCGCGGGCGGAGAACCCCATGCCGCGATGTCCCGCTCGTCCGCGCTGGCGTGACTGCTCACCCGGTGCTCGAGATCCAGACGCGGGCTGTGCAGGCCGTTGTTCGCGCCATGACAGGGACAGCCGAGCGCCGGGCCGGCGCGCACATCCCCGACCGGCCCGGCGACGCCGAGTCCTCAGCCCCGTTCGGCGACGACCTGGCGGATCAGGGCGTGCTGGCGGCGCAGCTGGTCCGACGCGCGATACGGCTCGCGGTGCCCCTCGTACTCGCTGGAGAACCAGCCCGTGTAACCGGCCTCGAGGGCGACGTCGATGATCTCGCGCCACGGGATGTAGTGGTCGGTCAGGTCGTCGTCGATCTCGTAGAACTTCGCCTGGAAGTAGACGGTGTGCGCCATCACCTCGGCCAGGTCCGAGACCGGCACGAACGGCACCTCCGGTGGACGCGCGCCGCCGGTGCCCATCTGGAACGTCGCGCTGCCACCGCGTCGCGGGTACCGCTGCAGGTCGAAGACACCGGTGTCGATGAGCAGGCCGAACTGCGCACTGCCGGTGCGCTCCTTGAACGCCAGATACTCCTCGACGACCGGCGACTTGATCACCGTCGGCCAGTGGATCTCCGGGCAGATGACGATGCCGAGCTCGGTGGCGAGGTCGAGGTTGCGCTCGACGGCCTCCGCCCAGATCGGGTCGACCTGCAGGTCCTCGGTGATCACACCGATCTTCGGACGCAGGAACGAGAACCCGAGCCGTCCCGCCAGTCGCAGGTCGAGCTCGAGCTGCTCGACGCCCTCGGCGACCGTCATCCCGCGCCCGGGGAATCGGCGCGTGTCCAGCCACGAGCCGTACAGCGTGGGGGTGAGCCCGAGCCGCTCGTTGCGTGCGAACCACGCGTCGATCCATGCGGTCGAGGGGTTCGGATAGTCGCGAATGTGTCCCTCGCCGAGGATCTCGAGTCCGGTCGCGCCGAGGTCGGCGACGTCTTCGATGCACTCCTGCACGGTCATCGTCACGCCGATGTCCTCGGTGTAGCTGTAGAGGGAGACTCCGAGTCCGAACGGCAGGTTGTCGGTGCTCATCGGACGATCACCGCCTTTCGCGTCGCGGTCCAGATCGAGGGCTGCAGCTCCTCGGGAATGTATGACATCCGCACGCGCAGCACGAACGTCACGTCATGGATGCCGCGGGGCAGGCCCCCCGGCTTGGGCACGGTGAGCACGGCCGGCTCGTCCATCGGCCACCGTGCGTCGGTGGACGCCTGCAGTTCGGCGAAGGAGTACTCGCCGGTGGGCAGTGTCCAGCGGATGTCGTCACCGTCGAACTCCTCGCCGTCGACGATGACGGTGGGCCTGTCGAGCAGATTCGCCCACATTCCCCGGTAGTAGGGACTGCGCACGCGCAGCTGGAACCCGGTGCGGGCATCGTCGGGTCCGACGTTTCGGAACCCGGCGGCCTGGATCAAGGGCTCTTCGAGCATGATCTTCCTTTCTGTTCAGGGCTGGTCGTCCTGGTCGTGGCCGGGCCCAACGGCCCGGTCCGCCAGCTCGCGCGCTGCCCGGCGTGCACCGCGCACAGCGAGGGCGACGCTGGTCAGGGTGGGATTCATGGTGTTCGCGGTGGGGATCAGCCCGTTGCCGCCGACGATGAGGTTGTCATAGCCCCACACCCTCGACCATGGGTCGGCGACCGATGTCCCGTCATCGGCCTCACCCATCCGCATCGTGCCCATGTAGTGCAGGCTCGAGCCGTTCGGCAGCAGCCGCGGGTCGGCCACGAACGTGCCCAGGGCGTTGCCGGCGCGACGCAGCAGAGCAGTGGCCTGCGCGATCTCGGCGTCTTCGGTGTCGGTGAGGGCGTACTCGATCGTCATGTTCGGCAGGCCGCGATAGTCGAGCTCGTCGTCGTCGAAGCGCACGCCGTCCTGGACGCGCGGGCGCTTGCGCACGCCGTAGCCCATGTTCACGTAGCCCCATCTGTTGCCGGCTGCAGGGTGCTCGGGATCCAGCGGGAACGGCGGGTTCTCGGCGTACATCACCTGCAGCGAGAACGGGTGCTCGGGCTCGGAGAAGGGGATGCGGTTTACCGCCGCCACGGGATCGGCGTGGTTCTGCGCGCGCCGGGCCAGCTCGCGCTCGAGCTCCTCGTCGGTGACGAGCCCCGACATCCGCTCGTCGTCCAGCGCCACCGTGCTGATGACGACATGATGCTCGGTGAGGTAGCGGCCCAGGGCGGCGGGCCGGATGCCGGATGCCCACAGCAGCTGCGGCGAGCGGAACGCGTCGGCGGCGACGACCACGAGGTCGGCAGGCACGGTCTCTTGCGCGTGAGTGCGGAGGTCTTCGACAGTGACGCCGGTGACCCGGTGCCCGTCGTGCTCGATGCGACGCACGAGCGTCAGGTCGCGCAGCGTGAATCGCGCCGCCTCCGCCGTGCCGGGTTCGGCCAGCGGGCCCAGCACGACGTCGGCGCCAGCCCACCGCATCGATCCGTCCGGCTGGGGGTCGCCGGCGACCGGTAGCGTGCTCGGCCCATACCCCTCCGGCAGCCGGCCCGCGAACTCGCCCGCCAGCACCGTGCTGATGGCCGCCGAGATCGCCGAGTCGGCGAAGGCGGCGTGCTGCACGTGCAGCAGCCGCTCCGCATCGTCGACGAGCGCCTCCCACTCGTCGTCGGGGATGAACGGGATGCGTTCGCTGAACGACGGGGCCGGCGTCGCGCAGGTCCAGTGCGCGCCCATGCCGCCGACGTTCGTCGAGGCGGCTCCGGCGGGGAACTGTGCGGCGTGCGCGGTGCCGGGCCCGCCGAAGTCGAGCAGATGCGTGCCGCCGCGCGCGGTGAACATCCCCTCCACGACGACCGCATCCGGGATCCCCAGGGACTGGCGGTACCGGCCGGCCTGCGGGCCCTGC
>CALKHM010000137.1 GCA_937988695.1 uncultured Microbacterium sp. | reverse complement strand
AACTTCGCGACCTTCACGTCGTAGCCGGCCTCGCGCGCCTGCTGCTCGGTCAGGCCGAACGAGGCGACCTGAGGCGAGCAGAACGGCTCCCGTGGCATCATCCGGTAGTCGCCCAGCGTCATCGTCTCGGCGCCGCCGATCGTCTCGGCGGCCACGACCGCCTGCGCCTCGGCCACGTGCGCGAGCTGCAGCTTCGCGGTGACGTCGCCGATCGCGTAGATGTGCGGCACGTTGGTGCGCATGTAGTCGTCGATCTCGATGGCCCCGCGCTCGGTGAGCTTCACGCCGGTGCTCTCCAACCCGAAGCCTTCGACGTTGGGCGCGAACCCGACCGACATGAGCACCTTGTCGGCGTCGATGGAGGCCTGCTGGCCGTCCTTGCCGGTGTAGGTGACGGTGACCTTGGAGCCCTCATCGGTGACGGTCTCCACTCTCGTGGAGGTGAGGATGTCGATGCCGTAGCTCTTGTACTGCTTCGCGATCTCCTTCGAGACCTCGGCATCCTCATTGGGCAGGGCGCGGTCGAGGAACTCGATGATCGTGACCTCGACGCCGTAGTTGCGCAGCACGAAACCGAACTCCATGCCGATCGCACCGGCGCCGACGATGACGATCGAGCGCGGCAGCTCGCGCGTGAGGATCTGCTCCTCGAACGTGACGATGTTGCCGCCGATGCTGACACCCGGAAGACTGCGGACCTTCGAACCCGTCGAGATGATCGCGTTGTCGAACGTGAGCTCTTCGGTCTGGCCGTCGGCCTTGGTCACCGTGATGGCATTCGGACCCGTGAACGAGCCGCGCCCTTCGTACTCGGTGACCTTGTTCTTCTTCATCAGGAAGTGGATGCCCTTGACGTGCGTCTCGGCGACCTTGCGACTGCGGTCCCACGCCACGCCGAAGTCGAAGTGCACGTCGCCCGAGATGCCGAACAGGTCGGCCTTGTGCAGCACCTGGTGTGCGAGGTCGGCGTTCTTCAGCAGGGCCTTCGACGGGATGCACCCGACGTTCAAGCAGACGCCGCCCCAGTACTTCTGTTCGATAATGGCGGTGGAAAGGCCGAGCTGGGCGCTGCGTACGGCCGCGACGTATCCGCCGGGGCCGGCGCCGAGGATGACGACGTCATAATGTGGCATGCCTCCAGCCTACTGGTCGTCGGTGCGTCGCGAACGGGTCACCAGTAGCAGGACCACGGCCACCACGACCACCACCACGACGACGCCACCGATGATCCACGGCACCGGCGATACCCCCGTCGGCTGCGCGGCGCTGGAGGTGGTGTCGTCGGTTGCGCAGTTGGTGGGGGATGCCGCAGCCTGCCCGTCGCCGACGGTGAACGAGAACTCGCCGGAGACCGGGTGACCGTCTCGGGAGACCACTCGCCACAGCACCGTCACGCGTCCGGATGCCGAACCGGAGACCTTCTGCGTCACGACGTTGTCGGCGACCTGCACGTCACCGTCGTCGATGACCGTGCACGAGGCATCCATCACCTTCACCTGGTTGGCCTCGGCACCGGCATCCTGCACGATGTCGCTGAAAGTCAGCGTGATCGTGCCGGGCAGGCTCGCGACGGTGGCACCGTCCTGCGGGTTCGTGGACAGCAGTTGATCGTGTGCGGACGCGGGACCGGCGATGCCGAGGACGGCGACGGCGGCCAGGGCGACGGCCGCGATGGCGGCGGATACTCTCACGGGCGGGAGCCTACCCGGCATACACAGGCACCGGCTTGGAAGTGGACATCGCCCGACCCTCTTCAATAGGGTCGGATCGGTTAGTCTTGGGGGAAAGGGAGGACGACCGTGGACGAGAACCGCCGCCGCGACGCCGGTGATATCCGCCGCGGCCCGGATGCGCCCGCGCGCGCGTCGAGCGACGCGACGCAGACGTTCGGCCACGACTCCGACCTGTCCTTCGTGCCGTTCGGCAGCGAGCTCAGCGACGCGGAGCTGAACGCGATCGATGCGCTGCCGGCCGGCGCCGCACTGCTGGTCGTGCGATCGGGCCCCACCGCCGGTGCGCGATACCTGCTCGACAACGACGTGATGACGGTGGGCCGCCACCCCGAGGCCGACATCTTCTTCGACGATGTCACGGTCTCGCGCCGGCACGCGGAGATCACTCGTGTCCGGAGCAGGTTCGAGATCGTCGATCAGCGCTCGCTGAACGGCACGTACGTGAACGGCGAGCGCGTGGACCGCGCTCCGCTCGTGAACGGCGCCGAAGTGCGCATCGGCAAGTTCCGGCTGAACTTCTTCGTCTCGCCCGCCGATCTCGCCTCCGACACGGAGAAGTGATGGCGTCCGCCTCCGCCCCCCGTCGCGCCGCGAACGGGGGAGCCCTGAGCATCGGCCAGGTGCTGGCCCGGCTCAGTGCCGAGTTCCCGGGCCTGACCGCGAGCAAACTGCGTTTCCTCGAGGTGCAGGGCATCGTGACGCCCCTGCGCACCGAGTCCGGCTACCGCAAGTTCACCCCCGACGACGTCGAGCGCCTGCGGCTGGCGCTGACCCTGCAGCGCGACCACTATCTGCCGCTCGCACGCATCCGGGAGTACATGGCCGACGTTGACGCGGGACGCACCCCGTCGGCGCCGGTGTCGGTGCCGCCCTCGATCACCCCCGAACCGCGGCGCTACCGCCGTGACGAGCTGCTGCGCTCGGCGGGGGCGAATCCGCAGCTGCTCAACGATGCCATCAGCACCGGCGTCATCGTCGCATCCGACAGCTACACCGATCAGACCCTGGCCGTGCTGCGGTCGTTGGTGGCCCTCGAGCGGCACGGGATCGAGCCCCGGCACATCCGCACGCTGCGGCAGTCCGTCGACCGCGAGGTCGCACTCATCGAGTCGGCGCTGGCGCCGCTGCTACGACGCACGGATGCCGCATCGCGCGGGCGTGCGGGCGAGCTGGCGCCGGAGCTGGCGGCACGGATCGCCGACGTGCGCTCGCACTTCGTCCGCTCCGCGCTGGAGCGGCTCGTGGGATGATCGGCGTGCGACACGCCGCGGTCGGAAGGCCGATGTCGTTGCCCCGCGGGGCAAGCTCATCTACCGTGGATGCATTCCACGGAAACTCACCAGAGGGGGATCTCGATGACCGCTGAGGATGCCGCAGGCGAGCAGCGGTTCGCCGTGGACCTCCTGTTCACCGACGGACTTCCCGCGATGGACGACGAGGTGGGCTACCGTGGCGCCGTCGCCGCGCGCGCGGCAGGGATCACCTACCGGCAGCTGGACTATTGGGCGCGCACCGAGCTCGTCGAGCCGACCGTGCGCGGAGCCAGCGGCTCGGGGTCGCAGCGTCTGTACGGCTTCCGTGACATCCTCGTGCTCAAGCTCGTCAAGCGCCTGCTGGACACCGGCATCTCGCTGCAGCAGATCCGCACGGCCGTCGAACAGCTGCGGGCGGCCGGTATCCGCGACCTCGCCGGCACCACGCTCATGAGCGACGGCGCGTCGGTCTATCTGTGCACCTCGAACGACGAGGTGATCGACCTCGTCAGCCGGGGTCAGGGCGTGTTCGGCATCGCCGTGGGCAAGGTGCTCACCGAGGTCGAGTCGACGCTGCTGGACTTCGACCCGCAAAGGCCCGACCCCGTCGACGAGCTGGCCGCCCGGCGCGCGCGTCGTACGGCGTAACGCGTTTCGCCCCGGTCGCACGACGAGCGGGAACTGCTCGGTCGTTGAGCGAGCGGAGCGAGTCGAACGACCCTCCGGGGGTGGCCGCTTCAACCCACCGAGACTTCGCCCGGCGACGGGATGCGGCCGGTACGCATGACGCGGTCCAGGAGGGCGTCGAAGTCGGCCGCCAGCTCCTGAGCGGAGTCGCCCGGCCAGATGTGCAGCGGCTTGGCCGCCCCCTGTGCCTGCTGCAGCGACGTGCGCTCGGGCAGCTGCGGCGAGAGCACGAGCGGGCCGAACATGTCGCGCAGCTCCTTGATGCGGAACTGGTGCTCGATGGACTGCGGGCGCACGCGGTTCACGACGATGCCCAACGGCTGCAGCCGAGGGGACAGGCCGCGGCGGATCTCCTCGATCGCGCGTAGCGCGCGGTCGGCGGCGGCCACCGAGAACAGGCCGGGCTCGGTGACCACGATCACGCGGTCGCTGGCCGCCCAGGCGGTGCGGGTCAGCGCGTTCAGCGACGGCGCGCAGTCGACCAGGACCAGGTCGTAGTCGGCCTCGACCGCCGCCAGGGCTTCCTCGAGCTTCCAGACGTCGCGCACACTGGGGTGCGGCCCGTCGAAGTTGATCGCCGACGGGCTGCCGATCATCACGTCGATCGTGCCCGGATGCACCTTCGCCCAGCCGCTGGAGGTGATCGCCTGGCGGACGACCTTCTCCTTCGGATTGGCCAGGACATCGGCGACGTTCAGGCGGCCGGCCACCTGGATGTCCATCCCCGTGGACACGTCTGACTGGGGGTCGAGGTCGACGACGAGCGTCTTGACGCCTCGGGCGAATGCCGCTGAGGCGAGCCCGAGAGTCACGGTCGTCTTACCGACACCACCCTTGAGAGAGCTGACGGAGAGCACGTGCACAAGGCCCTACGTTACCGTCCCGTAGTCTGAGAACACACTCAGCCACTTCCGGTGTCCGCGCAGGTTTACGGATGCCGCCCATTTTGGGGGTCGCATGTTCTCGAAGATCCTGGTCGCCAACCGAGGCGAGATCGCCATCCGCGCATTCCGCGCTGCGTACGAGCTCGGTGCCCGAACCGTCGCGGTGTTCCCGTACGAGGATCGGCATTCCCTGCACCGGCTCAAGGCCGATGAGGCGTACCGGATCGGTGAGCAGGGACATCCCGTGCGCGCCTACCTTGACGTCGACGAGATCGTCCGCGTCGCCAAGGAGGCCGGGGCGGATGCGATCTATCCGGGCTATGGCTTCCTGTCCGAGAACCCGGAGCTGGCCGAGAAGGCCGCGGCGGCCGGGATCACGTTCATCGGCCCGCCGGCATCCGTCCTCGAGATGGCCGGCGACAAGGTGCAGGCCAAGCACCACGCGATCTCGGCCGGTGTCCCCGTGCTGCGCTCGACGGAGGCATCCGACGACATCGATGACCTGGTCGCGCAGTCCGATGAGATCGGGTTCCCGCTGTTCGCGAAGGCGGTCGCCGGCGGCGGCGGCCGCGGGATGCGCCGTGTGGAGACCAAGGCCGAGCTGGCGCCCGCGCTGGCCGAGGCCATGCGCGAGGCCGGCAGCGCCTTCGGTGACGCGCGGATGTTCCTCGAGCAGGCGGTGCTGCGCCCCCGGCACATCGAGGTGCAGGTGCTCGCCGACGGAGCCGGCGAGATCGTGCACCTGTTCGAGCGCGACTGCTCGGTGCAGCGGCGCCACCAGAAGGTCGTCGAGATCGCACCGGCGCCGAACCTCGACGAGGGGATCCGGCGTGCGCTGCACCGCCACGCCATCGCGTTCGCGCGCTCGATCGGCTACCAGAACGCCGGCACCGTCGAGTTCCTGCTGGAGACGGCGGGGGAGCGCGCGGGCGAGGTGGTGTTCATCGAGATGAACCCGCGCATCCAGGTCGAGCACACGGTGACCGAGGAGGTCA
>CALKHM010000136.1 GCA_937988695.1 uncultured Microbacterium sp. | reverse complement strand
CATCGGTCTGGCATGCACGGCCGCCAACCGCTTCATCGTGCACGAGTCGATCGCCGAGGAGTTCGCGAACCGGGTCACCGAGCGCGTCACGGCGATGCGGGTGGGCCGCGGCACCGACGACGGCGTCACGATCGGCCCGCTCATCGACGCGGATGCCGTCGCGAAGGCCGGGTCGCTCGTGAGCGATGCCGTCGCGCGCGGCGCGATCGTGCGCTCCGGCGGTGCGGCGATCGAGTCCGACGGGACGTTCTTCGAGCCCACCGTCATCAGCGACGTGCAGGCCGGCAGCGACATCCTCCGCGAGGAGATCTTCGGCCCGGTGCTGGCGATCGCGTCGTTCCGCGACGAGGACGAGGCGGTGCGGCTGGCCAACGACACCGAGTACGGCCTCGTCTCGTACGTGTTCACGCAGGACCTCGCCCGCGGGCACCGCATGATCGATCGCCTCGAGACGGGGATGATGGGGCTGAACGTCGGCGTGGTCTCCAACGCCGCCGCACCGTTCGGGGGTGTGAAGCAGTCCGGCATGGGCCGCGAAGGCGGGCCGGAGGGCATCCACGAATACCTGTCCACGAAGTACACGCTGATTCCGGCCGACTGACCAGGAGCGATCCGATGACCGACTACGCCGTCGTCAACCCCGCCACCGGCGAGACCCTCGCCACCTACGACACGTTCACCGACGCGCAGATCGACGACGCGATCGCGTCGGCGGATGCCGCGCTGCGCACATGGTCGCGCACGCCGGTGCCCGAACGCGCGCAGATCGTGCGGCGCATCGCGCAGCTGCATCGCGAGCGGCGCGACGAGTTCGCCGACATCATCGTGCGCGAGATGGGCAAGCCGCGCGCGGCCGCCCTCGGCGAGGTCGACTTCGCGGCCGACATCATCGAGTACTACGCCGACCACGCCGACGAGGTCACCGCGGACCGGCCGATCGACCTCGTCGGCGAGGGCACCGCGGTCATCCGGCGCAGCGCGCTGGGCGTGCTCCTGGGCATCATGCCGTGGAACTTCCCCGCCTACCAGGTGGCCAGGTTCGCGGGACCCAACCTGGTGCTCGGCAACACGATCTTGCTCAAGCACGCCCCGCAGTGCCCGCAGTCCGCGCTGCTGCTGGAGCGGATCTACGAGGATGCCGGGCTTCCGGCCGGCGCCTACGTCAACGTGTTCGCCAGCAACGAGCAGGCCGCGGCGATCATCGCCGACCCGCGAGTGCAGGGCGTGTCGGTGACCGGCTCGGAGCGGGCCGGGGCGGCGGGGGCCGAGGTCGCCGGCCGCAACCTGAAGAAGGTGGCGCTCGAGCTCGGGGGGTCGGACCCGTTCATCGTGCTGTCCACCGATGACCTGGACGCCACCGTCCAGGCCGCCGTCGACGCCCGCCTGGACAACAACGGGCAGAGCTGCAACGGCGCCAAGCGGTTCATCGTCGTCGACGGCCTGTACGAGGCGTTCGTGCAGAAGTTCGCCGCGGCGATGGGAGAGGTGACCGCGGCCGACCCGATGGCCGATGACACGGTGCTCGGGCCTCTGTCGTCGGAGGCGGCCGCCGCCCGCTTGCAGGAACAGATCGACACCGCCGTCGCCCAGGGTGCCACGGTGCTGGTGGGCGGGCACCGCTCCGGAACGTTCTTCCCGCCCACGGTGCTGACCGATGTCAGCCCCGCGATGGATGTCTACCGGCAGGAGCTGTTCGGTCCTGCCGCGGTCGTCTACCGCGTCGCAGGAGAGGACGAGGCCGTGGCGCTGGCCAACGACACCTCGTTCGGTCTCGGGTCGTACGTGTTCACCACCGACCCGGAACAGGCGCAACGCGTGGCCGACGGCATCCAGGCCGGCATGGTCTACGTGAACCTGGTGCTCGCCGACAGCCCGGAGCTGCCCTTCGGCGGTGTGAAGCGCAGCGGCACCTCACGGGAGCTGGGGCTGCTGGCCGCCGACGAGTTCGTGAACAAGAAGCTGGTGCGCACGGCGCCGTAGGCACGGCGCGGCAGGCACGGCGGTGTCGTGCGCGTGCCGGGTTCGCGTGCCGGGCTCGGCGTCGTGCGCGTGCCGGGTTCGCGTGCCGGGCTCGGCATCGTGCGCGCGTGCTGGGCGCGCGTCGTCAGGAGGGGAGCCTGCCGCTGACGGCGCCCGACGCGGCGCCGACGAGCGTCTCGCTGGCCTGCGCGAGGCGGAGCACGAACTCGGCGGCGTCGGTGCCGCGGGTCAGCGCGTGGGCAGAGAGGCCGTCGATCATGGCCAGCAGCTGCCAGGCGACGGCATCCGGGTCATCGGTCTGGAAGCTGCCGGCGGCGCGGCCGTCCCGCACGATCTGCGCGATGAACGACTGCCAGGCGGCCATGTACAGGTCGATGGCGGCCGCCAGCGCGGGGTTCGCGCGCCCGAGCGACCAGGCGTCGACCCACACCAGGGTGATGTCGTCGTGGTCCTGGCCCAGCACGGTCGCGAACAGCACCGCCAGCCGCGTCTCGGGGTCTCCCGCGGCCTGCACGCGCGCGCGGACGTCGTCGAGCTCGGCGACGACCAGGCGCGCGAAGGTCTGCGCGACGAGCTCGTCCATGCTGTCGGTGTAGTGCGCGACGAGGCCCGGTGCGACCCCGGCGCGCTGGGCGATCGCACGCAGCGTGAGCGCGGCAAGGCCCTCGTCACGGGCGAGGGCGTCGGCCGCGGCGAGGATCTGCGCGGAGCGCTGCGAGGGCGCGAGCCGGGTGCGGGTGCGGAGCTCTGGTATTGACATCGTCTGTCCAGTGTAGGAACATCACTGTATTGATCATACGATCAATACAGACGCCTGGCCGCCGAAGGAGACGACATGGCCTGGAGGATGCCCCACGAAGGCGCCGTGCACGAGCGCACCTGGATGGCGTTCCCGCGCGAGGGGATCACCCTGGGCTCCGGCGACGCCTGGCGCGAGGCCGGCTACCGCGCGTGGGCCGACACGGCGCTGGCGATCGCCCCGTTCGAGCCGGTGACCATGGTGGTCGACCCGACGGAGATGACGCGTGCGCGCGACATGCTGGGCTCCGATGTGGAGATCGTCGAGGCGCCGCTGGACGAGTTCTGGATGCGCGACTTCGGCCCGACGTTCGTGATCGACGACGAACGCGGCGTGCTGGGCGCCGTCGACTGGATCTTCAACGGCTGGGGTGCGCCGGCCTGGGCGCGGTGGCAGGTGTCGGCGGGCATCGCCCGCGTGGTCGCCGGGATCACCGGCGCCGAGCTCGTCAGCTCGGTGCTCGTGAACGAGGGCGGCGGCATCCACGTCGACGGCGAGGGGACCGTGCTGCTCACCGAGACCGTGCAGCTCGATCCGCGCCGCAACCCCTATGCCGACAAGGCGCGCGTGGAGGCCGAGATGGCCCGCACGCTCGGCGCGCAGCGCGCGATCTGGCTGCCGCGGGGACTGACCCGTGACTACGAGGAGTTCGGCACCCGTGGCCATGTCGACATCGTCGCCGCGTTCGCCGGTCCCGGCCGCGTGCTGCTGCACGAGCAGCGCGATCGGCAGCACCCCGACTTCGCCGTCAGTCAGGAGCTCAAGGCGCTGCTGTCGCAGCAGGTGGATGCCGCGGGCCGGCGGCTGGAGGTCATCGACCTTCCCGCGCCCCGCACGCTGCGCGACGACGAGGGGTTCGTCGACTGGAGCTACGTGAACCATCTGGTCGTCGACGACGGCGTGATCGCCTGCGGGTTCGGCGAGAGTGAGGCCGACGCCCGCGCGCGAGAGATCCTCGAGGAGGCGTACGGCCGTCGCGCCGTGACCGTCGACGCCCGCGCGATCTTCGCGCGCGGCGGCGGCATCCACTGCATCACGCAGCAGCAGCCCGCGGTGGCCTCGCGAGCCAAGCGCGTCGCGGGCGTCTCGGTCGCCTCGCGAGCGCAGCGAGTCGAAACGACATCGCGCGCCGGAACGGAGGCCTGACGTGCTCGACGTGGTCGAGGCGTCCATCGCCGACCTGCGCGCCGCGCTTGACGCCGGTATCGCCACGAGCGTCGAGCTCGTGCGCGCCTACCTCGCGCGCATCGACGCCTACGACGCCGCCGGCACCGCGACCGCCCTGAACTCCGTCGTGGTGCGCAATCCCGACGCGCTCGCCGAGGCGGAGGCCTCCGATGACCGGCGCGCACGTGGTGCGAGCCTCGGCCGGCTCGACGGCATCCCCTACACGGCGAAGGACAGCTACCTCGTGCGGGGCCTTACCGCTGCCGCGGGCTCGCCCGCGTTCGCGAACCTGGTCGCCCAGCGCGACGCGTTCACGATCGAGCGGCTGCGTGCGGGCGGGGCGATCTGCCTGGGCCTGACGAACATGCCGCCGATGGCCAACGGCGGCATGCAGCGCGGCGTGTACGGCCGGGCCGAGAGCCCCTACAACGCGGCCTTTCTCACCTCGGCGTTCGGATCGGGCTCCTCGAACGGGTCGGGCACGGCGACGGCCGCGTCGTTCGCCGCGTTCGGCCTGGGCGAGGAGACCTGGTCCAGCGGCCGGGCTCCGGCATCCTGCAACGCGCTGTGCGCGTACACGCCCAGCCGCGGCGTGATCTCCGTGCGCGGCAACTGGCCGCTCGTGCCGACGATGGACGTCGTCGTGCCGCACACCCGCACGATGGCCGACCTGCTCGAGGTGCTCGACGTGATCGTCGCCGACGACCCCGACACGCGGGGCGACTTCTGGCGCGCGCAGCCGTGGGTGCAGATCCCGGATGCCTCGGCCGTGCGGCCCGCGTCGTACCCGGCGATCTCCGGCGACCTGCGCGGCAAGCGGTTCGGCGTTCCCCGCATGTACATCAACGCCGACCCCGCCGCCGGCACCGGCACGACGATCGGCGGTGCGACGGGGCAGCGCATCGACACCCGCGCATCGGTGATCGCGCTGTGGCAGGCCGCGCGCGCCGACCTCGAGGCGGCGGGCGCCGAGGTCGTCGAGGTCGACTTCCCCGTGGTGACCGACTACGAGGGCGACCGGGCCGGCGCGCCGACGATCGCGACGCGGGGCCTCGTCTCGCCGCAGTTCCTGCGCAGCGAGATCGTCGACCTGTCGGCCTGGGCGTGGGAGGACTTCCTCGCCGCCAACGGCGATCCGGCCCTGGACACGCTGGCCGGCATCGACGGGGCGCAGATCTTCCCGCGGCCGGCAGGCGCGCTGCCCGACCGGTACACCGGGTTCGACGATGACATTGCTGCCTACCCCGTGCAGGTGCGCGAGCATCCCTATCCTTCGTTCACGGACATCCCGCACCTGCACGAGGTGCGCGGCCTCGAGCAGACCCGGCGCCTCGACCTGGAGGAGTGGATGGACGCGCACGGGCTGGATGCCGTCGTGTTCCCGGCGATGGCCGACATCGGGCGCGCCGACATGGACGTGAACGAAGCGTCCGCCGAGGCGGGCTGGCGCAACGGCGTGTGGGTCGCCAACGGCAACCTCGTTCCCCGGCACCTGGGCATCCCGACGGTCACCGTGCCGATGGGCACCCTGGCCGACATCGGCATGCCGGTGGGGCTGACGTTCGCCGGCCGCGCGTACGACGACACGGCGCTGCTGGCCCTGGCCGCCGCGTTCGAGGCGACCGGCCACCGGCGCACCGCGCCGCCGCGCACCCCCAGACTCTGACCGCACCGCGGCATCCTTCCGTCTCGCAGGGCTGCGAGGCATCCATCCCGGAGAACGAGGAGGTCTCTGAATGAGCACATCGACCCCGGCGACCCTGCATCGGTCGCTCAAGCAGCGCCACGTCGTGTTCGTCGGCCTGGCGTACATGTCGCCGTTCGCCGTCTTCGACACGTTCGGCATCGTGTCAGAGGCGACGCGCGGGCACGTGCCGATGTCGTACATCATCGTCACGATCGCCGTCATGTTCACGGCGTTCAGCTACGCGAAGATGGTGCGGGTGTACCCGTCGGCGGGCTCCGCGTACACCTACACGCGACGCACGATCGCCGCTCCGGCCGGCTTCCTTGTCGGGTGGGCGGCGCTGCTGGACTATCTGTTCCTGCCGATGATCAACGCGCTGCTGGCCAAGATCTACCTGTCGGCGGAGTTCCCCGACGTGCCGGGGTGGGTGTGGATCGTGGGGCTCATCGTGGTGATCACGGCGCTGAACATCATCGGGGTGCGCATCAGCGCCGTGGCGAACATGATCATGGTGGTCTTCCAGGCGCTGCTGGCGATCGTGTTCGTCGTGCTGACCGTGCGCGCGATCCTCTCCGACAACGCGCTGGCGTTCTCGCTCGCCCCCTTCTACTCGATCGACGAGGACGTCGCGAGCCTCGTGGGCGGTGCATCGGTGCTGGCTCTCGCGTTCCTCGGGTTCGACGCCGTCACGACCCTGTCCGAGGAGACCGTCGAGCCGCGCAAGACCGTGCCTCGCGCGATCATGTGGGTGGCCGCGCTGGGCGCGGCGTTCTTCATCGGGGTGACATATGTGATGCAGACGCTCGTGCCGGATCTGGATGCGCTCAAGGCCATCACCCCCGACATCGAGGGGGCGTCGCCGTACATCGCGCTGTTCATCGGCGGGATCGTGTTCCAGACGATCTTCCTGGCCGGGGCGACCGTCTCGGTGCTGTCGTCGGGACTCGCCTCGCAGCTGAGTGCGTCCCGGCTGCTGTACGCGATGGGGCGTGACGGGATCCTCGCTCGCCGGCTGTTCGGATACGTGCATCCGCGGCTGGGCACGCCGGTCGTCAACATCCTGGTCGTCGGGGCCATCGCGCTGACCGCGCTCCGGCTCGACCTGAACGCGGCGACCTCGCTCATCAACTTCGGCGCGTTCACGGCGTTCGCGTTCGTGAACCTGTCGGTGGTGGCGTACTGGGTACGGCATCGGCGCGACGAGGCGCTGCACGGCAGCATCCTGGCCTGGACGGTGGTGCCGGCGATCGGGTTCCTCATCAACGTGTGGTTGTGGGTGAGCCTGGATCAGCTGGCGATGACCGTCGGGCTCATCTGGGCGGGCCTGGGCGCGGTGTACCTGGTATGGCTGACCCGCGGGTTCCGGCGACCGACTCCCGAGGTCGCGTTCGAGGAGGCCGATGAGCCGATCCTCGCGCGGGAGCCGGTGGGCGAGCCGCGCGGCTGACCCGGCCGCGCGGCTGGGCGCCGCGTCGTGTCGCCTCGCTCGCAGAACGGCGCGTTCTTCGCACGTCCGCGCGGGATTCGTGCGAAGAAGGCGTTGTTCTGCGGATGCCGCGGCTCGCGACTCATCCGATTCCGATGAGCACCACGGCGGCGATCGCGCACGCGAGACCGACCAGCTGCATGCGCGCCCATCGTTCGTGCTCGACGAAGCGGGCCAGCAGCACCGTCACCGCAGGATAGAGGGCCGTGATCACCGCGACGATGGCGAGCTGGCCGAATCCGGTGGCGGCGAGATATGCGAGGGCGGCCACTCCACCCAGCACGCCCGACAGCAGCCCCGGACGCACCGACGGGTTCCAGGCCTCGCGTGCCGGCCTCCGTCGGGGCGGGATCGCGGCGGCGACGACCACGACCACCGAGACGGCTTGAGTCGGCACGAGCGGCCAGGCTCCGGCATCCGTGCCTGCCTGCGCCAGGGCGATGAACAGCGCGGCGAAGCCGAGGCCGGCGACGATGCCCTCGGCCA
>CALKHM010000135.1 GCA_937988695.1 uncultured Microbacterium sp. | reverse complement strand
ATCCTCATCCTCACCCTCACCGAAGCCAAACCCAAACCCACCGAACACGAACTGGTGCCCACCCCTCAAACCGCATGACCAGCCCCACTCCGGACGGGCGGGGTGCGCAGATCACACCAGCGCCCCCACTCCTCGGGCACGCGGGCGGCGGATGCGCGCGGCCGTAGCGGGCGGCGGCTGAGGGCACCGGACACGCGGTGCCGGTGCCCGCCTCCGACGGCGGAATCAGGCACACTGGAGTCACCGCGCGTGAAGGGAGTCGACGGTGAGCTATATCCAGGGATACGATCCGGAGACTCTGCGCGAGACGGTCGACCTGCGTCAGTGTCAGGAGCGACTCGAAGAGATCGGCGGCCAGCGCAGCCTGCCGGCGCTGCTCGAGCGGGTGTGGCTGCTGAAGGTGCTCGACCGGCTCGACGAGGCGCTTCTGGTCGCCGAAGACGCCGTGCGTCAGGCGCGCATGGCCGGCACTCGCAAAGACCTGTTGCGTGCACGGATCCTGCACGCGACGGTGTTGCAGTTCCGCGGGTCGTACGATGCCGCGATCGCTGAGATGACGACCTGCGCACACGAGGCCGAAGGCCAGGAGTGGCCCGCGATCGCCGCATTCGCATACCAGCACCGCGGCAAGGTCCACTACGACGCACGGAACTATGACGCCGCCCGCTCGGACTTCACCCGCGCCCTGTTCCTGCGGCAGTCGGCCGGCGCGCCCGAAGACCAGCTGCAGTCCACCTTGCTGGCGGTGGATGCCGCCGAGCGGCGTGCCGCCGAGGCATCCGTCGCCGTCTGAGTGTCGTAGATACGTTCTAACGTAGACGGCATGTCAGATCTCCAGCGGGTGCGCGCCTGGGCAAACGCACTGATCACCCTCCATCTCGACGACACCTGGTCATTCGGCTTCGACAACGCCAAGCGGCGAGCAGGGCTGTGCGACTACACGCGCAAGCGCATCAGCGTCTCGCGCTACCTCGCCGCGCGTCACGACGATGACGCCAACCATCAGACACTGCTGCACGAGGTGGCTCACGCCCTGGCCGGACACGATGCCGCACACGGCGCCGATTGGAAGAAGGTCGCCCGTGAGCTCGGCTACGTCGGCGGCACGACGCACCACGGTGAGACGGCCACCGAGCTGGCACCGTGGGTGGGCGTGTGCCCGGCGGGGCATGTCGCCTACCGGCACCGGCGGCCCGGTCAGGCAACGTCGTGCGTGAAGTGCGCGCCCCGGTTCGACAAGCGGTACCTGTTCACCTGGACGTACCGCGAGATCACTCCGGCCACACGGGCAGCGGCCATGGTGCCGCGCTGACGCGCCGTCGCGCGAGTCAGGCCGGCTCGAACGCGCCGTCGCGCAGCACCGGCACAGCATCGACGGCATCGATCTCGGCGGCGTGCACCACCTCGTCGCGCAGGCCACGCTCGATCAGCTCGAGTCCTGACCCGCTTGCCGTCAGCAGGTGCCGCACGGCGCCGCGCAGCGCGCGGAACGATTCGCACGCGACCGCCGCCTCGGGCGAGATGTGGTCGATGCCGAGGTCGGACAGCGCGGCGATGATCGCCCCCGCACCGAGCTGGTCCTCGATCGCGAAGCGGATCGCGTCGGCAGCATCCTTCGCCCGCTCGCCGGCGGGGAGCACAGCGATGCTGACGCGTCCGCCGAGCCGCTGCTGCTCGGCCAGGATCGCACGGGCGACCGCGCCGGCGTTGCGCAGGCTCCCGGCCAGCACGAGCGCGCCGGTCGCCGCCGCCGCCAGGGGCGCGCCGTTGACCGAACCACCGTGATCCAGGCGCAGCTTCTCGCCGCGGGCTGCGGCATCCGCCGCCGCCGTCGTGAACCGGAGAACGTCGACGACCACAACGATGTCGGCGGGCTCCAGCCGCGCCAGCCCGTCGATGCCCCACTCGAGACGGACCTGGTAGAAGGATTGATCGAAGACCGGCACCAGGTCAGCCTATGCGCATATTCGACCCATGCGAGAGACTGCGATCATGCGGATCATGCTCAAGTTCGTGATCGACATCGACCCCGACGCGGCCTGGCGCGCGCTGCACTCGCCGGCGGCGCTGGCCGAGCTCTACGGGCCGCTCGTGCGGCTCGCGCCGCTGACGCCGCTGCCGACATCGTGGAGCACGGGCGACGAGGCCGTCGTAGGTCTCTCCTTCGGCGGGATGCTGCCGCTCGGTCGGCAGCTCATCGATCCCGGCGACGTGATCCGCGACGTGGGCGGACAGCGCGTGCGCATCCTCCGTGACACCGGCATCCCGCTGTCTGGACCACTGGCGGCGCTGGACGTCTGGGACCACCAGATCGCGGTGAGTCCGGCACCCGCGGCCGGGACTGCGGGCGGCACGTCGACGGGCGGCACGTCGACGGGCGGCGAGCCAACAGGCGGCGGGCCGACCGGACGGTCGACGCAGGGTGGGCAGGCGGGCGCCAGCAGGTCCCGCACCCTCTGGCGGGAGCGGCTCGTGATCGGCGGGCGCGCAGCGCCAGCGCTCTGGCCCGTGCTGTGGGCGACCTGGCAGTGGCGTGCGGCCCGAATCCGTGCGCTCGCACCGACCTGGACGCACGACCCCGAGCCGGCCGATCCGCCGATGGCGAGCACGCCCGGGCCGGCCCCCGGCGCCGCAGAGGTCTGACTCGGCGTCCGGTCCATTGCGGTCGCCCCATTCCGAGACGTCGACAACCGGGCACCGCACCCACGAGGCACCGATCGGCTCGCTTCGCGAGGTGCACACCGCCCGACGCACGCCCTCTCGCACGCCTTCGCGAACACCGGATGCCACGCCCGAAGCCCAGGCGCGGCATCCGGATGTCCCCTCAGGCGGCCAGGGCTTCCACCGGCGGAACGCGAGTGGCCAGCCGCGTCGGGATCACCGCTGCCACGAGCGTGAGCACCGCGGTGGCCGCCACGATCATGATCACGACCGAGACCGGGATGGCCGGCCACACCAGGCCCGCCGCGCTCCCGTTGGGATCGGCGGCGACCGCTCCCAGCAGCGACTGCGCGCCGGCCCAGCCGTAGACGACGCCGAGCACGACGCCGGTGACCACGGCGGTGATCGTGACGTGGGCGGCCTCCAGCAGCACGACCCGGCGCACCTGCCCGGTCGACAGGCCGAGCGCGCGCAGCAGGCCGAGCTCGCGCCGCCGCTGCACGACGCCGAGCGTGAGCAGGTTCACCAGCCCGACCGCGGCGATCACCGCCGAGACCCCGACCAGCGCCATCATCACGCCGGCGAACGTGTTGAGCACGGCATCCAGCTCGGGCGGCATGGTGCCCCCGGCGGCCGCCGTCATGACCGCCTTGGCCGACTGCATCGCCACCGCGAACATCGTCACCAGCGTCACGCCGATCACGACGCCGATCGCCATCCGGCTCGAGCGCTCGGGGTATCTCAGCGCGTTCTCCGACGCGAGCCGCGCGACCGCCGAGCGTCCGAACGCCCGCCCGGTCAGCCGCAGCAGCGGCGGCATGAACAGCACCGCGCCCAGGGCGATGCCCGTGAAGGAGAGCAGCCCCCCGACGAAGGCGACGGCGACCCCGACGGGGCTGACCAGGCCCAGGGCGATGCCCGCGGTCAGAAGCAGCGCGCCGACGGCCACCAGCAGGATCGCCGCGGCGTTGCGTCCGGTGCGGCGCACGATGTCCTCCCGGCGCGCCTCGTTGGCAGATCCGAGAGCCTGCAGCGGAGTGACGGTGAGCACGCGATGCGAGCCCGCCCAGGCCGCCGCCCAGGTGGTGGCGGCGACGATGGCCGCCGGCAGCAGCAGAGCCGGGCGAAGCACGGAGTAGTCGACCGCACCGACCTCGAGCAGCCGTCCGACTAGGCCGATTCCGGCGAACGACAGGGCGACGCCGACGGCGAGGCCGACCGCGGCGCCGATCACGCCGACGACCAGCCCCTGACGCGCGACCTGCGCGCGCTGCGATCGTGCCGAGGCACCGATCAACCGCAGCAGGGCGATCTGCTGCGTGCGTCCGGCGACCACTGTCGAGAACGTGTTGGCGGTCACGATCGCGGCGACGTAGACCGCCAGTCCGACCAGCACGAACGTGAGGAAGCTGAGCACGAACGCCAGGGTGTGGCTGTCGCCGATGTACGGGTTCGCCGTCAGCATCGCGCCGATGTAGCCGGTGGCCGAGATCAGCACGACGCCGAACGCCGCCGAGATGGCCGAGACCAGGATGCTGGCGCCCATGCCCCGCTCGCGCAGGCGCTGCGCGCCGTCATGCCTGCGCACGACGTGAGGAGATGGGACGGGATGAGGACCAGAAGGCCTCGAGGGACCCTCATTCGGTGAGATCTCCTCGTTTCGAGAGCGGATGCCACCGCCCGCGCCGCTCACGCCGTCGCCTCCGCCGCATCGCGGACGCCCGCGGCATCCGTCACCGTGCCGAGCTCCGCCGCCAGCATGTAGGCCGAGATCTCCTCGGGGCTCTGCCGCGGCTTGTCGGCGACGATCCGGCCGTCGCCGAGGAAGAGCACTCGGTCGGCGTGTGACGCGGCGATCGGGTCGTGCGTGACCATCGCGATGGACTGGCCGTGCTCGGCGCTGGCCGCGCGCAGCAGCGCCAGCACCTCCCGGCTGGTGCGGGAGTCGAGGTTGCCGGTCGGCTCGTCGGCGAACACCAGGTCGGGGGCGGTCGCCAGCGCGCGGGCGATCGCCACGCGCTGCTGCTGACCGCCGGACAGCTCGTGCGGCCGATGGGCGAGCCGGTCGGCGAGGCCGAGCGACTCGATGAGCCCGTCGATACGGGCACGCTCCAGCGCAGTGGGGCGGTGGCCGTCGAGGTCGAACGGCAGCAGGACGTTGCCCATCACATCAAGCGTGGGTACAAGGTTGAACGATTGGAAGACGAAGCCGACCCGCCTGCGACGCAGCACGGTCAGTTCGAGGTCGCTGAGCCCGGTGATCTCGGTGTCGCCGATCCACACCCGGCCGCCGGTGGGGGCGTCCAGGCCCGCGAAGATGTGCATGAGCGTGGACTTGCCGGAGCCCGAGGGACCCATGATCGCGGTGAA
>CALKHM010000134.1 GCA_937988695.1 uncultured Microbacterium sp. | reverse complement strand
GGTTGGGGGAATGCGGGATGACGGTGTTCAAGACGCGATCGGCGTCGGTGGTCTCCCACTCGAAGCCGCTCTCGTACACCGGCAGCTCGGCGAGGTTGTTGTCGGGCAGGAACCCCAGTAGCGTGCGCGCATAGTCGATCGCGTCGTCCTCGTCTTCGGCGAGATAGTGCGCGACGCCTGAACGGGTGTTGTGAGTGTAGGCGCCACCGAGCTCCTCCATGCCGACGTCTTCGCCGGTCACGGTCTTGATGACGTCGGGGCCGGTCACGAACATCTGGCTGGTCTTGTCGACCATGATCACGAAGTCGGTCAATGCCGGGCCGTACACGGCACCGCCGGCGGCGGGACCCATGATGATGGAGATCTGCGGGATGACGCCGGATGCCGCGGTGTTCAGGCGGAAGATCTCGCCGTACTTGCCGAGCGCCACCACGCCCTCCTGGATGCGCGCACCCCCGGAGTCGAGGATGCCGACGATCGGGATGCCGTTGCGCAGCGCCAGCTCCATGATCTTGATGATCTTCTCGCCGGCGACCTCTCCCAGCGAGCCGCCGAACGTGGAGAAGTCCTGCGCATACACGGCGACGGTGCGGCCGTGGATCGTGCCGACACCGGTGACCACGGAGTCGCCGTACGGCCGCGCCTTGTCCATGCCGAAGGTCGTCGTGCGGTGCCGCACGTACTCGTCGATCTCGGTGAACGAGCCGGTGTCGACCAGCAGATCGATCCGTTCGCGCGCCGTCATCTTGTTCTTGGCGTGCTGCTTGGCCTGCGCCTTCGCCTCGGCGTCGGTGACCGCTTCTTGGAAGCGAGCGCGCAGATCGGCGATCTTGCCGGCGGTGGTGGTCAGATCCGGTTCCGTCACGCATTCCACCCTAACGATCAGTGTGCGCAGACGGTTGGAGAGCGCGCACAAGGGGTTGCGACATCCCCTGTGCGCGCCCACCAGTGTGCGTGCGGCCGCCGGCACGTCCTATCGTGGGCACATGCCCGACGCCTATCCGCGCACCGCGAGCGTGACCCCCCGGCTGCGGAGCGTGGTATCCACCGGCTCCACGAACGCGGATGCCGTCGCTGCTGCGCGCGTGGACCCTGTGGGCTGGCCGCACCTGTCCGTGCTGCTGACGACCGATCAGCGGTCGGGACGTGGCCGACTCGACCGCACCTGGAGCGCGCCGGCCGGCAGTGCGCTGGCGGTGTCGGTGCTGGTGCGCGTCCCGCAGGTCCCACCGGCCTCGCGCGGATGGGTGCCCTTGGTGGCCGGCGCGGCGATGACCCGGGCGGTGGCCGCGCAGCTGCACGGTCAGGGCCATTCCGTCGGCTTGAAGTGGCCGAACGATGTGCTCGTCGACGGCGGCAAGATCTGCGGCATCCTCGCCGAGGTCGTCCCCGGCGAACCCGACGCGATCGTCATTGGCTCGGGGATCAACACCCGGATGCGTGCGAGCGATCTGCCCGTGCCGACCGCGACGTCGTTCGCCGCACTGGGCAGTGCAGCCGACGAGGATCGCCTGGTCGCCGACTACCTCATCGCGCTTGACGAGCAGCTCGCGGCCCTCGCGCGCGGCGCTGCCGGGGCCTCAGGGGTGCGCGGCGAGGTCGAAGCGCTGTGCACGACTCTCGGAACCGAGGTGCGCGTCCTCCTTCCCGACGGCAGCGTCCTGGAAGGGCATACGCAGCGGCTCGACGACGAGGGCCGCCTGGTGGTCGTCAGCGGTGCGACCGAGACGGCTGTCTCTGCGGGTGATGTCGTGCACGTGCGTCCGCCCCTGCGTTGAGGTCCGGCGCGGGCAGACGGCGGTCTGCTCGCGCCGCCCCGTCGTGTCGTTCGAGGATGTCGGCCTCCCCAGAGAGAATGGGGGCATGACGCAGCCGACGAGCATCGGAGGGCGGCCGTTCACGCCCGCCCCGGGCATGCCCACGCCCGAGCTGCGCATCGCGCGTATCCGCCCGCACGCGCGGCGCCTGTTCTGGTCGGTGCTGGTGCTGATCGCGGTCGCCGGCGCGTGCGGATACCTTTACGACAACCTGCCGGCTCCCTTCGAGAACTGGATGCTGATCGCCGCGGGGGCCGTCGTGGTGCTGCTGCTGACCGTGCTGCCGTTCGCGGCCTGGTGGAGCCACGTCTACACGCTGACCACCCAGCGTGTGATGGAGCGGCGGGGCGTCGTCGTGGTCAAGCGCCGGGAGCTGTCGCACACGCGGGGTTACTCGATCCGGGTGCGCCGCGGCATCCTGCAGCGCCTGTGGGGCGTCGGCACGCTCGTGCTGTCGAACGGGGTCGACGCGCCGATGCTGCTGCGCAACATCCCGATGACGTCTCTCGTGCATGAAGTGCTCGTCGATCAGGTCGAGGTGAACCAGATCCTCGCGCACCGTGACGGGCAGCCCCTGCCCGGCCAACCCCGCTGACACCTCCGCCCGCCCGGCCCACCTCCGCAAATGACGCTGCGCCGTCGGCGGTCACACGGGTGCGGCACAATGGTGCGGACGGAAAGGATGCGGATGACGCTGCGAGTCGGAGTGGTGGGCGGTGGCCAGCTGGCCCGGATGATGATCGCCCCGGCGGTCGAGATCGGCATCGAGCTGAGTGTGCTGGCCGAGCAGGAGGGCATGGCGGCCAAACTGGCGGCGACGGCCGTCGGCGACTACCACGATCTGCAGACCGTGCTCGAGTTCGCGCGTGGCGTCGATGTGGTCACCTTCGACCACGAGCATGTGCCGCAGGCGGTGCTGCGCGCACTCGTCGACGCCGGGATCGCCGTGCACCCCGGGCCGGATGCGTTGCAGTTCGCGCAGGACAAGCTGGCCATGCGCGCCAAGCTGGACGAGCTCGGGATGCCGCAGCCCGACTGGTCGGCGGTGTCGGATGTCGCGGGTCTGCAGCGGTTCCTCGACGACCACGGCGGGCGGGCGGTTGTGAAGACGCCGCGCGGCGGGTACGACGGCAAAGGCGTGCGGGTCGTGTCGGCGGCCGCCGAAGCGGAGGACTGGTTCGCGACGCTCGCCGAAGACGCACGAGGTGGCGCACTGCTCGTGGAAGAGCTCGTGGACTTCCGCCGTGAGCTGTCGCAGCAGGTCGCCCGACGGCCGTCTGGCGAGATGTCGGCCTACCCCGTCGTGGAGACCGTGCAGCGCGACGGCGTCTGCGCCGAGGTGATCGCGCCCGCGCCGCATCTGAGTGCACGGCTGGCGGATGTCGCCCGGGATGTGGGCGTCGGCATCGCCGAGGGCCTGGGCGTGACCGGGATGCTGGCGGTCGAGTTGTTCGAGACGACCGATGACCGGGTGCTGGTCAACGAGCTGGCCATGCGCCCGCACAACTCCGGGCACTGGTCGCAGGACGGCGCGGCCACGAGCCAGTTCGAGCAGCACCTGCGGGCCGTACTCGACCTGCCGCTGGGTGACCCGTCGCCACGGCAGGGCTGGACGGTCATGGTGAACATCCTCGGAGGACCTGCCGAGGGCGGGATCGACGAGCGATTCGCAGCCGTGATGTCCGCGCATCCCGACGTCAAGGTGCACACGTACGGCAAGGACCCACGCCCCGGCCGTAAGGTGGGCCACGTCACCGCCTTCGGCGACGACCTCGACGATGTGGTCTACGACGCGCGGGCAGCGGCCGACTTCTTCGCCGGTTGAGCGCTCACTCGGCTGCGGCCGCACTGGCGGTGGGCAGGAGCGATCGCAGACCTGTGGCGAGCACGTACGTGCGGTCGTCGAGCCGACGGATGTCAGCGCGCAGCTCGCTGAGGTCTGCCCTGATCTCGGTGCGGAGGGTCTCGATGCGTTCGTTGGTGGTGCCGAGGTCTGCCCTGATCTCGGTGCGGAGGGTGTCGATGCGTTCGTTGGTGGTGCCGAGGTCGGTCTT
>CALKHM010000133.1 GCA_937988695.1 uncultured Microbacterium sp. | reverse complement strand
GTTCGATCTGACGTACTCGGATGTGTTCCTGGTACCGCGTCGCTCGGATGTCACCAGCCGGCTCGATGTCGACCTGTCGCCGGGTGACGGCACCGCCGCGACGATCCCGCTGGTCTCCGCCAACATGAACTCCGTCACCGGCGCGCGGCTGGCCGCGACTCTCGCCCGCCGTGGCGGCCTCGGCGTGCTGCCGCAGGACATGCCGCTGCAGGAATTGGATGCCGCCATCCGGTGGGTCAAGGCGCAGCCGGTGCCGTGGGACACCCCGATCGTGCTGCCCTCCCACGCCACGGTCGCCGACGCCGCACGCATCCTGCCCGCCCTGGAGGGATACGGGATCGTCGTGGCCGACGCACCGGTCGAGGGTATGAGCGTCGATGCGGTCCGTGGGGTGGTGCCGGCCGGCCGGCTGGGCACGGCGCTGCCGGATGCTCAGCTGGGCGATCTCGTGCACGCACGTCCCACCGCGATCGACGCGGACGACGTCACCGATGCCCGGCACGCGTTCGACCTCATCGTCGACGCGGGTGTCGAGACGGTGTGCGTGCTGCGGCATGGTGCGCTGGTCGGCACGCTCTCGCGGCGCAGCGCGCTGCGCGCCACGCTGTACCGTCCGGCGGTGGACGCGGACGGACGTCTCATCGTCGCCGCCGCGATCGGGATCAACGGGGACGTGCAGGCGAAGGCGAGGGCGTTGGTCGCCGCCGGCGTCGACGTGCTCGTGGTCGACACCGCGCACGGCCATCAGGAGGGGATGCTGCGCGCGCTGCGCGAGGTCGCCCGGCTGGGCCTCGGTCTGCCGCTGGTCGCCGGCAACGTGGTGACGGCCGAAGGCGTGCACGACCTGGTCTCGGCCGGTGCCACGATCCTGAAGGTGGGTGTCGGGCCGGGTGCGATGTGCACGACGCGCATGATGACGGCGGTCGGGCGCCCACAGTTCTCGGCTGTTCTGGAGACCGCCCAGGCCGCGCGCCTCATGGACGCGCACGTCTGGGCCGACGGCGGCGTGCGTTACCCGCGGGATGTCGCCTTGGCGCTGGCAGCCGGCGCGGCATCCGTCATGATCGGCTCGTGGTTCGCCGGCACCGTGGAGGCGCCCGGCGAGCTGCTGGCCGACATCGACGGCCGGGTCTACAAGGAATCGTGGGGGATGGCCTCGACGAAGGCTGTGCGCGAGCGCTTCGGGCGACTGGACGCGTACGAGCTCGCACGCAAGGAGCTGTTCGCAGAGGGCATCTCCTCGTCGAGGATCTATCTCGACCCGCTGCGCCCCGGGGTGGAGGACCTGCTCGACATGATCACCTCGGGCGTGCGCTCGTCGTTCACCTATGCGGGTGCGCGCACGGTCGCCGAGTTCCAGGATCGTGCTCGCGTCGGCCTGCAGTCGGCGGCCGGATACGAAGAGGGCAAGGCGTTGCCGGTCAGCTGGTAGCGCCCCGCCCCCTCCGTGGGTGTCAGCGCAAGCGCCAGATCATGTACGACGAGGTTCCGAAGTAGCTCACGACGTCACGGACTCGGTGCGTGTAGACGAGCCCACCTTTCCTGTCACCGGCTCCCCCGACTGTGCTGGCGACGCCGAAGTTCGAGTCCCGCTCGAGGGCGGTGGCCACGCTCGTACCGCTGAGGAGGATTGCGGTGTGCGGCCCCTTGCCCGGGGTGTAGTACTGTACGACGTCGCCAGGCCGGGCCTGGCTCAGAGAGGCGATCCGTGTGGCGTACTTCGCCCAGGCCGTCTGATAGCCGCTTCCGTTGGAGCTTCCCAGCGCCACCGACGGACCTCCCGCCTTGCGGATCATGTTCTCCACGAAGATCGCGCACTGCCCGCCGTAGGATCCGTCCTTGATGGCGTTCGCGGCCTTCACGATACCGGCGTTGTATCGACCTGCCGTCGGTGCTGGTGCCGTAGACGTGCAGGCCGGGGTGACGGGCCTGGTGCCGCCGGTGTTTACGGTGGTGTCGCTGATGTACTTACCGGTGCCTATCCGGTACCAGAGGTTGTCGTTGCGGTTGTACAGGCCGCTTACCGCCTGGCCGCGCATATAACAGAGCAGCGTGACGTACTGGTCCTTCTTCACGACCGCGACGATCTTGCTGGCGGTCGTGGCGGCGGCTCGCACGTTGGCGGCCGAGAGGCCCTTCACAAGGGTGACCCGAGGGGTGGCGGCTTGCGCAGGCGCCGCCATCGTGGCCGTCCCGATCACGAGTGCCGCCACAGTCGCGATCTTCGCGAGGTGTCTGAGGCCGTGTGTTTTCATCGGCATGCCTTTCTGCTTCCCAGGCTGAAGCGGGATCGCGGGAGCCCGTGCTCATCGTAGAAGTGGCTGGTGCTGGTGCGCCTGCCCCGAGATCAGGGGGCACCGCGGCACGTCGGTGGTTCTGCGGTCGGGCGACGGACACGGCGTCCCTCCACAGCAGCCGGAAGAGTCGATGCGGCATTCCGCTGCCTCGCCTGGAATAGAATGTTCGGCACGATGGACGACCCGCCGAGTCGCAGACGCCCGCCCCACGGACCCGCCCCCGCACTGCGGGGTGACGCATGATGGACTACATCCTGCTGGGCGTGGGGCTGCTGCTCACGATCGGCACGGGCCTGTTCGTGGCGAGCGAGTTCGCGCTCGTCAACCTCGACCGTGCCGACCTCGAGGCCCGCCAGGCGCGCGGCCAGACGCGGCTCGCGCTGACGATCGCGGCCTTGAAGAAGACGGCGACGCACCTGTCCAGCGCGCAGCTGGGCATCACCCTCACGACACTGCTGACCGGGTACACGATGGAGCCGGCGCTGTCGAACCTGCTACGCCCGCTCATGGAGGGTTGGGCGGTGCCGGATGCCGTGGCCCGGCCGATCGCGGCGATCATCGGCGTGGCGATCGCCACGATCCTGTCGATGATCCTCGGCGAGCTGGTTCCAAAGAACTTCGCCCTCGCGCTGCCGCGGCACACCGCCAAGCTCGTGCTGCCGTTCCAGGTCGCGTTCACCGCGGTGTTCCGACCCGCCGTCGCCCTGCTGAACGGCTCAGCCAACAGTGTGCTGCGTGCGATGGGCATCGAGCCCAAGGAGGAGCTGTCCGGTGCCCGTACGGCATCGGAGCTGTCCAGCCTCGTGCGTCGCTCGGCCAGTGCCGGGGTGCTCGAGGAGGACACCGCATCGCTGCTGGATCGCAGCCTCACCTTCTCGCACCTGACCGCCGCCGACGTCATGACGCCGCGGCCAGGTGTGCATGCGCTGTCGGCCGATGACAGTGCCCAGGCTGTCATCCAGCGCGCGCGGCGCACCGGGCACAGCCGCTTTCCGGTGTACGGGGACTCGATGGACGACATCGTCGGCATCGTGCATCTGAAGGCCGCGGTCAGCGTGCCGCGCGAACGACGTGCCGACGTGCCTGCCGCGGCGCTCGCGCAGGAGGCCTTGCGCGTGCCCGAGTCGGTGCACCTGGACTCCCTGCTGTCGGAGCTGCGCTCGCGCGGCTACCAGGTGGCGATCGTCGTCGACGAGTATGGAGGAACCGCCGGCATCGTCACGCTGGAGGACCTCGTGGAGGAGATCGTCGGCGAGGTCGTCGACGAGCACGATCGCCGGCGTGCGGAGCTCGTCCGCGGCGGCGAGACGGTCACCTTCCCCGCGGACTGGCGTCCTGACGAGCTGCGCGACCGCGCCGGCGTGCGGGTGCCCGAGAACGACGTGTACGACACCGTCGGCGGATACATCATGAGCGTCCTGGAGCGGATCCCGTCGGTGGGAGACAGCGTCCAGCTCGACGACGGCGTGCTCACCGTGGTGCGTATGGACGGCCGCCGCATCGACCGCGTGACGTTCACGCCGTCGCCGGTCTCGGCCGACGGAGGTGAGCCGTCGTGAGCGATTGGGTGGGGA
>CALKHM010000132.1 GCA_937988695.1 uncultured Microbacterium sp. | reverse complement strand
CCGCGTCGTGACAGCGGCCCATCGTGCCGCCGCGCGTGCCGTAGCCCGACATGTGGTCCAGCGTCGCGTTGAAGTCGCCGGCCATGATGACGTTCGCCGCTGCGCACTGGTCGGCGATCCAGCGCAGGTCGCTCTCCCAGCTGGACATGTACGACTGCCGCGGGGCCACGGCATGGGCGGCCACGATGATCGGCCCGTGACCGTCCACCGGCATCGCGACCGCCGACGGCACGGTCGAGGTGTTGGTCGTGCCGTCCGACGTGGACTCGACGACCGAGTAGTCGCCCAGGGCCGGCGAGATCAGGACCGTCGTCGAGCTCGCATCCCAGCCATGCTCGCCGTACTGGGTGTGGTACGCCCACATCCGGTGTCCGAGGCCGCGCATGGCCACCGCCACCTTCTCCCCGGTGCCGATCGTGGTCTCCGGCAGGGTCACGATGTCGGCATCCATGGCCACGGCCGTGCGCGCGATCGTCTCGGGGGCTGTGGCCGACCCCGCGGTGTTCCAGGTCATCACCCGCAGACTCCCTGCGGACTTCTGCGGCAGCGCGTCGCTGCCGGTGCCACGGACCGCCACGATCCCGACCGTGGCGGCGCCGGCCACAAGCGCGATCAGGGCGATGGATGCCGCCACGGCGCGCAGCGGGCGGATGAGCATGAGCAGCAGCATGACCAGCAGCAGGGCGGCGAACGCGAGCGCGACGATGCCGCGGAATGCCACGGCTTGCGCGATCGGCCAGGTGCGTTCGAGGTGGAAGAACTGCGGCCAGGTCAGGATCGCCGCGCCGATGGCGCACAGCACCGTCACGAGGATCCCGAGAAGGCGAAGCACGCACAGACTCTATGTCAGCAGGCTGGGAGATCGGCGCACCCGGCGCCCGCGCTACTCTCGGATGATGACGTCGTCCACCTTCCGGGGCCCGAGCGATCTGCACCTGCACTCGGAGCGCTCGGACGGCACACAGCCGCCGGCCGAGGTGATGCGCGCCGCCTACGAGCATGGCATCCGCACCGCCGCCCTGACCGACCACGACACCACGGAGGGCTGGGTCGAGGCGGGGGCCGCGGCGACGTCGCTGGGCATGACGTTTCTGCCGGGCATGGAGATGTCGGCGCGGTACGGCGGCCGCAGCGTACACGTGCTGGCGTACCTGCCCGACCCCGACGACGCTCCGCTGCGCGGCGAGCTGTCGCGCATCCGCTCCTCGCGCCTGGACCGTGCGCACACCATGGCCGAGCGGATCGCGCGCGACTATGACCTGACCTGGCAGGACATCCTCGCGCACACGCGTGAGGGCGCCACCGTGGGACGCCCCCACATCGCCGACGCCCTGGTGGCCAAGGGCCACGTGCACGACCGCGGGGAGGCCTTCGCCGGCATCCTCAACCCCCGCGGTGACTACTACGTGGCACTGTACGCGCCCGACCCGGTCACCGCGGTGCGGCTGGTCGCCGGGGCCGGGGGAGTGCCAATCGTCGCGCATCCCGCCGGGCGCGCGGGCGTGCTCCCCGGCCGCGTGCTGCAGGGGATGCTGGATGCCGGCCTTGCCGGCTTCGAGCTCGGTCACCGGGAGAACCGTGCAGACGGCGTGCGGATGCTGCGGGGCCTGGTCGCCGAGCGCGACCTGATCGTTACCGGCTCCAGCGACTACCACGGGGCGGGCAAGCCCAACCTTCCCGGAGAGCACACCACGACCGATGCGATGGTGCAGCGCATCATCGACCGTGGCACCGGAACCGCTCCCGTCTACGCGTGACGGCCGCGCGCGACTCCCGTCTACGCGTGACGGCCGCGCGACTCCCGTCTGCACGCGACTCCCGCTTACGCGCGACTCCCGCTTACGCGCGACTCCCGCTTACGCGCGACGCCCGGCTATGCGCGACTCCCGTCTGCGCTCGGCAGGCGTGGTACGGGTGACGGCTACGCGCCGGACCTGGCCGACTGAGCGCCGGACGTAGCCGGCTACGCGCCGGGCGTGGGGGAACCCGCGCCCGAGCGCCGCCGGCGACGGCGGCGGCGGGCGGCGGCGGGCTTGCCATCGTGGTGCTCGCGACCGGCGCCGTCGTGTGTGCCGGCGCCGTCGGCCGACGCGTCGACCCCGGCATCCGCCGACTCCTGGTCGGCACCCGCCGCCTGATCCTCGAACGTGGCGCCCACGCGTTCGGTGCCAGAGCGCCGCCGACGCCGGCGGCGGGTGCCGCCCTCGCCGTCGGTTGCGGCATCCGCCGCGCGCCCGGGGGCCTTCTGGGTCTTCACCGACTGCGTGCGCGGCGCGGTGGCGATGCGCCCCTTCGTGCCTTCGGGGATGTCGAGGTCGGCGTACAGGTGCGGGCTCGACGAGTAGGTCTCTACCGGCTCGGGCTGGCCGAACTCGAGCGCGCGGTTGATCAGCGCCCACTTGTGCAGGTCTTCCCAGTCCACGAACGTGACGGCGATGCCGGTCTTGCCGGCGCGGCCGGTGCGGCCCACCCGGTGCAGATAGTTCTTCTCGTCGTCGGGGATGGTGTGGTTGATGACGTGCGTCACGTCGTCGACGTCGATGCCGCGGGCGGCGACATCGGTCGCGATGAGGACATCGCGCTTGCCCGCCTTGAACGCCGCCATGGAGCGCTCGCGCGCCTCCTGGCTCATGTCGCCGTGGACGGCGCCCGCATTGAAGCCGCGGTCGCTCAGCTCGTCGACGAGCTTCTGCGCGGCGCGCTTGGTGCGCGTGAAGATCACGGTCTTGCCGCGGCCGGTGGCCTGCAGGATGCGGGCGATGACCTCGTCCTTGTCCAGCGCGTGCGCGCGGTAGACCAGGTGGCGGATGTTGGCCTGTGCGATGCCCTCGTCGGGCTCGGAGGCCCGGATGTGGATCGGGCCCGACATGAACCGGCGGGCGAGGGCCACGATCGGGCCGGGCATCGTCGCCGAGAACAGCTGGGTGTGCCGCACGGCGGGCAGCTTCTGGAAGATCTTCTCGATGTCGGGCAGGAATCCGAGGTCGAGCATCTTGTCGGCCTCGTCGAGCACGACCTCGGTCGCGTGCGAGAGGTCGAGCAGGCGCTGACCGGCCAGGTCGATGAGACGGCCAGGGGTCCCCACCACGATCTGGGCGCCCGCGCGCAGCTGCTCGATCTGCCCCTCGTACGCCTTGCCGCCGTAGATCGCCACCACGCTCGTGGAGCGATGAGAGGTGAGCATGTCGATGTCTTCGTACACCTGCACTGCCAGCTCCCGGGTGGGAACCACCACGAGGGCCTTCACGCCCGGCTCGGGGTCGGCGCCCAAGCGCTGGACCACGGGGATGCCGAAGCCGAACGTCTTGCCCGTTCCGGTCTTGGCCTGCCCGATGATGTCCTGCCCGGGAAGGCTCAGCGGAATGGTCTGCTCCTGAATGGGGAAGGCATCGATGATGCCGCGCGCGGACAGCGCCTCGGCGATGTCCTGATCCACGCCGAGGTCGGCGAATGTCGTCACGATGTGTGTGCCTGTCTGATGTCAGGGCAGCCGGAAAGCCGCCGTGCGAAGGGTCCACGCCCTTTCATCGTCTGCCAGGCGCGGGGTCCCGATCCAGCGTCGGGACGCGTTCGAGTCTACCCGAGCCGCCGGTCACGCTCGACGTCGCACGCCGACGCGGGCCCGGGCCGTAGGCTGTAACGCGTGTTCGGGTGGTTCAAGCGGCGTCGGCCCACGGCGCGGGTCCTGCGGCTGCGCTCGCACGGCGAACAGGGCGATGCGATCCGTGTCGCGTTCGAGGCCCTGGCCCCCGATGTGGACACCTTCCTCGGACAGGCGGCCTATCTGCAGCTGGGGTTCTTCGAGACGCTCAGCGAGCTGATCGCCGCCACGCCCGACCTCGCTCACAAGGAGGCGCTGTCGAAGGCCGCCGGCGCGGCGCTGACCAAACACCGCGAGATCGTGGCCGTCATCCGCGCGCGCGAGGGCGATCCGACCGCCCTGATGCTCCCGTTCCGCGAGCCGCTGGACGCCTTCCGCGCGGCCACGCACGGCGTGCGCCGCCACGAGACCATGCTGTCCGTGCACATCACGGCGGGCATGCTCGACGACTTCTACGATGTGCTCTCGCACAGCTACGGCGAGACCGGGGCGCAGGTCGCACGCATCCTGCAGGCCGACGACGACCGGCAGGCCATCGTCGACCTGGTGGCCGAGGCGATCGTGGTCGACGATGAGCTGCGCTCGCTGCTGGCGATGTGGGGGCGCCGGCTGGTGGGCGACACGATCCTGATCGCGCGCGGCGCGTTGCGTGAGCGGATGCTGGATGCCGCTGCCACCGAGCAGGTCGAGCCGGTGTTCACCGAGCTGCTGGCCGCCCATGCACGACGGATGCAGGCGATGGGGCTGACCGCCTGACCGCGACGCGCCTCAGGAGATGCGCAGTCGTTCACGCTCGCGGTCGTCGTGTGCGTCGCGTACCCAGGCGAGCACCGGCAGCAGCACGTAGACGGCGAGGGCGGGGACCACCACGGCCGCCAGCCACAGCCACAGGTTCGCCGTGGAAAGACCGGCCCAGGTCAACAGCGTCCAGATCCCGCCGCCGGCCACGGCGCCCACCATCGGCGCCAGCGCCACGCCGCGCGTGTCGCGTCGTGGCAGCGTGAAATGCGCGAGCGCACCGACCGCGGCACCGTAGATGAGGGCCAGGACGATCTCCATCAGGCGACGAAGCCCACCTTGCGCACGTCCTCGGTGCCCAGCTCCACGTAGGCCAGGACGGCGGTCGGCACGATGAACGCGTTGCCCTTCGCATCGGTGAAGCTCACATGCGTGGCGGAGGACTCCAGAGCCGAGGTCACCGCGGTGCGCACGGCGTCCGGGGTCTCGTCGGTCTCGAAGTTGAGCTCTCGTCCGGTGTTCACGATGCCGATGCGGATCTCCACGGATCACTGCCTTTCTGTGCCGTGCGGTACGGATATCCACGACTCTACGGCACCCGCGCGGGCACCCGCCCGAGGGTGCGCACGCTGTGCGCGAACGCCGGCGACCGGGCGGTGTCGGTGCGAGACGCTAGCGTGGCAGGACGATGGACAGCAGCACCCGGATGCCGGCCGCCACCACGGCCGCGCTCGCCCTCGATCGCGCGCAGCGCGCGATCGTCGACCTGCCGCTCGACGCCTCGGGCACCGTGGCCGGAGCTCCGGGGACGGGCAAGACGGCGACCCTGGTGGCGCGGGTGCAGGCGCTTGTGGCGACGGGCGTGGACGCCGAGCGCCTGCTCGTGCTCACGCCCAGTCGGCCGACGGCCACGGTGCTGCGCGATCGGCTCGGCCTGGCCGTGCGGCGGGCCACCGCAGGGGCGCTTGCGCACTCGGTGGCCTCGTTCGCGTTCCGGCTCGTGCGCGGCGCCCAGGTGCACGCCGGCGGTGAGCCGCCGCGGCTGCTCACCGGCGGCGACGAAGACCAGCTGATCCATGATCTGCTCGACGGCGATGCGCAGGATGAGGCATCCGGCCTCGGGCGATGGCCGGCATGGCTGTCGGCCGACGTGCGCGCGACGAAGGGGTTCCGCAGCGAGGTGCGCGCGTTTCTGGCGGAGTGCACGACGCTCGGCGTCGAGCCCGGCCTGCTGCGCTCGTGGGGTGCGCGCGACGGTGTCGAGACCTGGGGAGCGCTGGCGTCGTTCTTCACCGAGTACCTGCAGGTGCGTGCCGACATGCGCGGGGCGTACCGTGATGCAGCGGGGCTCGTCCGCGAGGCGGTGGGCCTCGTGCGAACGGCCGACGACGCGGCGCTGGGCGGGTTCTCCCGGCTGCGCACGATCCTCGTCGACGACGCGCAGGAGCTGACCCTCGGCGGCGTCGAGCTGCTGGAGGCGTGTCATGCGCGCGGCATCGCCGTGCTGGCGTTCGGAGACCCGGATGTGGCCACCGGTGCGTTCCGTGGGGCCACGCCGGAGAACTTCGCCCGGCTGCGTGGCGCACTGGCGAGCGCCCACGTGCTGGACGTGCCGCACCGTGCTCCCGCGCGGCTGACGGACCTCGCGCGCACCGTCATCGAGCGCATCGGCACGTCGGGTGGCGTCGCACACCGCCGCCCGCCCACCGGGGCGCCCGACGACGGCGCGGTGCAGGTGATGACCGTGCGCTCGGCCGCCGAGGAGTACGACGTGATCGCGCGGTTGCTGCGTGAGCGTCACCTCCTCGATGGCGTGCCATGGGACGCCTGCGCGGTGATCGCCCATGACACGCGTCAGGTGGCCGCGCTGGAGGCCGAGCTGTCGGCGCGGGAGGTGCCCGCGCGGGCGGCAGGACCGGGTCGACCCCTGGGGGCGCTGCGCCCGGTGCAGGACCTGTTGCACGTCGTCGAGCTGGCGGCCACCGATCCGCAGGAGTGGGCGGCTGCCGCGCTTGAGGACGTGCTGCTCGGGGTCGTCGGTGGCTTCGACGCCGTGCAGCTGCGACGTCTGCGCACCGCGCTGCGGCACGAGGAGCTGCGCGCGGGCGGGGAACGAACGGGCAAGGAACTGCTGCTGTCGGCGGCGCGGCATCCCGTCGAGTTCGACCTGGTCGATCTGCGCGAGGCACGCCGGGCCTCGCGGATCGCGAAGGCCGTCGCGCGGGTGGGCGAGCAGCTCGCGCAGGGTGCGACCGCCCACGAGCTGCTGTGGACGGTCTGGGAGAGCTCGGGCCTTGACCGCACGTGGGCGCAGGCCGCGCGGGGGAACGGGCCGGTGGCGGTGCAGGCCGACCGCGACCTCGACGCCGTGGTCGCCCTCTTCCAGGCGGCCAAGCGATTCGGCGAGCGACGCGATGCGGCATCGGAGAAGCCCATGACGTTCGTGCGCGGCATCCTGCACAGCGACGTCGCCGAGGACCGCCTGGAGACGGCCGAGACCGGCACGGGGATCGCCGTGCTCACCCCGGCGGCGGCGTTGGGGGTCGAGTACGACACGGTCGTGATCGCCGGCGTGCAGGAGGGCGTCTGGCCGAACACGCGGCTGCGGGGGAGCCTGCTGGAGACGTGGCGGCTGGCCGAGGCCGGCAGACGCGCGCCGGGAGAGCGCGGTGCGCAGGACATGCTGGACCGGCGCCGTCAGGCGCTGCACGACGAGCTGCGGCTGTTCGCCCGGGCCGTGACCCGGGCGAGGTCGCGGGTCGTGGTCACCGCCGTCGACGATGACGACACCGGTCCGAGCGCATTCTTCGAGCTGCTCCCCGATCCGGTGCCGACGGGTCGCCTGGCCGACCACCCGCTGACGCTGCGGGGCCTGGTCGCCCAGCATCGCCGCGCGCTGACCGAGCCGCGCGTCGACCGGCGCGGGCCGACGCCCGCGCACGCGGCCGGGCAGCTCGCCCTGCTGGCGGCCGCCGGTGTTCCCGGCGCCGACCCCGGGCAGTGGTACGGCGTCGCGCCTGTCACCTCGACCGCGCCGCTGCGCGACCTCGCCCGAGAGGACGTGCGCGTGTCGCCATCGCGGCTGCAGGCGCTGGAGACGTGCCAGCTGGACTGGGTCATCGGCGACCTCGGCGGTGACGCGGGAAGCACCACGGCGGGCCTCGGGACCATCGTCCACGCGGCGCTCGAGCACGCCGGCGACGCCGATGAGCAGCGATTGTGGCAGTTCGTCACAGAGCGCTGGGGCGAGCTCGAGTTCGAGGCGCCCTGGCTCGACCGGGCGACGCGGCGGCAGGCGCGCGACCTGGTGCGGCGGCTGGCCGTGTATCTGCGGGGGTTCGCCGCCGCCGGCGGCCGCCTGATCGATGCGGAGCGGCACTTCGAGGTTCCGATCTCGATCGCAGCGGATGCCGAGCACGGCGCCGTGCTCAGCGGCGACATCGATCGGGTGGAGCTGACTGCCGACGGCCGCGTGGTCATCGTCGACCTGAAGACCGGCAAGAGCGAGCCGCAGAGCGATGCGAAGGTCGTGGACAATCCGCAGCTGGCCGCCTACCAGCTGGCGTTCGAGACGGGCGTGATCGACGGCACGCAGGGCTACGCGGCCGGCGGGGCGAAGCTGCTGGTGCTGCGGCCGCAGGCCAAGAGCAAGGAGTTCGCCGAGCCGTGGCAGCCGCCGTTGGACGACCGGGCGAGGCAGGCGTTCGAGCAGCGCGTGCACGCTGCGGTGGACGTGATGCGGTCGGCGCAGTTCGTCGCGCCGTACGAGGAGCACTGCCGTGACGAGCACACGCACGGGTTGTGCCGCATCCACACGATCGGCCCGGTGAGCGCCTCGTGACCGCCGCACTCTCGCCGCGCGTGATCGCGGCGGCCCTCGGCCAGTTCCCGCCCACGGCCGACCAGGCGGAGGTGATCTCGTCGCCGCTCACGCCCGCGATCGTGGTCGCAGGCGCGGGCAGCGGCAAGACCGAGACGATGGCGGCACGCGTCGTCTGGCTCGTCGCGAACGGCATCGTCCGCCGCGACGAGGTTCTGGGGCTGACCTTCACCCGCAAGGCGACAGGAGAGCTGGCCGAACGGATCCAGCGGCGCCTGGCGCGGCTGGCCGAATACGAGCGGCACGGGCTGCTGGCGCATCTTCCCGCATTGCACGCCTCGGGCGCGCTGGAGGCGTTCGCCGACCTCGAACGCGCCGGCGCCCCGGAGCGGAGCCGGCGTGCGGCGATGGCACAGCTGGCCGCGCAGGTCGGGGCGCAGCCTCAGGCCGACACCGACGACAACCTGCTGCACCGTCCCACCGTGGCCACCTACAACAGCTTCGCCGACGCCATCGTCCGCGAGCATGCCGTGCGCATCGGCCGCGACCCTGAGGCCGCGGTGATGAGCGAGTCGGCCGCATGGCTGCTCATGCGACGGGTCGTGTACGGCTGCGATGACGAGCGGCTCGAGCACATCGACCGGTCGCCGCGCACGATCATCGACGCCGCCCTGCGCATTGCTCGCGATGGCGTGGACAACCTCGTCGACTTCGACGAGCTCGCCGCCTTTCCCGCCCGCTTCCGACGCCTGCTCGATCTGCCGTCCACGCGCAAGGGCACGACGGTGTACGCCGATGTGCGCACGGCCGTGAACAACATCGACGCGCTCGAGGTGCTCGTCGACCTCGCGCGCGAGTACGCGGTGCACAAGCGTCGGCTGGGCGTGCTCGACTTCTCGGATCAGGTCGCCGGGGCCCTGCAGATCGTCGATGCGCATCCCGCCGTGGCCGCGGAGCTGCGGGATCGCTACCGGGTCGTGCTGCTGGACGAGTACCAGGACACCTCCGTGGTGCAGACCCGCCTGCTGGCGAGGCTGTTCGCCGACAGCGCGGTGATGGCGGTGGGAGACCCGCATCAGGCCATCTACGGCTGGCGCGGTGCGAGCGCGGGCAACCTCGGCGGCTTCGCCAGCGCCTTCGCTTCCAGAGGCGGATGCGGCCGGTATGCGCTGATGACGAGCTGGCGCAACAGCAAGGGAGTGCTCGCGGCGGCCTCGGCCGTGCTCGCACCGCTGGCGGCAACGGCGACGGTACCGGTGGGCGTGCTGCAGGCGCGGCCCGGCGCGCCGGAGGGCCAGGTCGAGATCTCCGCCCTGGGCGACGTCGACGCGGAGGCTGCCCGCGTGGCCGGGTGGTTCGCCGAGGTGCGCAGCGCACGGGCGGCACGGGGGCGCCCGACGACGGGAGCCGTGCTGTTTCGCAGCAAGAAGCACATGGTGCGCTTCGCCGACGCGCTGGGTGCCCGTGGCATCCCGCATCGCATCCTGGGCCTGGGCGGCCTGCTGTCGACCCCGGAGGTGGCGGACGTCGTCAGTGCTCTGCGGGTGATCTGCGACCCGCGGGCGGGCTCGGCGCTGATCCGGTTGCTCGGCGGGCCCCGCTGGGCCATCGGGCTGGCGGACCTGCGCGCGTTGTCGGTGCTGGCGCGGCGCATCGGAGAGCACGACGTGGCGGGTCAGCGGCTCGCGGCCGAGGTCGGCTCGCGCGTGCGCGCATCATCGGGCGACGAGCGCGGATCGCTCATCGACGCGCTCGACTTCCTTCTGCGGGTCCCCGACGATCACGGCTGGCTCGCCGGCTTCACTCCGGCGGCGCGCGAACGGCTGCGTGAGGCCGCGGCGGTGTTCGCGGGGCTGCGTCGCAGCGCGTCGGTTCCCATCGCGGAACTCGTGCGCATGATCGAGCTCGAGCTGCGGCTGGACGTGGAGCTGGCCGCCAACGAGACCCGCGGGCCCGCACGCATCGCCTCCGCACAGCTGCGCGCGTTCGTCGACGAGGTGCACGCGTTCCTGGCCACCGACGAGTCCGGATCGCTGCCGGCGCTGCTGGCCTGGCTCGATCACGCCGAACAGCTCGACGAGTTCGCGCCGCGCACCGAGCCGCCCGAGGACGACGTCGTGCAGCTGCTGACCATCCACGGTTCGAAGGGGCTGGAATGGGATGCCGTCGCCGTGGTGCGGATGGTGGAGTCAGAGCTGCCCACGGGCGCCAAGGACACCAGCGGCTGGCTGGGCTTCGGCATCCTGCCCTCGGCATTCCGCGGCGACGACGCGTGGCTGCCGCAACTGCGCTGGCAGGGCGCGCAGACGCAGCAGGAGCTCAAAGAGGCCATGGCCGACTTCGCCGCCGCGAATCGGGAGCGCCAGATCGGCGAGGATCGCCGACTCGCCTACGTCGCGGTGACCCGCGCCCGCGATCACCTGCTGCTGAGCGGATCGCCGTGGGCGGGCACCGTCAAGCCGCGCGGTCACAGCCGGTTCCTCTGCGAGATCGCCGACGCGATCGGCGTAGAGCTGCCCGGCGGCGATCCCGGCGAGAACCCGTTCGCCGGGCGTCGGCGTCTGCTCATGTGGCCGATGGACGCGCTGGGCGCCCGACGGGCACGCGTGCAGCAGGCCGCCGTCGCCGTGCGATCGGCGGGGACGGGCGTTCCGCCGGTCGCCGACGACGACCTCGCCCTGCTGCTGGCGGAGCGCGCCGCGGGCGCTCCCGCCGCGCGTGCCCCCGTGCGCATCCCGGCGTCCCGGTACAAGGACTTCGTCGCCGACTATGCGGGCACCCTCGCGGCCATCGCCCGCCCCATGCCCGAGCGACCGTACCGGCAGACGCGACTGGGCACCCTGTTCCATGCGTGGGTGGAGCGCCGCTCGGGCCTGGTCGGCACCGCCGGCTCACTGGACGACGCGCTCTGGGAGGGCGAGGACGACGCGGCCGCCGACGCCGACGCCGCGGCGCTGCGCACCCTGCAGGAGGCGTTCGAACGTTCCGAGTGGGCGCAGCTGTCCCCCCTGGAGGTCGAGACCGAGATCGACTTCCCGTTCACCGATCTCGACGGCACGACGCACCTTGCCATCTGCAAGCTCGACGCGGTGTATCGGCGCGGCGATCGCATCGAGATCGTCGACTGGAAGACCGGGTCGGCCCCGCGGGATGCCGCCGAACGCGAGCAGCGGATGCTGCAGCTGCAGCTGTACCGACGGGCCTACCACGCGAAGCACGGCGTCCCGCTCGACCGGATCGACGTGACCTTGTGCTACCTCGCGCACGACGTCATCGTGCGCGGCTGATCAGGACGACGCCCAGCGGCGCAGCGCCGCCTCGGCCGCACGGTCGGCATCGCCGTCGCGGTCGTCGTCCTGGTCGCGGGCGCTGTCGGACACCCAGTCCGACATCTCCAACGGCGCCGTCTCCTCCGGGTCGGGGGCGGATGCCGCCGGGCCGTCCACGGCGGCCTCGGCGAACAGCGACGTGTCGCCGGCCTGGTACGCGTCGGTCTGCAGGGACGTGTCGGCGTCGCTGGCGGGCGCGACGGGGACCCGTCCGATGAGCGCCAGCGCATCGTCGATGTCTGAGCCGTCCTCCGCGAGCAGGTCGTCATCGACCACGGTGTCCGCGAGAGCGGTGAGCAGTCCCACGGCATCCTCGACGATCTCGTCGGCACCGGCGTCGTGCCCGTGCACGAGCCACTTCGCGAACTCGAGCTCGGCGTACAGTCGTGCGCGCACGCCCAGCGCCGCATCCGGAGTGCGTGCGCTGGCCGACAGGTAGGCGCCGAGCACGTCGTCGGCGGCGTCGGGCGCCGACGACAGCCAGCGCAGGTCGACGGCGGGGTCGCCCACGCCCAGTCCATGCCAGACGAGCAGTCCGCTGACCGTCGGCACGCCGCCACGGTCCTCGATGAGGAACGCGTCGGCGGTCGTGCCGCCCAGGGTCACCGTCGGCTCGAACAGCCACAGCCGGTCGGCGGCCAGCGCCCGGCTCCACCGCGACAGCAGCGAGACCGGCACACGGTGGTGGCTCGCCGCGACGCGGTCCAGCAGTCGCGACACGTCATCGCGCACCTGCACGGCCGACAGACAGGGAAGCCCCCCAGCACGGGCCACCGACTCCGGCAGGGCGTGCACGGCGGCGATCGCGGCCCCGAGCGAGGTGGCCGCGCCGCGCCCGGACGGGACGTGCGCCGCATCGACACGGTAGCCGGGCAGGTGGTCCACGACCACCGCGGTGCCGGACTGCTGCGCGAGGCGCCCATGCAGCACCGGTGCGGCAAACGGCAGCAGAGCGCGCACGCCGCCGGTCAGAGCCTGCAGCGCACGCGACTCGGCATCCAGCTCCGCCGCCGCATCGGCATCCACTGCCACGCGCACGACGACCGAGCTGCCATCGGCGAGAGACGCGACGGCCGAGTCGAACCGTCCGGCGGCGTGCTCGGTGAGCGCACGGACGTCGACGACGCTCGCTCCCGGCAGGGCTGAGGTCACTGTCGCCGCTAGAGTGAGGGGTGAGCGTGCCATGCCCCCAGGGTAGGTCGCGCGGAGCGGCCGGACGCGTCGCCACGCCCGGCACGGAGGTATCGATGACCACACAGGCGAGTGCGCCTGCCGCGGCGGCGGCAGCCGCCGGATTCGACCGCAGCGCCCTGGAACGCGCGGCCCCCGGACTGCGGGAACGCCTGCGCGAAGACGCCTCGACCCGCGTGCTGCTGGTGCGCGGCGACGCCGTCGAGCTCACCGACGGCACCGCGCTGCGCTGGCGGTCGGCGGCGGAGGTGCCCGATGACGCGCTGTGGGCGTTCCTCGGTCGGGACACGCACGAGAGGGCGCTGCTGATGGCGCGCGTGGACGCCGACGGCTTGGCCGACGGCGCGTGGGGATCGCTGCGCACCGTGGGCGGTGTGCTCAGCGCCGACGAGGCGGACGTGCTGACCACCGCGACGAGCCTTGCCCGATGGCTGGCGGACTCGGCGTACTGCCCTCGCTGCGGCGCGGCGACCGAGGTCGAGAACGCCGGCTGGTCACGTCGATGCGTGGGGTGCGGGGCGGAGCACTTCCCGCGCACCGATCCGGCCGTGATCGTGGCGGTCACCAGTGCCTCGGCGCCTGCCCGACTGCTGCTCGGGTCGAACGCGCTGTGGGGAGCGAACCGGTTCTCGTGCTTCGCGGGATTCGTGGAGGCGGGCGAGTCGGCCGAGGCCGCCGTCGAGCGCGAGCTGTTCGAAGAGGCGGGCGTCCGGGTGCGCGACGTGCAATACCAGCGGTCGCAGTCGTGGCCGTATCCGCGTTCGCTCATGCTCGGGTTCCGTGCTCGCGCCGTGGCCGACGACGAGGTGCGACCCGACGGCGACGAGATCGCCGCGGTGCGCTGGTTCAGCCGCGCCGAGATCGGCGAGGCGCTCGAGCGCGGGGACTGGGTGGCCGGCGGCGACGGCCTGCTGCTGCCCGGCAGCGCTTCGATCGCACGGCGGCTGATCGCCGACTGGTACGCGGAGACCGCGTGAGCCCGTCCCCGCTGGACGGCCTCGACGAGCGCCAGCGCGAGGCCGCGACGGCCCTGCGGGGCCCGGTGTGCGTGCTGGCCGGCGCGGGCACCGGCAAGACCCGCGTGATCATCCACCGCATCGCGCACGGTGTGGACACCGGTGCCTACTCGCCCGGCCGGGTGATGGCGGTGACCTTCACGACGAAAGCCGCAGGCGAGATGCGCGGACGTCTGCGGGCGCTGGGCGTGGCCGGGGTGGCAGCCCGCACGTTCCACGCCGCGGCGCTGTCGCAGCTCAACTACTTCTGGCCGACGGTCGCGGGCGACACGGCGCCGAGCATCGTCGACAACAAGGTGCGGCTGCTCGCACACGCGGCCGACGGCATCGGGCTCGACCTGGACACGCCGACCCTGCGCGACGTGGCGGCCGAGATCGAGTGGCGCAAGGTCACCATGCGCTCGTTCGACGCCTATGCGCGCGCACGAGCGCAAGGGGTGGGCCGGCTCGGCGTGGACCGGGTGGTCGACCTGCAGCGCGCCTACGAGAAGCTCAAGGACGAGCGTCGTCAGCTCGACTTCGAGGATGTGCTGCTGGCCTGTGCAGGGATGCTGGAGGCCGAGCCCCGCGTGGCGGTGGCCGTGCGCGAGCAGTACCGGCACTTCACCGTCGACGAGTTCCAGGACGTCTCGCCGCTGCAGCATCGGCTGCTCCAGCTGTGGCTGGGGGAGCGCCGCGACCTGTGCGTGGTGGGCGACGCCAGCCAGACGATCTACTCGTTCGCCGGCGCCGACGCGTCGTACCTCCTGGAGTTCGGCAGCCGGTACCCGGACGCCCGCGTCGTGCGGCTGGAGACGAGCTATCGCAGCGACGCGCAGATCCTCGACGTGGCGAACGAGCTCATGCGAGCTCGGCCAGGGGCGCTTCGCCTGCAGCCTCCTGGCGGTGCCGCATCCGGCGGCCGGATCCCGCAGGTGCAGGCGTTCGACGACGACGTCGCCGAGGCGCGGGGGGTGGCGGCAGCGGTGGCCGCGCAACTGCGCTCGGGGATCGACCCGCAGCGCGTCGCCGTGCTCTATCGCGCGCACGCGCAGTCGGCACAGCTGCTGCAGGCTCTGGCCGAGGAGCGAGTGCCAGCCACGGTTCTGGGCGGCCGGCGCTTCTTCGACATGCCGGAGGTGCGTCAGGCAGTGCTGGCCCTGCGAGGCGCATCGGTGGCGCCGCTGGCGGGAGGGCTCGTGGACACCGTGCGCGATGTGCTGCGCTCGCTCGGCCTGACCGACGAGGCACCGCCGGCCGGCGGCGCGCTGCGCGATGCGTGGGAGGCACGTCGCGCACTGCTGCGTCTGGCCGAGGATGCTCCGCAGAGCACGAGTCTGCGCGGGTTCACCGACGACCTGATGGCGCGTGCGAAAGACCAGCACGAGCTTCCGCTGCGCACGGTGACCCTTGCCACGCTGCACGCCGCCAAGGGGCTGGAATGGGATCACGTGCATCTGGTCGGCATGAGCGAGGGGCTGCTGCCGATCTCGTACGCCACGACCTTCGAGCAGGTCGACGAGGAGCGGCGCTTGGCATATGTCGGCATCACGCGGGCGGCGCGCTCGTTGTCGCTGTCCTGGGCGCGCTCGGGTGCGTCGCGTGCGTCGCGGAGCCCGTCGCGTTTCCTGCAGGAGATCGGCAGCCGCAGTCTTCATGCGGTCGATGCACCCGCCAGCGGCGGCGGCTCGTCTTCGCCGACAGCGTCACCGACGGCACGGCGCCGTCCGGCCCCCCCGGCTCGGTGAGCAGCCGCGCCGCGACCAGGCCCGCCTCGATCGCGGTGCCCGGTGCGACCGGCGGCGCGGCGCGGCCCAGAAGCTGGGCAGCCACGGCCGGCCAGGCCGGATCGGCGTCGTGGCGGGCGGCCTCGGCGCACAACAGGCACGCCGTGGCCCCCGGGCGCACGAACGGGCCGACGGTGATCTCGCCGCCGTTCACGACGACAGCCAGGTGCGCGGCATCCGTGCTCATCAGCGGACGGATCACCCACGGATCGATCACGTAGGCGCCCACGAGCACCGTGGTGCTCAGACCCCTGTCGGTGTCGTCGACGAGGCGCACGCCGCCGGCACGCAGACCTTCGGCGACCGCGTGCGCGGCCGCGGCGGTGCCTGTGCCGAGAGCCTGCACGGCAGCCGGACCCGCCGGCGGGCGGGGATCGGGCGACTCCAGCGCCGCGCCCAGGCGCGCGATGAGGTCGTGCGCGCGGCGGACCGTGCCGCCCAGCGCGAGGGCGACCGGGTCGAGCGCGGTCTCCGGCAGACCGCGCTGCAGCTCCTCCACCATCCGCTGCACCCAGCGGTCGGGATCATCCAGCACCGCCACCGGCTCGAGTCCGAACTGCAGCAGGTCGGGCGTGCGCCACAGCGGGGGATAGGCGGGGGCCAGATGCAGCATGCCCCCGATTGTGCGCCTTCGCCCCGCGGGGGGGAGCGCTATCCACAGAACCGGCCGGAGGATGTGGGAACATCCGCGTCTGGGGAGGACAGGACGCCGCCTCGGGCCCGCGATTCGGGCAGCCGTCGGCCGGAGTGCGGCGGATCAGACCGGCTGCGGCCCGTGCGGCGCGTCGTCGTCACCCGGCGCGTCGTCGTCGCCCGGCGTGTCGCCTGCGCGCCCGTCACCCGGCGTGTCGCCTGCGCGCCCGTCACCCGGCGTGTCGTCGCCGGGGTCGGCGGCCGGCGGGACGTCGCCGCGCAGCAGCGCGTCCAGCGCCTCATCCATCTCGTCGCGGGCGGGCTGCTCGCCGCGGGCCCGTGCCTGCAGACGCTCGATGAGGCTGCGCGAGTCGTCGATGTCGCCGGAGGCGGGCATCAGATCGGGGTAGTCCCACAGCGCGTCGCGGCCGGCCGTGCCCACGGCATCCGTGACCGCCCGCCACATCGCCGCGGCCTCGCGCATCCGGCGAGGGCGCAGCTCCAGCCCGACCAGCGACCCCAGCGCCTTCTCCGCCGGGCCGCCCACCGCACGGCGGCGGCGCACGGCCTCGGCGATGCGCGCGGCGTGCGGAAGCCGGGTGGTGGCATCCGCCGTGACCACCTCCACCCAGCCCTCGATGAGGGCGAGCAGGTTCTCCAGCCGCTCCAGCGCCGCCGTCTGCGCGGGCGAGTGCTGCGGCAGCAGGGCGCCGCTGGAAAGCGCGTCACGCAGCTCGTCGGGATGCTGCGGGTCGAACCGCGACGCGAGGTCCTCGAGCGCGTCCATGTCCACGTGCACGCCGCGGGCGAACTCCGTGACCTGGCTGATCACGTGCAGTCGCAGCCATTTCGCGTGCCGGAACAGGCGTGCGTGGGCGAGCTCTCGGGTGGCCAGGTACAGGGCGAGCTGGTCCTCGGGGACCTCGAGGTCGCGCCCGAAGTCCGCGAAGTTCTGCGGCAGGATCGCCGCCTCGCCGGCGGGCATGACCGGGATGCCGACGTCCCCGCCGGAGACCACCTGCAGGGAGAGCTGACCGATCACCTGCCCGAGCTGGGTGGCGAACAGGCTTCCGCCGATGGTGCGCATGACTCGGCCTGCGCCGGCGATCACCTGCTGCATGTCCTCCGGTGCCTGGCTGCGCATGGCCTCGGTGAGCGCGTCGGCGATGCTGGTGGCCACTGGCTCGGCCAGCTCCTGCCACACCGGCATGGTCGCCTCCACCCAACCACCGCGGCTGAGCGCGCGTGGGGGCTCAGCGAGGTCCGAGATGCTGGTCACCTCGCCGAGCCACAGCGTCGCCAACGCGAACGCCTGATCGAACTCGCCGCGCTGTCCGCTGGTCACGCCCAGGTCGCTCTGGTTGGCGATGTGCAGGGCCTGACGCTGCGCGACCTCCCACGAGATGCCGCCGGCGGGCGCACTGCTGAACGCCGCCTGCAGCTGGCGCATGACGTTCTCCATCATGGCCGGGTCCACGCCCATGGCCCGCAGCTGCTCGAGCTGCTCGGGATCGGGACCGCTGCCGTCCTGCCCGCCGAACAGCCGGCGCAGCATCTCCTGGAAGTCGTCTTCCGGGTTGCGGTCGTCGTCTGCCACTTCAGCCGCCTTTCAGCAGGGTCCTGGGGTGTGGTTCTACGCTAGTCGCACGGATCAGCCGGATCCCGGCCGGTGGCTGCCTGTCAGTACGCCGGTCGCGAACGTCAGACATGACGACAGGATGAGGGGCGCAGGTGTCGCTGTTCGACGAGAACGTCTCCGTGGTTCCCGCCCCGCACACACGACGTCCGCGCGGCGCCGTGGTGGGCGTCTGGGCGCTGACGATCGCCCTGGTCGTGCTCCTGGTGATCACGTTCCTGCCCACCGCGTACGTCATCCAGCGGCCCGGCCCGGTGTTCAACACGCTGGGCACCGCTGCCGACGCGAACAACAAGCAGGTGCCGCTCATCTCGATCTCCGGCGCGAAGACCTATCCCACCGCCGGCACGCTGGACCTGCTGACCGTGCAGGTGGTCGGCGATCGTGACCGTACGCCGTCGTGGCTGGAGCTGGCGGCGGCCTGGTTCGACCCCTCGAAGGCCGTGCTGCCGATCGACGCCGTGTTCCCGCAGGGTCAGACCACCCGGCAACGCGACCAGGAGTCGGCGGAGATGATGACCGACTCGCAGAAGGAGGCCACGGCCGCGGCGCTGAGCCATCTCGGCTACCGGGTCACCCCGAGGATCACCGTGCAGGGGTTCACCGACGCGTCCGCGTCGGCGGACGTCCTGCGCAAGGGGGATGTCATCACCCACGCCGACGGCACGACGATCACCGACGTCGACACGCTGCGCAAGGTCATCGCGAAGGCCGACGGCGCGCCGGTGACCATGACGGTGCTGCGAGACGGCGCGTCCACGACCGTGCGGGTCACACCGCGCAAGAGCACGTCCGCCGGCACGACGACCTGGCTGATCGGCGTGACGCTTCTCACCGACTTCACCTTCCCCATCGACGTGACCCTGCAGCTGAACAACGTCGGCGGCCCATCGGCCGGCATGATGTTCGCGCTCGGGATCATCGACACGCTCACTCCGGGAGACCTCAACGGCGGCAAGAACGTCGCCGGCACCGGGACGATCGACGCGAAGGGCGATGTGGGCGCCATCGGCGGCATCCGCCAGAAGATGTACGGGGCCAAGGGCGCCGGGGCGGCGTACTTCCTCGCGCCCCGGTCGAATTGCGACGAGGTCGTCGGGCACATCCCGTCGGGACTGCGCGTGTTCGCCGTGGGCACCCTCGACGACTCGCTGCATGTGCTGGACGCGTTGCGCACCGGCAGCGACATCGCCGCGCTTCCCACGTGCACCGGATCCTGATCGTTCACACCCGATCCACACAGACTCACTCCTAGGATGAGGGAGTGACCTCGACACCTGCACCTGCTCCGGCCACGCCCCACCGCTCTCGTCGCGTCATCGCGATCTCACTCGTGGTCATCGCCGCGCTCGTGGTGGCGTTCTTCGTGTTCGCGAACCTCTACAGCGACTGGCTCTGGTACGAGCAGCTCGGCTTCTCACGGGTGCTGACCACGCAGTGGCTGGCGCGGATCAGCATGTTCGCCATCGGGTTCTTCGGCATGGCGCTGCCGGTGTGGCTGTGCATCCAGCTCGCCTACCGGCTGCGTCCGGTCTACGCGCGGCTGAGCTCGCAGCTGGACCGCTACCAGGAGGTCGTCGAGCCGTTGCGGCGCCTGGGCATGTGGGGGATCCCGATCTTCTTCGGCTTCTTCGCCGGGTTCGCGGCATCCACGCAATGGGAGACCACGGCGATGTGGCTGAACGGCGTGAGCACGACCGTGAAAGACCCGCAGTTCGGGCTCGACACCGGCTTCTACATGTTCGCGCTGCCGTTCTACAGCGCCGTGCTCGGGTTCACCTCGGCCGTGCTGCTGATCTGCCTGCTGGTCTCGGCGGTCGTGTCGTACCTGTACGGCTCGGTGCGCATCGCCAACCGCGAGCTGCGCATCTCCCGGGCCGCACGCATCCAGTTCGCGGTGCTGGCCGGTGTCTACCTCCTGGTGCAGGCGGCGAGCCTGTGGCTGGACAGATACAAGACGCTGGTCTCCGACAACGGGATGATCACCGGCCCCGACTACACCACCGTGAACGCGGTGATCCCCGGGCAGATGATCCTCGCGGTCATCGCCGCGCTGGTGGCGATCCTCTTCTTCGTCACGGCCGTCGTCGGGCACTGGCGGTATCCGCTGATCGCGACCGGACTGCTGATCGTGTCGGCGATCGTGCTGGGGATGGCCTATCCGTGGTTCGTCAGCGTCGTGCAGGTCAAGCCCAACCAGTTGAGCCTGCAGCCCGAGTACTTCCAGCGCAACATGGATGCCACCGACGTGGCCTACGGCATCAAGGGCATGGACACCACGAACTTCGCCGCGAAGACCGACGCCACCAAGGGCCAGCTGCGCGCCGATGCCGACACGACCGCCCAGATCCGCATCATGGACCCGGCGATGATCCCGCCCACGGTGCAGCAGCTCGAGCAGTACCGGTCGTACTACCAGTTCCAGAACCCGATGGACGTCGACCGGTACGAGATCGACGGCACGTCGCAGGATGCCGTGGTGTCGGTGCGCGAGCTGAACCTCGCGGCGCTGGGCGCCAACGCGACGTGGCAGAACACCACGCAGATCTACACGCACGGCTACGGCATCGTGATCGCCAAGGGCAATGCGCGCACGAGCGACGGCATGCCGGTGTTCCTCGAGCGCGGCATCCCCACGACCGGGTTCCTGGGCAAGGACTTCCAGCCGCGGGTGTACTTCGGCGAGCACTCGCCGAACTACTCGATCGTGGGCGCACCGGCATCCTCGCCGTCCATCGAGCTGGACTACCTGTCCGGCAGTGACGGCTCGAACGAGGTGAAGACCACCTTCACCGGCGACGGCGGCCCGAACATCGGCAACTGGTTCAACCGGCTCGTGTACGCGCTGAAGTTCCAGTCCGAGCAGATCCTGTTCTCGGACAGTATCAACGCCGACTCGCAGATCCTGTACGATCGCGACCCCGCCACGCGCGTGCACAAGGCCGCACCGTACCTGACCTTGGACAGCGACCCGTATCCGAGCGTGGTCGACGGGCGCATCGTCTGGATCGTGGACGGATACACGACCAGCGCCGACTACCCGTACTCACACACGACGAGCTTCTCGCAGGCCATCACCGACTCGACGAACCCGACGCCCACGATCGCGATGGACGACATCAACTACGTGCGCAACTCGGTCAAGGCCACCGTCGACGCGTACGACGGCCATGTCACGCTGTATGCGTGGGATGCCAGCGACCCGGTGCTGCAGACGTGGGAGAAGATCTACCCGTCGACGGTCAAGCCGCTGTCGGCCATGAGCGGCGAGCTGATGAGCCACGTGCGGTATCCGACCGACCTGTTCAAGGTGCAGCGCTCGGTGCTGGGCACCTATCACGTGTCCGACCCGCAGTCGTTCTACCGCAGCGACAACAAGTGGATCACGCCGAAGGATCCGCAGAACCCGGACGAGCTGCAGCCGCCGTACTACCTGACCATGAAGATGCCGGGCCAGAGCGACCCCGAGTACTCCATGTTCACGAGCTTCATCCCCGAGTCGACGGCCAACAGCGACGCCCGCAACGTGTTGATGGGATATCTGGCGGTGGACTCGAACGCCGGGAGCAAGGCCGGCGTCAAGGCGCCGGACTACGGCAAGCTGCGGATGCTGGAGATCAGCGCCGACACCCCGGTGCCCGGCCCCGGGCGGGTGCAGAACAACTTCGACGCCCAGCCGGACGTGTCGCAGTTCCTCAACGTCCTCAAACTCGGCGACTCGCAGGTGCTCAAGGGCAATCTGCTGACGCTGCCGGTGGGCGGCGGCCTGCTGTACGTGCAGCCCGTGTTCGTGCAGTCCGCTGGCGAGACCAAGCTGCCGACCCTGCAGAAGGTGCTGGTCGCGTTCGGCGACAAGGTCGCGTTCCAGAACACGCTGGCCGAGGCGCTGGACACACTGTTCGGCGGCGACTCCGGCGCGAACACCGGCGACCAGAACGTCACCCCGAGTCCCGCACCGTCGCAGAGCGGCGAGCCGGGCGGCTCGAACGGCGGGACCGGGAGCGGGACCGACACGTCGGTGGCGTTCCAGGCCGCGCTGAAGGAGGCCAAGCAGGCCCTGACCGACCGTGAGGCGGCGATGAAGGCCGGCGACTGGACCAAGTACGGCGAGGCCGACTCCCGCCTCACCCAGGCGCTGGACACCCTGCTGCGGCTGTCCGGCGATCAGTGACCGGCTCGCGGCTCGCAGAACTGCACGATCCTCGCACGAACCGGCCGGATTCGTGCGAGGGAGGTGCAGGATGCCGCGGGAGCCGAGTGCGGTGAGGCAGGATCGCGGTGGCGCTCGCGCCGACGGAAGCATGTTAGGCTTGGGGTGTGCCGCGGGGTGGAGCAGCTCGGTAGCTCGCTGGGCTCATAACCCAGAGGTCGTAGGTTCAAATCCTGCCCCCGCAACCAGATGACGAAGGCCCTCGCGAAAGCGAGGGCCTTCGTCATTCCGTCATCCGGCGGTGCCGGGCACGATCCTCTCGCTCTCGTACGTCGAACGCCAGCGCACCAGGGGACGGGCGTCTGCGCGAGGGGTACCGCGCATGGCGGTGACCTCGCCGACCACCAGCAGGTGGGTCGCCGCCTCGTGCACGGCCGCCACCCGCAGGTCGAACCAGGTCAGCGCGCCGTCGATGAGTGCGGGCGCACGCTCGTCCAGCCGCGAGTGCGGGATGTGGTCGAGGAGCCCCACCAGCGGTGCGCCCGGCTCGCCGAGCCGGTCGGCGACCGCCTGCTGGTCGTGGGCGAGCACGCTGAGCGCGAAACGACCCGACGCGACGACGGCGTCGGCGATGCGCGAGAGTCCAAACAGGCTCACCAGCACCGTCGGCGGATCGTAGGAGACCGAGACGAAGTCGGTGACCGTCACCGCGACATCCCAGCGGCCCTGCACGGCGGCGACGATCGCGACCGGCCTTGCCGCGAAGGTCGCCAGCTGCTTGTACGCCTCTTTGTCCGCGGCGGTCGGATGCGCGGCGAGCACGTGCGCGACCGAGCGGGCCTCGGGCATTCGATCAGCCGTCGTGCCGATGACCGTGCACGGCGTCCAGCGCGTTCAGCGCGATGATCGAGTGCGCATAGGCCCCGCCCGCCCGCATCTCGGCGGCGACCCAGATCGCCTCCATGATCTCCTGGTCGCTGGCGCCCTTGCGCGAGGCCTGCTTGGTGTGGCCATCGATGCAGTACGGGCACTGCGTCACATGGGCGACGGCGACGGCGATGAGCTGCTTCGTCTTCTCATCGAGGGCGCCGGCTGCGAACACCTGCTTGCTGAACGCCTCGAACGCCGCCGACGTGTCGGGCACGAGATCGCGCCGCTGACGAGTCAGTTCGGGAGTGCGGTTCGGATACGGGGAGTCGCTCATGTCAACCTTTCCGCGACCGGGCACCCGGCCGCCGACACCAGGCTATGCCCGCCCGGACCGCACTCGGCTTGCCGCGGTGGCCGCAGACGGCGAGGATGGGGGCATGCCCTCCTCGGATGCGGTGGCCGTCGCGGTCTGCCAGTTC
>CALKHM010000131.1 GCA_937988695.1 uncultured Microbacterium sp. | reverse complement strand
CCACGACCGCAGCCTCTCGTGGGCCCGGCGCTTTCCGGGAACGATGCCGGCAGCCTCCAGCCACGCCGCCCCCTCCTGCGTGCGGACGACGCGAGCACGCAGCAGCGCTCGTGCCGCGAGGTGATCGATCTCGCGCGCGCTGCGGGCCAGGTCCACCAGGGTGCGCACCGGGGTCGTGACGCAGACGCCGCCGATGACCATGACGTCGTGCTCGGGCAGACGCGTGTCGTGGTACTCCAGCTGACGGTTCACCACGTGATGGAGCCGTCGCACGCTCACCCGCTGCACCCGATGCCGCGCGGGAGGGTCGATCAAGGCGCCGTGCACCCAGGCGGCGGTGCGTCCGGCCGCCGCCAGCGTCTTGCCCAGCAACAGGGACAGCGAGCCGGCGCGCAGGGCGGCGGTCTCGACCGCGTCTGCGGGAATGTACGCCTCGCCCAGCGCCACCAGGTGCCCGTCGAGGCATGCCGCGGTCAGCTCCGCGGACGAGAGCGGGTCGTCGGCGAAGTACAGGTGCAGGCGGCGCATACCGGCAGTGTGCCGGACCGGTGCTCACGGCGGAAGGTCCGAGGCACCGCCTGTGGACAACGGCGGGTCAGCCGGAGACGGCCTTCAGCCACGCCTGGCGGGCTTGCAGCGCCTCGGCCGCCGCGGCGATCGCCCGCTGGTCGCCGGAGGCCTCTGCCGCCGCCAGCTCCTGCTCGAGCTTCGCGATCGCGTCGGTGAGCTGACGGGCCATGTCGCCCGCGCGTGCCTTCGTCTCCGGATTGTTCTGTTTCCAGTCGGCGTCTTCCCGGCCACGCACGTTCTGCTCGATCTTGCGCAGATCGTCATCGAGAGCGCGCTCCTTGTCGCGGGGGAAGATCCGGCCGATCTCGTCCCAGCGGCGCTGTAGGGCCGTCAGCGCCGCGCGGGCCTTGGCGAGGTCGGGCTCGTCGACGATCGGCGCGGCCTCGGCGAGCAAGGCCCGCTTGGCGTCGATCTTCTCGCGTGACGCCTCGACCTCGGCGGACTCGCGGTCGGCGCGGGCGCCGTACAGCACGTCGCCGGCGGCTTTGAAACGCGCCCACAACGAGTCGTCGGCCTTCTTGCCGGCGCGTCCCGCCGACTTCCATGCGTCGAGCAGATCACGGTAGGCGCCGATGCCGTCCTCACCGCGTGCGGCCAGCGCTTCGGCGCGCTCGATGAGGGTGGTCTTGCGGGCGCGGGCGGCCTTGTGCACCTCATCGAGATCGGCGTAGAAGTCCCGACGTGCGCGGTCGAGCGTGGCGCGGGCATCGCGGAACCGCTTCCACAGCTTCTGGGCAACGGACTTCGGCAGCCGGGGGCCGTTCTGCTGCTGGCCCTGCCACTGCGTGAACAGCTCGCCGAGCTCGGCGGTGGTCTGCTTCCACTGCACCGACCCGAGGTCTTGCGCGGCCAGCGCCTCCACCCGCTCCACCAGGGCGGTGCGCTCGGCGATGGCGGCGTCCACCGCCTCCCTGGCCGCGGCCGTCTCGGCGGCAGCATCCTGTTCGAGAGCCGACGTCAGCGCGTCGAGGCGGGCCACGAGCCCCTGCAGATCTCCGACGGCGGCGGCGTCGACGGTCCTCTCCCGCACCGCCGCAGCCGTGCTGCGCAGATCCGCCGCCGATGCACCTCCGCCGCGATGGCGGGCCTCCAGCAAGGCGACTTCGCCAGCGAGGTCCGCGTACTTGCGCTCGAAGTAGGCGAGGGCCTCGGCAGGGGTCCCGTCGGGATACTCGCCGACCACACGCCACTGGTCGCCCTCGCGCACCGACACCACGCCGTTGTCGTCGACGCGTCCCCAGTCCTCGGCCACGGCCGGCTCGGCGGGTGCGACCGGTGCGGTCTGCACCTTTCGCAGCGCCACGGTCGGGGGCGCGGGCACGGGCGGCGAGGGGGGAGTGTTCTCTGCGTCGGCAGTCACGGGAGGCACCTCATCACGGCTGTCGCCGTCGGCGGGGATGGAACGGGTCTCCCAGCCTAGTACGTCGGCGACAGCGCTCAACCGGTGGGCGTGGGCGACGGTGTGACGGCGGATGTCGTGGTGGTCGTGGGGCTGGGGGCCGGGGCCGGGACTCCGGGCCCCGCCGTGTAGTACGCGATCTGGGCGCCCACGATCCCCAGCAGCAGCACCGCGCCGACGACACCGCCGAGCACGTTGTCGCGCAGGCGCCGACGCGTACGCGATGCATTCAGCTCGACGCGGGCCTGATATACCCGCGCGCGCTCGCGCTGCTCACGGGCGTCCTTGTCACGGGCTCGCGACGCCACGAGGCCTCCTCACACAGCAGTTCCCCGGACAACCGGGCCCGGGACGATCCTACGCAAGCGGGAGCTGCGTGGACAAAGCCGACGCGATGTCAGCGCCCGAAGATAGCCTGGACGGGTGACATCCCCCTCCGCCCTGTTCGCCGGCCATACGCCGTTGGCGGTGCGGATGCGACCCACGTCGCTCGACGAGGTCGCGGGGCAGCGGCACCTGCTGCGGCCGGGATCGCCCTTGGTGGCCCTGGCCGACCGGGAGGCGGCGACGGCGGCGTCGGTGTCGGTGATCCTGTGGGGACCGCCGGGCACGGGAAAGACCACGCTCGCACAGGCCATCGCCCGCTCATCGGGCCGGAGGTTCGTGGAGCTGTCGGCGGTGACCGCCGGCGTGCGCGACGTGCGCGAGGTCATGCAGGAGGCCCTGAACCAGCGCGATCTGTACGGCCAGTCGACGATCCTCTTCCTGGACGAGATCCACCGGTTCACGAAGGCCCAGCAAGACGCTCTGCTGCCCGGGGTGGAGAACGGCTGGGTAGTGCTGATCGCCGCCACGACCGAGAACCCGTCGTTCTCGGTCATCTCGCCGCTGTTGAGCCGATCGCTGCTGCTGACCCTGCAGCCGCTCAGCGACGACGACCTCGGGCTGCTCATCGATCGCGCGGTCGCCGACGCACGCGGGCTGGCCGGGGCCTTCACACTGGACGACCGGGCCCGGGCGGCGCTCGTGCGCCTGGCCTCTGGAGACGCGCGCCGTGCGCTGACCTCCCTGGAGGCGGCCGCATCGCTGGCCGCGCCCGCCGGCGACGCCGAGGCCGCGACATCCGAGATCACGGCCGAGCACGTCGCACAGGCCGTCGACAAGGCGCTGCTGCGCTATGACAAGCAGGGCGACGAGCACTACGACGTGATCAGCGCGTTCATCAAGTCCATCCGCGGGTCGGACGTCGACGCCGCGATGCACTACCTCGCACGGATGATCGAGGCGGGTGAGGACCCGCGCTTCATCGCCCGGCGGCTCGTCATCTCGGCGGCCGAAGACGTCGGCCTTGCCGACCCGCAGGCGCTGCAGATCGCGGTGGCGGCCGCAGACGCGGTCGCCTTCATCGGGATGCCGGAGGGCCGCATCCCGCTCGCGGAGGCCACGGCCTATCTGGCCACGACGGCGAAGTCGAATGCGGCCTATGTCGCCATCGACGCGGCCATCGCCGATGTGCGCGCCGGCGGTTTCGGACGGGTGCCTGCGCACCTGCGCGACTCCCACTACGCCGGCGCGAAGCGGCTCGGTCACGGCAAGGGCTACGTGTATCCGCACGACAGCGAGATCGGCGTGGCGCCGCAACAGTACCTGCCCGACGAGCTGCGCGGTCGCCGCTACTACGCGCCGAAGGCGCTGGGCGCCGAGCGCGACGTGCAGACGCGGCTGGAGAAGATTCGCCGCATCCTGGGGGAGTGAGCCGCGGCGGCGCGTGGGCCGCTGCGTTTCGCCCGGGACGCGCAGGCCTCGGACGCGTTCCTCGTCGCGCAGCACGCCGTCCGGGGCTCTCTCATCCGACGCACAGCCGGCATGCGGCCCGACGCGCCGGGTCTGTTAGACTTGACCGGCTCGAAACCGAGTTTTCGGGCATCCCCCTCTTCTGATGAAGACCTTCCGGCGTGTTCCGGCGTGCAGTCCCGAAGGGCGAAGGGCGGGAGATACGTCCGCGAGCCGTGAAAGACACGGCCGCGTCATCGAAGGAGAACTTCGTGGTCACGAAGTCCCAGGACCGCCGCAAGGTCCGCCTGTCCCGTGCGCTCGGCGTCGCGCTGACGCCGAAGGCCGCGCGCTATCTCGAGAAGCGTCCCTACGGCCCCGGCGAGCACGGCCGCACCAAGCGCAAGGCCGACAGCGACTACGCCGTCCGTCTGCGC
>CALKHM010000130.1 GCA_937988695.1 uncultured Microbacterium sp. | reverse complement strand
ACCGAGATCAACCTTGTGCAGCGCCTGGCCGCGCAGAATCCGCAGCACACGATCTTCTGCCTCGACCCGGTGGTCTGCCCGTGCTCGACCATGTACCGCATCCACCCGGGATACATGGCGTGGGTGCTGGAGGGCCTGCTGGCCGGCGACGTGCGCAACCGCATCCAGGTGCCCGAAGACGTCGCCGAGCCCGCCCGCGTGGCGCTGGAGCGGATGCTGGCGGCAAAGCCCCCGGCCGCCCCCGCCGCCGCCTGGGAGAACGCCTCGTGACCCACGTTGTCGTGGTCGGCAGCGGCATCGCCGGGATCACCGCCGCTTTGCACGCCGCCGCCTCGTGCGAGGTGACGCTCGTGACCAAGGGCGAGCTGGATGCCGCCAACACGACGTTCGCGCAGGGCGGCGTGGCCGCCGCCCTCTTCCCCGACGACAGCGCCGCCGCGCACGCCGGCGACACGCTCGCGGCCGGCGCCGCCCACGGCGACCGTGCGGCCGTCGATGTGCTGACCAGCGAGGGACCGGCACGGATCCATGAGCTCGTGGCCCGCGGCGTGGCGTTCGACCGCGACGCCTCGGGTGCGTTCGCCCGTGGGCTGGAGGCCGCGCACTCCCGTGCGCGCATCGTGCATGCCGGGGGCGACGCCACCGGCCGGGTCATCGAGCACGCCCTGCCCGCCGCGCTGCGCGCGAGCGAGGTACGGGTCATCGAACACGCGTTTCTCGTCGATCTCGTCGTCGACGCACGTGTCACCGGCGTCGACGTGCTGGTGGCCGGCAGTCGCGGCATCCTGCCCGCCGACGCGGTGATCCTCGCGACCGGCGGGGCCGGGTGCCTGTACGCCCACACGACGAATCCTGCCGTGGCCACCGGCGACGGCATCGCCGCGGCGCTGCGGGCGGGCGCGGCCACGGCCGATCTCGAGTTCGTGCAGTTCCACCCGACCGTGCTGGCGACAGGCGACCCGTTCCTGGTGTCCGAAGCCGTGCGCGGCGAGGGCGCCACGATCGTCGACGACGAGGGTCGACGGTTCCTGTTCGACGCCCATCCCGACGGCGAGCTCGCGCCGCGCGACGTGGTGGCCCGCGCGATCGCGCGGCGGATGGCCGAGCAGGGCGGGCGTCCGGTGCGTCTGGACGCCACGGGCATCCACGCCGCGTTCCTCGCGCGGCGCTTCCCCACGATCGACGCGGCGGTGCGCGCCCGGGGCCTGGACTGGGCGCGCGAGCCGATCCCGGTGACGCCTGCCGCGCACTACCTCATGGGCGGCGTGCGCACCGACCTGCAGGGCCGCACCGGCCTGCCCGGCCTGTACGCGGTCGGCGAGTGCGCATGCACCGGCGTGCACGGCGCGAACCGTCTGGCGTCGAACTCGTTGTTGGAGGGCGCGGTGTTCGGCGCTCGCGCGGGTGACGCCGTCGCCCGCGACGCGCTCGAGGCCTGGCCGATGGCGCCGCATCCGCCCGTCGCGCCGGCCGCGGACACACCGGCGAGCGCGGACGACGCGCCGGCGCGGAACGCACCGCCGTTCACCCGTACCGCGCTGCAACAGCTGATGTGGGCCGAGGCGGGCCTCACGCGGGACGCCGAGGGCCTGGCGCGCGCCGCCCGCACTCTCGCGGCCTGGCGACGACCGTCGCGGCGAGCTCGCACGGCCGCGGAGCTCGAGGACCAGAACCTGCTGCAGGTCGCCGCGGCCGTCGTCGCCGCGGCGGCCGCGCGCACCGCATCGCTGGGCGCGCACTTCCGGCTCGACGACGGCGCGTTCAGAACTCCGTCGATTCCGGCCGTCGAGCCGGCCGACCGGCCGGCATCCGCCCGATCCGCTGCGGATGAGCGGAGTTCTGAACGCGTTCTCACGGAGGCCCGCTGATGCTCACCACCGCCGCCATCCACCGCGCCGTCTCCGCCGCGCTGGCCGAGGACGCCCCCTGGGGAGACCTCACCAGCGAGGCGCTCCTCCCGCCCAGCGCCACGGCGCGGGCCGACCTCGTCGCGCGCGAGTCCGGAGTGCTGGCCGGGGGCGCGGTGTTCGCCGCCGCGTTCGAGCTCGTCGACCCGGACGTCCGGGTCGAGCTTTCCGCCGCAGACGGCGTCGCCTTCGTTCCCGGTGATGTGCTGGCCACCGTCGCGGGCTCGGCGCGGTCGGTGCTGTCCGCGGAACGGGTCGGCCTGAACTTCGTGCAGCGCATGAGCGGCATCGCCGCCCTCACCGCGCGCTACGTCGCCGAGGTCGCCCACACCAACGCGCGCATCGTCGACACCCGCAAGACCACGCCGGGCCTGCGGGCGTTCGAGAAGCACGCCGTGCGCTGCGGCGGCGGCCACAACCACCGCTTCTCACTGTCCGACGCGGTCATGGCCAAGGACAACCACCTCGGCGTGCTCACCTCGCAGGGCCTGAGCGTGACCGAGGCGCTCCGGCAGGCGAAGTCACGACTGCCGCACACCACGCACATCGAGGTCGAGGTCGATCGCCTCGACCAGATCGAGCCGGTCCTGGCCGCAGGCGTCGGCACGATCATGCTCGACAACTTCTCGCTCGCCGACCTGCGCACGGGAGTCGCACTGATCGCCGGTCGCACGATCGTCGAGGCGTCCGGCGGCGTCAGCCTGGACACCGTGCGAGCCATCGCCGAGACCGGGGTCGACGTGATCTCCGTCGGCGCGCTCACCCACGGCGCACGGGCGCTGGACCTGGGGCTCGACCTGCGCATCGAGGGCTGATGCTGTACCTGGACAACGCTGCCACCACTCCCGTGCGCCGTGAGGTGCTCGAGGCGATGACCCCGTACCTCACACACGCGTTCGGCAACCCGTCGAGCCATCACACCGTGGGCGAGGCGCCGGCCCGTGCGCTCGAGGACGCTCGCGAGCGCGTCGCGGGCGTCCTCGGCGTGCGCCGCGGCGACGTCGTGTTCACCTCCGGCGGCACCGAGGCCGACAACCTCGCCGTGAAGGGCATCGCGATCGGCGCGCTGCTCGACCGCGGCGCACGGCACGTCGTGACGCTGCCGATCGAGCACGAAGCGGTCCTGCAATCGGCCGCGTTCCTGCAGCGTGTGCACGGGTTCGATGTCACCCTCGTGCCGGTGGACGGGTCGGGCCGCGTGGACCCGTCGGAGCTGGGTCGGGCGCTTCGCGACGATACGGCACTGGTCTCGGTGGGCTACGCCAACAACGAGGTGGGCACCGTGCAGGATGTGACGGCCCTGGCCGCGGTCTGCCGGGAGCGCGGCATCCCTGTGCACCTGGACGCCGTGCAGGCAGCCGGCTGGCTGCCGCTGGCCGGCACCGGTGCTGACGCGATCTCGATCGCCGGCCACAAGATCGCAGCTCCCAAGGGCACCGGCGCGCTCGCCGTGCGCGGGCGCATTCCCGTCGAGCCTCTCGTGCACGGTGGCGGTCAGGAGCGCGGCCGGCGCAGCGGCACCGAGAACGTCGCCGGGGCTGTCGCGCTGGCCACGGCGCTGGAGCTGGCCGAGGCCGAGCGCGAGGCGGATGCCGCCGCCGTGGCGGCGATCCGCGACGCGTTCATCGCCCGCGTCCTCGCCGAGGTGCCACAGGCGCGCCTGACCGGCCACCCCGTGCATCGGCTGCCCGCTACCGCATCGTTCACGTTCGCGGGAACCAGCGGCGAGGCCGTGCTCTTGGAGCTCGAACGTCGCGGCATCGTCTCATCGAGCGGCTCCGCGTGCGCGGCCGGGGCCGACGAGCCCTCGCACGTTCTCGTGGCGATGGGCATCGACCGCCAGACCGCGCAGACCGCGGTGCGGTTCACGTTCCCGCACGGTCTGCGGCAGGACCTGGATGCCGCCGCGGCGGCTGTCGCGGCATCCGTCGCCGCCGTCGCCCCCTGACCTCGCCTATGCCTCCGGCGCCCGGCCGGCATCCCGCGGCGCACCCGGGCCGGGCGCAGGCGGCATCACAGCCCCGCGATGAGATTGATCACCGCGCCGAGGATGATCGCGGTGAACATGAAGCCGAGCAGCGACTGCGCCATGATCACCCGGCGCACCGCGCCGCTCGTGACGTTCGTGTCGGCCACCTGGTAGGTCAGCCCGACGCCGAACGCGACGTAGGCGAAGTCGGGATAGGCGGGGTCTTCGTCCTGATTGAACATGATCCCGCCGACGGGCTCGGTGTAGTAGGCATCCGCCAGGCGCAGCAGGTAGGAGGTCTGGATGAGCAGCCAGGATGCCGCGACGCTGGCCAGCGCGATCCCGGCGAGCACGAACGCCTTCACGCCGTGCGACTGGTGGGTCTCGGTCAGCACCACGATGACGGCCGCGATGCTTATGACGCTGCCGAACACCGAGATGAACCGTGTGGCACGTCGGCCCGGGTCTTCGGCGG
>CALKHM010000129.1 GCA_937988695.1 uncultured Microbacterium sp. | reverse complement strand
CGCAAGGACCTGCGCGCCCGCGAGGCCGCGGCGTCGTGACGGGTGTGGGGACCGCCCGGCGGCCCCCACACCCGGGAACCGGCCTATCCTGAGGGGAGATCCGACTCGATGCCGAGGGAGGTCGAGCGATGGCCGAGAAGTACATCCCCACCACGACGCACGCGCCCTGGGGCGCGGGCAATCCGCATCTGATCCTGAGCGGGCCGGACGGCCACGGACAGCTGCCGCTGGACCGGGACCTCGTGCGCATCGGCTCGTCAACCGACGTGGAGTGCCGCCTGGACGGCCTGGAGCCGCTGCACGCCGAGGTCCATCACGACCCCAACGACGAATACGTGCTCGTGCTGCACGGACCGGCCGAGACCAGCGCACGGCACGAGCCGATCCCATCGATCGGCGGCAAGCCCGGCGAGATCCTGCGCACCGGCGCCCGGTTCGTCCTCGGAGAGTGGACCTTCATCTACTCCCGTGACGAGTACGCCGACCACGGCAAGCCGTACGGCGGGCGGCAGGGCGGCGAAGGTGCGCACGAGCCGCATCAGCCCGCTCGGCCGGACTACACCGGCGCGCACCCCGTCATCACGACGCCCGCACCCGAGGCGTGACGGTCGCACCGCACCGCCGCACCGCCGCACGAGCATCGGCACCACTGCCCGCTCACGATTGCCCACGGGTCACAGCGCGGTGCCGCCCCTCAGATCGTGAGCTCTCCCTCGCGCACCACGACGCGGCCGCCGGCGACGACGAGCTCGCGGCGCGGCGCACGCACCAGAGCGTCGGGCACGTTCTGCGCGTCGACGAGGACGATGTCCGCGCGGGATCCGGGGCGGAGGTCGTGCTGGGTGCGATGCACGAACGGTGCGGCCTCGGTCGTGGCCAGTGACACTGCGCGCACGAGATCCTCGTCGGCGTGCAGACCGTGCAGCCGTGCGAACGTCAGCGCGACGGCGAGGACGTCGCCGTCACCGAACGGGTTCCACAGGTCTCGGATGCCATCGGTGCCCAGGCCCAGGCCCATGCCCGCATCACGCATCGCCCGCCAGGGCAGCGGCGATGATCCCACCGGCGCCACCGTCGTCCACGAGATGCCCGCCTCGGCCAGGCGCGGCAGCAGCTCCTGCTGAGCGCGGGCGGAGATCTCGGCGAGGGCGAAGCCGTGCGCGATGTTCACACGGCCCTGCGCGCCGGTGGCCAGCGTCCGCTCCACGATCAGTTCGAGCTCGAAGCGCCCGAGCTCGCCGCCGTCGTGCAGATGGATGTCGATGCCGGCGCCGGTGCGCTCGGCGATGTCGAACAGGGCGTCCAGCTGGGCGACCGGATCGCGGTCGATGCCGGCGGGATCGAGGCCACCGATGTTGCGCACGCCCATGCTCGCGGCCTCTTCGAGAAGCCGCGTGACCCCGGGACGGCGGATGACGCCGTCTTGCGGGAATGCGACGATCTCGACCTCGACAGCACCGCCGAGGTCGTCGGCGGCCCGCAGCACGTCTTCGATGCCGCGCAGGCCCACCCCGAGGTCGACGTCGACGTGCGAACGGGTTGCCGTCGTGCCGTGACGCAGGAACTCGCGCAGGATCCGTTCCACGCCGTCGGCCGACGGGATGCCGAGCGCGGCGCGGCGCGCGCGCTCGTGCTCGATGCGCCCCTGCGTCGTGGCCGCGCCGCCATACGACACCCATGGCTGCCCCCACCACGACTTGTCGACGTGCGCATGCGCATTGACGAACCCCGGCAGCGCCAGCAGACCACGACCGTCGACGACCTCGGCGGCCGGATCGGTTGCCGTGCCCGCCGCGCGCACCTCGGTGATCCTGTTCCCGGCGATGACGAGATCACAGGCCGCTCCGGCAAACGGGCGGACGTCGTGGAGGATCCAGGTGCCAGTCATGACGTTGATGGTATACCATCACGATCCACGTTGCCCGCGATCAGGCCGCATCGTCGAGGAGCGCGACGATGGCCGACAGGCCCCGCCGGGCCGCGAGATCCCGCGGAAGCACGCCATCGCCGTCGGGGATCGAGGGGTCCGCACCGGCGGTCAGCAGCATCCGCACGACCTCGACCTGGTCCGCCGAACCGGTGCCGAGCACGATCGCCTCGTGCAGCGCCGTCCAGTTCAGGTTGTTGACGTGGTTGACCGGAACGCCGGCGTCGATGAGGATGCGTGCGGTGCGGACATGGCCGTGCTCGCTCGCGGGAATGAGCGCGGTGCCCCCGTAGCGGTTCGTGCTGGTCACATCCGCGCCGTGCGCGAGCGTGAGGGTGAGGATGTCGTCGAGCCCTTCGGCACCGGCATAGAGGAACGCGGAGTCCTGGATCGCATCCTTGGCGTTCGGGCTGGCTCCGGCATCCACGAGGATGCGGACGAGCGCGACGTCACCCGACTTCGTCGCGGCCACCACCGGTGGCGTGCCGGCATCGTCTCGCGCCTCGATGTCGGCACCGTCCGCGATGGCCGCACGCACGACGGCGGGGTCGGCTTCCTGGATGCCGGCCCACAGTCGTTGCGTCGCCTGCCGCGGTGCCTGCGTGCTCACGATGCCTCCCGGTGTCGTCGGCGGGGCGGTGTCGGGGCCCTTGACCACACAGCCCGCCAGAGCCGTCGCCGAGCCCGCCGATGACGGACGTTCCGTGCTGCGACTGTGGCTGGTGCGCCACGGCAGGACGCTGTTCAACGAGCGCGGTATCGCACAGGGCTGGTGCGACTCTCCGCTGACCGAGGATGGCGTGGCCGGCGTCGAGCGGCTGGCACGAGACCTTCGGGACGTCGCCTGGGAGGGCGTGTATTCCAGCACGAGCGGACGGGCGATGGACACCGCCGAGATCCTCGTCGCCGACCGGCATCCGATCGCCGCGGACCGGCGCTGGAAGGAGTACAACTTCGGGATCTGGGAGGCGCGCCCCAATGCGGAGGTCTTCACTGCGCTGGCGGACCTCACCGCCCCCGGTGCCGACCCCTTTTCCACCGTTCGTGGCATCTTCACCGGCGATTATCCTGCTCTGGAGCGCGGCGAGACGGGCGCGGCCTATCGTGCGCGCGTCGTCGGCGCCCTCGCCGACATCCGCGAACGGCATCCACGGGGAGACGTCCTCGTCGTCACGCACGGCATGACGGTCGGCGTCGCCCTCACCTTCGCCGATCCCGGGTTCGACCTCGGGCACGGCATGGACAACGCCACCTTCTCGGTGCTGGAGTACGGGCTGGACGGCTCCGTCGCGATCCGCGCCCACGGAGCGCGGTCGCGCGAAGAGCTCGTCACGGCGCCGGTGTAAGCGGCGCCCCACACCGCCGACACGGGCCTCACGCCGGCGGGGCCCGAAGAACCCACCCGTCACGAGCTGCGGAGATCTCACCGGCTGAGGGTCATTCGGCGGGATCCGGCCCTCGGCTCGTGAGATCTCCTCGTCTCGCGCGCCTTTGCCCACGCCTGCCCCACGCGGGCAAAACAAAAGGCCCCCGATGCCTCGGGAGCCCAGTGTTTTCTCGTGGACCTGAGGGGATTCGAACCCCTGACCTCTTCATTGCGAACGAAGCGCGCTACCAACTGCGCCACAGGCCCGTGAACCTCAGAAAGGCTATCACGACCGGCCGTGTGCTTCCCAACCACGCAGGTCAGGCCGGCTCGACCGTCGTCGTCATGACCAGCAGCTGCGGATCGGGCAGCGCGAGCGTCACCGAGACCCGTGCGAACTCCCCCAGCGACGCCGCATCCGTGCCACCGCAGAGGAAGCCGACACGGCCCTGGGGCAGGTCGCACTCCCACCGCCGGCGGTCGACG
>CALKHM010000128.1 GCA_937988695.1 uncultured Microbacterium sp. | reverse complement strand
CGGTCCAGCGACCTCAGCAGGCTCATCGACAGCGTCTCCAGCACCTGATACACCGGATGGCTCGTCGCGATGCCCTCCGCGAACGCGTGCCGCACATCGATCACGGCCGGAAGGGGCTCCCGCGTGATGGTCACCAGCGCGTCCTTCGACAGGTGCATGTGGACCTCCACCAGCCGCGGCCGGCCGTCCTGCCTCGACGTCGCCCCGTAGCAGACCAGGAGCGCGCTCTTGTCGTACGTGTCGAACTTCACGCGCTGTCCGAACTCCCGTGAGGCCTGCAGCGCCAGCGGGTGGATCGTCACGAGATCCTGGACCGCCGCCAGCTCGTCGGGGTCGGGATCGACGAGATCCAGCCAGAAGAGCTCTCCACGCTGCTGCAGGTCGCGGACCCGATCTCGGTCGATGCTTCGGAGGATCTCCACGTGCACAACCTACATCCGGGATGACCGGGAATTCCTTTCGTGGAGGCCGGCCTGATCGTCACCCGCCGGGCCCGAGAGTCGTGTCACCTGGGCGATCGACCCGCAGGATGGCGGCATCGTCAAGCTCACCGTCGTGCACGATCGCCTCGCGGACTCGCCGAAGACGGCCACGAGCGTCCGCGGCTGGTCGTTCATCGTCAGCGGCCTGAAGTCGGTGCTGGAGACCAGGAGCGGGCTCGGCTGCGTCCGCCGGCGTGCCGCCGCGAGGCGTCGCCGACGTGCGCGGCACGCCGTGGCGCTCACGCCGGGACGGCGGCCCGGTCGAATCGCTGACCGCGCGCGTCGGTGGGCTGCACCATGAGCACGATCATGATGATCCAGCCGATCGTGGGGATGAAGCCGAGCAGCCAGAACCAGCCGCTGCGATTCGTGTCGTGCAGACGACGCCACGCGAGGGCGAGCGTCGGGACGATCGTCGCGATGAACCACGCACCGGCCAGCACGATGGTCACCATGAGACCGGCATCCAGGCGCAGCCCGTGACCTGTGCGCGCCGCCAGCAGCGACGGGATGTAGATCGCGAGGATGACCAGTGACACAAGGATGCCGAACAGCTCCCACCACCAGTACTCGCTGCGGCTCGCGCGACCACGGAAGGTCGCGTACTTCCTCCAGAAGCGCCCGAACGCCACGGCGAACGATGCGCCATAGTAAGGCGCCTCGAGGGCGACCGGATACCGCGGCTCACGCGGCTGGTTGGGAGTCTGTGTCATGGCGGCCTCCTGGCATCCGATCGTCGGGCGGCTCGCCGGTCGGGGCTCCGCCGACAGCATCATCCCGCCACGGCGTGCCGGCGAGGAGGGTTCACACGAAGGCGATCCCGGTTTCACAGGCGACCGAGAGGTCGGGAGACGCGCGTCCGCGTGTCGTCGTGACGACGCGATCCCCGGGGGCGCGTCGGGCCAGCAGATCCTTGACCATCGGAACGACCTTCTCGCCGTACAGCGTGATCGACCGGAGCTGATCGGCGTGCTGCACCGGCTGGTCGTACTTGAAGTCGAACCGTTCGACCTTGAGCACGCCCAGAGTGGCTGCGATCTTCTTGGCGACGGTCTCGGGCGAGCCCACATACAGCGACCCCGTCTCGATCTCGCGCTCGAAGTCGCCCGGCGACGGCGGTGGCCAGCCCCGCTCGCGCCCCATCCGCTCGCGCATGGCCAGCCATCCGTCGTGCACGATCGCCCGGGCCTGCTCGTCGGTGTCGGCGACCAGACCCGGCGAGTGCACGGCCACCGGACGGCGCGCGACGCCGAGCTCGTCCTGGGCACGCTCGAAGAGGTCGATGTAGGGCGCGAACCGCGCGGGTGGCCCGCCGATGATGGCCAGGAACAGGCCGAATCCGTGGCGGGCAGTGCGCACGACCGATTCGGGGCTGCCGCCCACGCCCACCCATGCCTTCAGCCCGCCGGCGGTGGTTGGGAACACGCGCTGGTCGGTGAGGGGCGCACGGGTGGTGCCCTCCCAGGTGACCGGCTGCTCCTTCAGCAGCGCCGCCAGCAGCGCGAGCTTCTCTTCGAACAGCACTTCGTAGTCGCGCAGGTCGTAGCCGAACAGCGGGAACGACTCGATGAACGAGCCCCGGCCGGCCACGATCTCCGCGCGCCCGGCAGAGACCGCGTCCAGCGTCGCGAAGCGCTCGAACACCCGCACGGGATCGTCGGAGCTGAGCACGGTCACCGCCGAGCCGAGCCGGATCCGCTGGGTGCGCGACGCGATGGCCGCCAGCACCATCTCAGGGCTGGAGACCGCGAAGTCGGGGCGGTGGTGCTCCCCCACCCCGAAGAAGTCGAGGCCGACCTGATCGGCGACGACGGCGTCGTCGACGAGGTCACGGATGACACGGGGATGCGGCAGCGGTTTTCCCTCGGCGTCGTTGGTCACGCCGCCGAAGGTGTCCAGGCCGAACTCGATCTCGCTCACGATCGGAACAACCCTCCGCCGGTCAAGGAGATTCCTGACGGGCCACGGGCCACCGCATCCGTCGCTCGCGGGCGCCGTGTGCGCGGCTGGTGCACCGCCGTCAGAGAGCGAGCGGTTCGCCGTGCACGGGCACTCGCAGCCGATCGCCCAGGCCCGCATAGCCGAACTCGCGCACGAGGCGCTCCCGCGTCTCGGAGAAGTGGTGCCATCCCTCGGCGTGGACGGGGACGACGACGGCGTCGCCCAGCAGGCGCGCGGCCTCGACGGCCGTGCGTGCGTTGAGGGTGAGATCGGCATCGCCGAAGCGGCCGACGTTGGCCGCTCCCGCGAACAGCACCGCGATGTCGATCGTGCCGGTCCGCTCGACGATGCGGGCGACGACCTCGACCGAGGCGTTGTCGCCCGACACGTAGACCACAGGCCGGCCGGCGGCGCGCAGCACGAAGCCGGTGACGGCTCCCGACTGCGACTCGGCTCCCTCCGGCCCGTGCAGCGCGGGGACGGCGGTGACCCCGACCTCGCCGAGCCGGTGCGTCTGCCAGGGCTCGAGCCCGGTCACGCCGTCGATGCGTGCGGCGGCGTCGGGAGTGGACAGCACCGTGCCGGCCCCGGCGAGGAAGGCGCGTCCGGCGATGTCGAGGTTGTCGGGATGCTGGTCGTGCGAGAGCAGCACCCCGTCGATCGGGCCGACCGCGGTCGGGTCGAGCGCGGGACCGACGAGCTTGTGCAGGGCGAATCCCGTGCCGACGTAGTCGCGAGGCTCGTCGAAGGTGGGGTCGGTGAGCAGCCGGAGCCCGGCGTACTCGATCACCGTCGTGGGCCCGCCGATGAGGGTGAGGGTGGTCTGATGCGACGTCATGCCACCATCCTGCCGCGCGCAGGTATGCGCACGGCAGGATCTGCCGACGCCGTACGGGCGGCCGACCTGCGCCTCGCCGGCGGCGCGGATGGCGCAGCGCGACGGCGCGGGGCTATGCTCTACGGGCAGTTCTCACGAGGGGGATGTTGTGGGCATCATCGAAGCCGTGGCCGTCATCGTCGGCCTCGGATCGCTCGTCTACCTGGCGTACGCCCTGCTCAAACCCGACCGCATCTGATGGAGTGGCTGCTCGCCGCGTCGGCCCTGCTCATGGTCGCCGTCATCCTCGGGCTGGCGTACCGGCCGCTGGGCGACTACATGGCGTGCGTGTTCACGAGTCGACGCCACTGGCGGCTCGAGCGGCTGTGCTACCGCGTCGCGGGGATCGCACCCGAGCGGCAGCAGTCCTGGCGTGCGTATCTGACGTCGGTCATCGTGTTCTCGGCGGTGGGCTTCGTGCTGCTCTACGCGATGCTGCGCCTGCAGCCGCTGCTGCCGTATTCGCTCGGAATGCCGGGGATGAGCCCCGACCTGGCGTTCAACACCGCGGTATCCTTCGTCGGCAACACCAACTGGCAGTCGTACTCGCCCGAGCAGTCGGTCGGATACGCCGTGCAGATGGGCGGCCTGGCCGTACAGAACTTCGTCTCGGCCGCGGTCAGCATGGCGGTCGCCGTCGCGCTCATCCGTGGCTTCGCCTCGCGACGTGCGCGCAGCGGGCTCGGCAACTTCTGGGTGGATCTGGTGCGTGCCAACCTGCGCATCCTGCTGCCGCTGTGCGTCGTGGCCGCGATCGTGCTGCTGGCCGGCGGGGTCATCCAGAACTTCGCCGGCTTCACCGGGATCACCACGGTCGCCGGTGGCACTCAGGCCCTGCCCGGCGGACCGGTCGCCTCCGAAGAGGCGATCAAGCTGCTGGGCACCAACGGCGGCGGGTTCTTCAACGCGAACTCCGCGCACCCTTTCGAGAACCCGACCCCGTGGACGAACCTCTTCGAGGTGTTCCTCATGCTGGTGATCCCGTTCGCGCTGCCGCGCACGTTCGGCACGATGGTCGGCGACCGGCGTCAGGGGTACGCGATCCTGGCGGCGATGGGGGTGCTGTTCGTGGCATCCACCGTCACGTTCACCGCGCTCGAACTCGGAGCAGGGGGCACTGCGCCTCAGCTCGCCGGAGCTGCGATGGAAGGCAAAGAACAACGGTTCGGCATCGTCGGGACGACGATCTTCGGATCGGCCACGACCCTCACCTCGACCGGTGCCGTCGACGGCATGCACGACTCGCTGACGCCGCTGGGCGGCATGATGACGATGATCAACATGATGCTGGGTGAGATCGCGCCGGGCGGGGTCGGATCAGGGTTGTACGGGATGCTGGTGATCGCGGTGATCGCGGTGTTCCTGGCGGGGCTCCTGGTCGGCCGCACGCCCGAGTACCTCGGCAAGAAGATCGGGCCGCTGCAGATGAAGCTCGCGAGCCTGTACATCCTGGTCACCCCCACTCTCGTGCTGACCGGTGCCGCCCTGAGCTTCGCCGTCCCCGGGGTGCGCGACTCGGTCACGAAGACCTCGATCCTCAATCCCGGCCCGCATGGCGTCAGCGAGGTGCTCTACGCGTTCACCTCGGCCGCCAACAACAACGGGTCGGCGTTCGCGGGACTGGGCGCGGACACTCCGTGGCTGAACGCGGCCCTTGGCGCGGTCATGCTGCTCGGCCGCTTCGTGCCCATCGTGCTGGTGCTGGCGCTGGCCGGATCACTCGCCGTGCAGGACGCCGTGCCGGTGACCGCGGGAACGCTGCCCACCCACCGGCCGCTGTTCGTCGCCCCCCTGGTGGGCACCGCGGTGCTGGTCACGGCGCTCATCTACTTCCCGTTCCTCGCTCTGGGTCCCCTCGCAGAAGGGCTGGTGTGACATGTCCGCACTCATCGAGGCGCCCGGGGCCGCGCATCTGCTCCCGCGGCCACGACGCGCGCTGACCGGCGCACAGGTGCGGCAGGCGCTGCCCGGCGCCGTCCGCAAGCTCGACCCCCGTGCCCAGTGGCACAATCCGGTCATGTTCGTCGTCTGGGTCGGGGCGGTGCTGACCACCGCGCTCGCGGTCGCCGAACCGTTCCTCGGCGGCGCCGGCAGTTCGGGGGGAGCGCGGGTGCCGGCGTCGTTCACCGTCCTGATCACCGGCTGGCTGTGGCTGACTGTCCTGTTCGCGAACCTCGCCGAGGCGGTGGCCGAGGGGCGTGGCAAGGCGCAGGCCGACACTCTGCGCAAGACCCGCACCACCACCATCGCGCATCGCGTCGACGAGTACGATCCGGAGGCCGACCGGGATGCGGCATCCGCCCGCCTCGTCGAGGTCGCCTCATCCGAGCTGCGTCTCGGCGACGTCGTGGTGGTCTCGGCGGGCGAGCTCGTCCCCGGCGACGGCGACATCGTCGCCGGTATCGCCTCCGTCGACGAGTCCGCGATCACCGGTGAGTCTGCCCCGGTCGTGCGCGAGTCCGGCGGCGACCGTTCGGCCGTCACCGGCGGCACACGGGTGCTCTCCGACCGCATCGTCGTGCGTATCACCTCCAAGCCCGGTGAGACGTTCGTGGATCGCATGATCGCGCTCGTCGAAGGCGCCTCCCGACAGCGCACGCCGAACGAGATCGCGCTGAGCATCCTGCTGGCGTCGCTGTCGATCGTGTTCGTCGTCATCGTGCTCGCGCTGAACCCCGTGGCGTCGTTCGATGCGTCGCCGGTGGGCATCGCGGTGCTGGTCGCGCTGCTGGTGTGCCTGATCCCCACCACGATCGGCGCCCTGCTGTCTGCCATCGGCATCGCCGGCATGGACCGGCTCGTGCAGCGCAACGTGCTGGCGATGTCGGGTCGCGCGGTGGAGGCGGCGGGCGATGTCACCACGCTGCTGCTGGACAAGACCGGGACGATCACCTACGGAAACCGGCAGGCCACCGAGTTCCTCGCCGCCCGCGAGGCCGATCCCGCCGAGCTCGCCCGCGCGGCGGCGCTCGCATCTCTGGCCGACGCCACGCCGGAGGGCGCCTCGATCGTGGAGCTTTCCCGCGCCGACGGCGTGCGGGTGGATGCCGGAAGCGGCAGCGAGGTCGTGCCGTTCACCGCGCAGACGCGGATGTCGGGCGTCGACCTGGCCGATGGCACGCAGATCCGCAAGGGGGCCGGGTCAGCCGTGGGCGGCTGGCTGGCCGGCGGCCACGCCGGCCCCGACGTGCTGGCCGCGGTGGCCGCGCGGGTCCAGACGATCGCGCAGTCCGGTGGGACCCCGCTGGTGGTCGCGGTCAAGGACCCCGCGGGAGCCGGCCGCGTGCTCGGCGTCATCCATCTGAAGGACGTCGTCAAGGAAGGGCTCGGCGAACGCTTCCGGCAGCTGCGGTCGATGGGCATCCGTACCGTGATGGTCACCGGGGACAACCCGCTGACCGCCGCAGCGATCGCCGCGGAGGCCGGCGTCGACGACTACCTCGCCGAGGCGACCCCCGAGGACAAGCTCGCCTACATCCGCGTCGAGCAGTCCGGCGGGAACCTGGTCGCGATGACCGGCGACGGCACGAACGACGCGCCCGCCCTCGCACAGGCCGACGTCGGCGTCGCGATGAACTCCGGCACGTCGGCCGCGAAGGAGGCCGGCAACATGGTCGACCTCGACTCCGATCCCACCAAGCTCATCGACATCGTCGCGATCGGAAAGCAGCTGCTGATCACCCGCGGGGCGCTCACGACGTTCTCGATCGCGAACGACGTCGCGAAGTACTTCGCGATCATCCCCGCGATCTTCATGGACGTCTTCCCCGGGCTGGCGGCGCTGAACATCATGCAGCTGCACTCGCCGGCGTCGGCGGTGCTGTCGGCGGTGATCTTCAACGCGATCATCATCGTCCTGCTCGTGCCGCTGTCGCTTCGCGGTGTGCGGTACCGTCCGGCGCCGGCTACTCGCATCCTCGCCCGCAACCTCGCCGTCTACGGCGTGGGCGGCATCGTCGCGCCGTTCGCCGGGATCTGGCTCATCGACCTCATCGTGCGTCTGATTCCGGGGTTCTGACCGTCCCATCGCAAGGAGACACGCCATGGACACCTCCACTCGCAGCACGGCGCGCACCGTCGGCGTCGCTGTGCGCGCCCTCATCCTGTTCACGATCGTGCTCGGCGTCGGCTACACGGCGGTAGTCACCGGCATCGGCCAGCTGGCGATGCCGGGGCCCGCCGACGGCTCGCTCGTGCGATCCGGCGACGGGCAGGTCGTCGGGTCGGCACTGATCGGACAGTCGTTCAGCGATGCTGCGGGACGGCCGCTGCCGCAGTACTTCCAGCCGCGTCCGTCGGCCGCAGGCGCCGGCTACGCCCCGACCGCCTCCGGCGGCAGCAACCTCGGGCCGGACGATCCCGCGCTCGTGCAGAGGATCGCCGCTCGGCGCGCGCAGGTCGCCGCCTTCGACGGGGTGCCCGCCGGCGAGGTGCCGGCCGATGCGGTCACCGCCTCCGGATCGGGCCTGGACCCCGACATCAGCGTCGCGTACGCGCTGATCCAAGTGGATCGGGTCGCCCGCGCACGGCTCCTGCCGGTCACGACGGTGCGTGCCCTCGTCGAGGCGCACGTGCAGCCGCCCGATCTGGGCTACCTTGGCGAACGACGCGTGAACGTGCTCGAGCTCGATCTCGCCCTCGACGGCATGTCGCATGACGCGCAGAAGGGCTGAAGATGGGCGCGAGGGGACGGCTGCGGGTGCTGCTGGGCGCCGCGCCCGGCGTCGGCAAGACGTTCACGATGCTCGAGGAGGGCACACGGCTCGCCCGTGACGGACGCGACGTCGTGCTCGCGATCCTCGACACGCACGACCGGCCGGCGACTGCCGCGATGGCCGTCGGGCTCGAGACGGTGCCCCGGTCGGTCACCGTGTACCGCGGCGTCACCCTCGAGGAGCTGGACGTGGATGCCGTGATCCGACGCACTCCGGAGGTTGCCCTCGTGGACGAGCTCGCGCACACGAACGCCCCCGGTGCACGACACGAGAAGCGGTGGCAGGATGTGGCGGCTCTGCTGGAGGCGGGGATCGACGTCATCATGACCGTCAACATCCAGCACATCGAGTCGCTGGGGGACGTCGTCGAGCAGATCACCGGCATCCCGCAGCGCGAACGGGTGCCCGACAGCTTCCTGCGCGCCGCCGACCAGGTCGAGGTCGTCGACCTCGCGCCCCAGGCGCTGCGCGACCGCCTGTCTGGCGGGCTCGTGTATCCGGCCGAGCGTATCGACGCCGCGCTGTCGAACTACTTCCGGCTGGGCAATCTCACGGCACTACGTGAGCTTGCTCTGCTGTGGCTGGCCGACGAGGTCGATCAGGCGCTGAACGCCTACCGCGTCGAGCACGGCATCGACAGCACCTGGGAGGCCCGTGAGCGGGTCGTGGTGGCGCTGCCGGGCGGTCCCGAGGGGGAGACCCTGCTGCGTCGTGGGGCACGCATCGCCGCGCGCGGGGCCGGCGGCGAGCTGATCGCCGTACACGTCACGACCCAGGACGGCCTGCGCGCGGCGAGCCCTGCGGCCCTTTCCGCTCAGCGCGATCTCGTCGAGAAGCTCGGCGGCACGTACCATCAGGTGGTCGGCAGCGACATCCCCGCATCCCTCGTCGCCTTCGCCCGCTCGATGAACGCGACGCAGCTCGTGCTGGGGGTCAGCCGCCGGGGCCGGATCGCGGCGGCGCTGAGCGGACCGGGGATCGGCGCAACGATGATCCGCGAGTCCGGTGACATCGATGTGCACATCGTGACGCACTCGGCGGCCGGCGGCCGATTCGCGCTGCCCCGCGTCGGGGGAGCGTTGTCGTTGCGTCGCAGGATCGTCGGCTTCGTGCTCGCGCTCGTCGGCGGACCTGCGCTGACCGCCCTGCTGGTCGCGCTGCGCAGTCCCGAGGCCATCACGTCGGATGTGCTCGCCTACCAGCTGCTGGTCGTGGTCGTCGCCCTGGTCGGCGGGATCTGGCCGGCGCTGTTCGCCGCGGTGCTGTCCGGCATCACGCTGGACTTCTTCTTCATCGCGCCGATCTACACGATCACGATCGCCGACCCGCTGCACATCCTCGCGCTGCTGCTGTACGTCGTGATCGCCGCACTGGTCAGCGTCGTGGTCGACAGCGCGGCACGCCAGACGCGTGCGGCGCGCCGCTCGGCCGCGGAGTCCGAGCTCATCCAGACCGTCGCCGGAAACGTGATGCGCGGGCAGAGTGCCGTACAGGCGCTCGTCGAGCGGGCTCGCGAGGCGTTCTCGCTGGCCGGTGCGCGCCTTGTCGATCGCGGCGCGGTCATCGCGTCGGCGGGTGAGCCGCTGTCCGACGACACGCACACCGACGTCCGCGTCGGGGATCGCATGACGCTCGAACTGCACGGAACCGATCTGGCCGCCTCCGAGCGCCGGCTGCTGGGCGTGGTCGTGGCCCAGTTGGAGACCGCTGTGGAGAACTGGCGACTCGAAGAGGAGGCGCGTCGCATCGAGCCGATCGCCGCGTCGGATCGGGTGCGCGGGGCGCTGCTGGCGGCCCTCGGCCATGACCTGCGTCGCCCTCTGGCCGCCGCCACTGCCGCCGTGGGCGGCCTGCGCACGGCCGCGGATCGGCTGACGGCGAAGGATCGGCGCGAGCTGCTGGACACCGCCGGTGAGTCCCTGGCAGCGTTGTCGGCGCTGGTCACCGACCTGCTCGACGTCAGTCGGATGCAGGCCGGCGCCCTCTCGATCGCCGTCGCACCCGTGCACCCGGCCGACGTGATCGCGCCCGCGCTGGACGAGCTCGGGCTGGGCTCCGCGCAGGTCGAGCTCGCCCTCGATCCCGTCGGCGTGTGGGTGCTCGCCGACCCGGTGCTGCTGCAACGGGTGCTGGTGAACCTGCTCGCGAACGCGCAACGGTACGCGCCGGCCGGCAGCCGAGTGCGCGTGGCCACCAGCTCGTTCGCGGAACGGGTCGAGATCCGGGTCATCGACCATGGGCCGGGCATTCCCGCCGAGCGGCGGGATGACGTCTTCCTGCCGTTCCAGCGGCTGGGCGACACCGACAACACGACCGGGCTGGGACTGGGCCTCGCGCTCTCACCAGGCTTCGTCGAGGCGATGGAGGGCACACTGGAACCCGAGGACACGCCCGGCGGCGGGCTGACGATGGTCATCGCGCTGCGCGCGGCCCGCGGTGCAGCATCCTCGTCTGAGAACATCGGAGACGTGCCGTGAAGATCCTCATCGCCGACGACGACCCGCAGCTCGTGCGGGCGCTGCGGATCACGCTGACGGCCAAGGGGTACGACGTCGCGACGGCCGCCGACGGCACGCAGGCCGTGGCCGCTGCCGTCGATCAGCACCCCGATCTGTTCCTGCTGGACCTCGGGATGCCGCAGCTGGACGGGCTGGAGGTCATCGCCGCGATCCGCGGTTGGTCGCAAGCGCCGATCCTGGTGGTGTCGGGGCGTGCCGGCGCCGCCGAGAAGGTGGACGCGCTGGATGCCGGAGCCGACGATTACGTGACCAAGCCGTTCGCTATCGACGAGCTGCTCGCGCGTATCCGTGCCCTGACCCGCCGTGTTCCGCGCACCGAGGGCGACCTCGTCGCGCATTTCGGCGACGTCACCGTCGACCTGGCGGCTCGCGCGGTGGTGCGCGGCCCCGGCGCGCGGCCGGTGCGACTGACGCCCACCGAGTGGCAGGGCATCGAGCTGCTCATCCGCAATGCCGGACGCCTGGTCACCCGGCAGATGCTGCTCACACACATCTGGGGGACCGACCATGTCACCGACACCGGCTATCTGCGACTGTATGTGTCGCAGCTGCGCAAGAAGCTCGAGGCCGACCCCGCCGCCCCTCGGCATCTGCTCACCGAGCCGGGCATGGGATACCGGCTGATCGTCGACGACGGCGCGCCGGGCTGACCGCGAACGAACAGCGTCAGGCGCCAGAACCGGTCGAGCGCACCCCGGTCATGCCCTGCGGACCGTTCGTGCCGAACGAGAAGTCGACGACGCCCTCGCCGTTCACGCTGGCCTCCAGCACGAAGTCCTCCAGATCGTCGGCGACCTCGGGCGCCAGGAACACGTGCGCGCCGGACTGCTCGAGCACCACGTCGCCGTCGAGCGGGCCATCGGCGGGTTCGAGCGCGAAATCGGTGCCGCGCTCGGACCCGTCGTAGATCCGGATCCCCCCGGCCTCCCGGCCTCCCGCTGTCTGTCCGGCGATCGCCTTGACGATGACGCACGCATCGTCGGTGAGTGTGAACACGTGGGCCCGGAGGGGCTCGAACCCTCGACCCGCGGATTAAAAGTCCGATGCTCTGCCAACTGAGCTACAGGCCCGTGTCTCTCAGCCTACCGGGGTGCGCCGCGCTCCCGTCACTCCGGGGTGGGGATCGTGGCTGACAGCCGGAACCCGCCGTCGTCGGTCGGCCCCGCCCCGATCGCACCGCCGAGCCGCCGGATCTCCGCGCGTGAGCGGCTGAGCGAGGCGGCCTGACCGGCTCGCGGTGTGGTCCGTCCCGGACCATGCGCGACCTCGACCTCGACCGCGTGGGGGAGATACCGCACGATCGCGGTGGCATCCACCCCTCGCGTGCGGGTGAGCACGAGCCCCACACCCTCCTGCAGCGCGCGGAACGCGACCTCGTCGACGTGCACGGGCAGGCGCCGCTCGTCGCCGTCGATCGTCAGGGTGATCGGCATCCCGGCGGTCTGCAGACTCGCGATCAGCTCGCGTGCGTTAGAGAGCGAGGGCTCCGGTGCGGTCGGCAGCGGCGCACGCACGATCGGAATCCCGGCGACACCCACCTGCCGCGGCGTCTTCGCCTCGCCGCCCGAACCGGTCTGCTCGCGCAGCCAGACAGCGAACTCGGGTCCCCGCAGCTGCGCAGAGGTGCCCGCCAGCAGGCTGCCGTCGCGCATCTGATGACCGGCGCTGCCTGGCAGCGACACCTCGACGACGCGGCCCGCGAGCCCTGCGGCGCGACCGTATCGCCGGGCGAGCTCGGCCATGCGCTCGACGCGGGGGCCGGCGATGTCGGCCACCCGCCCGGCCGGCGCGCCCTCGGCGAGCTCCACGAGCCGCTCGGCGACCTCGGCGGCCGCGATGGGCTGCGTACGCATGGTCGGCACCAGCACGAACGGCCCGATCTTCACCCGCTCGAACATCTGCCGCGCGAACTCGTGGAACTGCGTGGCACGCACGAGCGAGAAGGGGACGGGGCCCTCCTGCACCGCGTGCTCCTGCGCGCGCTTGCCCTGGTAGTAGCCGTATCCCGTCTCGGTGCTGTCGATGCCGACGATCGACAGCACGACGTGGTGGTGGACGCCTGCGCGCTGCTCGGCGGCCAGCAGCCCCTGGGTCACGGTCTGGAAGAACCGGATGGACGCGGCAGCCGACATCGACGTCGTGTTGGTGACGTCGATGACGGCGTGCACGCCGTCGAGCACGGTGTCCAGCCCCTCGCCGGTGAGCAGGTCGATGCCGGTCGACCGGGAGATCACGACAGGTTCGTGGTCGTGCCGACGCACGGCGTCGGTGACCAGACGCCCGACGGTTCCGGTGCCCCCGGCGATCGCGATCCGCATCCTTCGAGCGTACTGCCGGGCCGGTGCGTCGGACATCACGTGCAGAACTCCGTCGATCTGCGCTGCGATCGCACCCACGGGCTGCCTTCTGCGCCGTCTTGGTGCGGATGGGATGAGTTCTGCGCAGCTGCCCGCTAGCCTCGGACCGTGGCATCCGCCCCGCAATCTCCGCACACCCTCGTGCATCTGCGCCGTGCGCGCGACCTCATGGATCGCGACTACGCGAAACCGCTGGACGTGCCCACGATGGCGGCCCGCGCGTTCATGTCGCCCGCGCACTTCTCCCGCGAGTTCAAGGCCGCGTACGGCGAGACCCCGTATGCGTACCTGATGACCCGCCGTATCGAACGCGCCATGGCGCTGTTGCGGGCCGGGTCGACGGTGACGGATGCCTGCACCGCCGTGGGCGCGACCTCGCTCGGCTCGTTCAGCTCGACGTTCACCGAGATCGTCGGCGAGACGCCCAGCGCCTACCGTGCGCGACCGCACGACGACGCCGAGGCCATGCCCGAGTGCGTCGCGCGGCTGCTGACCCGGCCGACGCGCTACGCCTGACCATCGAGCAGGATCGGAGAAGCGCGGCGGGATGCCGGTGCGTAGCGTTGCCGTCATGACAGACATCAGGTTCGGATTCTTCCCGCTCACCGTCGACGACGTCGACGCCGCCCTCGCGTTCTACCGTGACGCCATCGGACTGACCGTGCTCAACGACGTGTCGGGCAACGGCTGGCGCTGGCTGAGCATGGGCACGCCCGATCAGCCCGGTGTCGCCCTCGTGCTGTCGGCTCCGGGTGCAGGTCGCTCTCCCGAGGACGCCGACGCGCTGCACCGGCTGGTCGCGAAGGGGTCCGGCCCCGGACCGCTGGTGTTCTCGACAGGAGACCTGGATGCGACGTTCGAGCGCATCCGCGCGACCGGCGCCGAGGTGCTGCAGGAGCCCATGGACCAGCCGTGGGGTCCGCGGGACTGCGCCTTCCGCGACCCGGCCGGAAACCACATCCGGATCAACGGGGTCGGCTAAGCGCGTACCCTGGACGGGATGCAGGATTCGGGCAGAGACTTCCACAAGCCGGTGCGGCGGCCGACGGACGATCTCGACCGGCTGTTCGGCGCACACGATCCCGCCGAGGCCACGCGTGTCGCGCATTCCACCGCTGCCGCGCTGCTGTCCCGGGTGCGCGCGGACCCCGACGCCCAGACCGTCGACCGGCTGGTCTCCTTCACCCGCACGCATGGCATCCATGACATCGCCGAGCTGTGGTCGCGGGCTCCCGCGCGGAGCCTGCCCGGTGCGCTGTGGAACCTCTACCTGCTGCAGCTCATGATCCACCGTGATCCGGCCACGGCCGCGCTGCTGTACGAGCGCGGCCGGGTCGAGATCGTGTCGGTCGACCCGGTGGTCGCGGGAGCCCCGGTCCCGGCCGGACCGGAGGAGCTCGTGGCGACCGTCGATCGCATCCTGCGCGGGGTCTTCGAGGGCGACTTCGCCGTCGCGCTGGACCGCGCCGCGGCGTTCTGCCGGGTGCAGGCGTCGGGGGCCACGCACATCGCCGACGACTATGAGCCCACCGAACCCGGGCGCGCGACGGTGCTGACGACCCGCGCCTCGCGTCTGGCGACGATCGCCGCCGACCTTGCAGCGTGCGCGGCGCTGTGGCGCGGGGACGCGCTCACCTAGCCGGCACCGCCGGCCGTGCGTCGGCCCGCCCGCGCCCAGGGTACGGATAACGAAGTGCCGGGCCGCAGAACGCCTCTCGGCGCAAGGCCGCTCGAAGCGGCAGAAGTTGGAGCCCGGGGTTACTGCGGCCCGGCCGATCAAGTGTAACCGACGTCGTCGGCGGGCTATTCCCGCGCGCGGGACGCGCCCGCCCACGTCCTAAGCTCATCGCATGGCCGCACATTTCGCCCTGCTCATCGACCCGGCGGCATCCGACGATGCCCGCGACGACTTCGCCGCCACCTTCACGGTGCTCGATCCGTCGGCCCCGGCCTTGAGCATCAGCGAGCTGAGCACGCAGCGCGGCGACGGAGTCTTCGAGTCGATCGGCGTCGTCCACGCGCATCCGCAGGAGGTGGGTGCGCACCTGGAGCGTCTCGCGCACTCGGCGCTGCTGTGCGATCTGCCCGCGCCGCACCTCGAGCAGTGGCGGCAGGCCGTCGCGCGCGCCGCCGCGGCGTGTGGTGCGGGGGAGTCGGTCATCAAGCTCATCCTCAGCCGCGGTGTCGAGCACGGGCCCGCTCCGACGGCCTGGGTGACCGCCGCCGTCGCCGCCGACAACTCCGTCGCGCGCGCGCACGGCGTGCGCGTGGTCACTCTCGACCGCGGCATCGACGCGGGCGCCGCCGACCGTGCCCCTTGGCTGCTGCTGGGCGCGAAGACGCTCTCGTACGCGGTGAACATGGCGGCGCTGCGCGAAGCGCATCGCCGCGGAGCCGACGATGCCGTGTTCGTCTCCAGCGACGGCGTCGTGCTCGAGGCGCCCACCGCGTCGGTGGTGCTCAGGCTCGGCGACCGCTTCGTGACGCCGGCCGTGGCAAGCGGCATCCTGCACGGCACGACTCAGATCAGCCTGTTCGAGCACCTTGCCGTGCAGGGCCACCGCACCGCGTACGAGACGGTCCCCGTGCGGACTCTGCAGCAGGCGGATGCCGCGTGGCTGCTGTCGAGCGTGCGGTTGGCGGCTCCCATCACGGCCGTGGACGGCGTCGCGCTTCCCGTCGATCGCGAGCTGACGGCATCCGTCAACGACTACCTGCTCAGCCCTCGCGACTGACCGGTCGCGGCGAGGGGCCTCGCGACCGGCGAGCCTGCCGCCGATCAGCCGAAGCGGCCGGAGACGTAGTCCTCGGTGGCCTGTTCCTGCGGCGTCGTGAACAGCGTCGCGGTGTCACCGTACTCGATGAGCTTGCCCGGCTTGCCGGTTCCGGCGATGTTGAAGAACGCCGTCTTCTCCGACACCCGCGAGGCCTGCTGCATGTTGTGCGTGACGATCACGATCGTGTACTCGGTCTTCAGCTGCGCGATGAGCTCTTCGATCGCGTACGTGGAGATGGGGTCCAGGGCCGAGCACGGCTCGTCCATGAGCAGCACCTGGGGAGAGACGGCGATCGCGCGCGCGATGCACAAGCGCTGCTGCTGGCCGCCCGACAAGCCGGATCCGGGCTTGCTCAGACGGTCCTTGACCTCATTCCACAGGTTCGCCCCGCGCAACGAACGCTCCACGAGGTCTTCCGCGTCGGACTTCGAGATGCGCTTGTTGTTCAGGCGCACGCCTGCCAGCACGTTCTCGCGGATCGACATCGTCGGGAACGGGTTCGGGCGCTGGAAGACCATCCCCACCTGGCGGCGCACCGCCACCGGATCGATGCCGGCACCGTACAGGTCGTCGCCGTCCAGCAGCACCTGGCCGCCCACCCGTGCGCCGGGGATGACCTCGTGCATACGGTTCAGCGTGCGCAGGAACGTGGACTTGCCGCAGCCCGACGGGCCGATGAACGCGGTGACGCTGCGCGGCTCGATGTGCATGCTCACGCCTTCGACGGCGAGAAAGTCGCCGTACCAGACGTTCAGATCGGTGACGTCGATGCTCTTGGACACGGGTCTCCTTCGGATCACAGGCCGCGCTTGGGCGCGAAGAACTTGGCGATGAGGCGCCCGGCGAGGTTGAGCACCAGCATGATGACGATGAGGGTGAGCGCCGCAGTCCACGCGCGGTCGACGGAGGCCTGTGCGCTGACGCCCGCGGCCTGGACGTACTGCGTGTACACGAACACCGGGAGCGTCATCATCCGATCGTTGAACAGGTTGTAGTTCATGCTGAAGGTGAAGCCGGTCACCAGCAGCAATGGCGCGGTCTCGCCGATCACGCGGGCGATGGCCAGCATCACACCGGTGACGATACCCGCGAGCGAGGTGGGCAGCACGATCCGCAGGATCGTGAGCCACTTAGGCACCCCCAGTGCGTACGACGCCTCACGCAGCTCGGCCGGCACGAGACGCAGGATCTCCTCGCTCGATCGCACGACCACCGGGATCATCAGCACCGACAAGGCGATCGCACCCATGAACCCGCTCCGTGCCGCTGGCCCGAGGACCAGCGCGAACAGAGCGAAGGTGAACAGGCCCGCCACGATCGATGGGATGCCGGTCATGACGTCGACGAGGAAGGTGATCGCCTTGGCCAGCGATCCGCGTCCGTACTCGACGAGGTAGATCGAGGTCAGCAGTCCGATCGGCACCGAGATGATGGTGGCCGCCAGCGTGATCAGCAGCGTGCCCATGATCGCGTGCAGTGCGCCACCGCCGTCGCCGATCACGTTGCGCATCGACTGGGTGAAAAACGACGCGTCCAGCCGTGCCATGCCACCGACCACGACGGTCCAGATCAGCGAGATCAGCGGCAGCAGGGCGATGATGAACGCCGTCGACACCAGGGAGGTGACCAGGCGATCCAGCGCCCGGCGCGGGCCCTCGACGATGCGGGAGATGACGTACAGCACGATGTCGAACAGCACCGTGCCGAAGAAGACCGTGCCCACGATGCTGAACGTCGTGGTCACCCCGCCCGCCCACAGCAGGGCGAAGAAGACGCCGGCGAACGCCCAGCCGCCGGCCAGCACCAGCCAGGCCGATCCGCGTGGCAACCGCCCGCCGGTCAGCGGCACGTGCGAATGGATGCCGTCGGCGGGCCGGACCGCGACGGTGGCATCGGAGGTGGTGGTCATCCGTTCGCTCCCGAGAAGGCCGCACGCCGGCTGATGATCCAGCGCGCCAGCACGTTGACCAGAAGTGTCACCGCGAACAGCACGAGGCCGGACGCCACCAGCGCGTTCACCGAGAGGCCGGTGGCCTCCGGGAACTGCAGCGCGATGTTCGCGGCGATCGTGTTGGGGTTCTGCGCCTGCAGCACGGCGAACTTGACGATGAACGCGGGGGAGAGCACCATCGCCACGGCGAAGGTCTCACCCAGCGCCCGGCCCAGGCCCAGCATGATCGCCGAGATGATGCCGCTGCGCGCGAACGGCAGCACCGCCATCCGGATCATCTCCCACCGCGTGGCTCCCAGCGCCAGCGCGGCTTCCTCGTGCAGCCGCGGTGCCTGCAGGAACACCTCGCGGCAGATCGCGGTCATGATCGGGATGACCATGACTGCCAGCACGATGGCAGCGGTCAGGATCGTGCGCCCGGTGCCGGACACCGGGCCGGCGAACAGCGGGATCCAGCCGAGGTTGTCGCCGAGCCACTGGTACAGCGGCTGCACGAACGGGGCGAGCACCACGATGCCCCACAGGCCGAACACGACCGAGGGGACCGCCGCCAGCAGGTCGATGATGTACCCGAGCGTCTGCGACACGCGCCGGGGCGCATAGTGCGAGATGAACAGGGCGATGCCCACCGACAGCGGGGTGGCGAACAGCAGCGCGAGGAACGCCGCCCACACCGTGCCGAACACCAACGGGCCGACATACTGCCAGAAGTTCGTCGCCCCGTTCGGCAGTCCCCCCTTGGGGGCCAGCAGAGCGGGGATGCTCTGGATGACCAGGAAGATCGCGACGGCGGCGAGCGTCGCGAGGATGACCACGCCGGCGACCACGGTGGTCGTGGAGAACACCCGGTCGCCGACGCGGACAGTGACTTTCGTCGTCATTCGATTCCTGTTACTTGATCGTCTTCGCGGCTGCGATGACCTTGGCCGACAGCTCGGCCGACAGCGGTGCAGAGCCCGCCTGCGACGCCGCCGACTGCTGGGCGGCGTCGCCGGCCACGTACTGGATGTACTGGCTGACCAGGGCGCCCTTGGCGGCGTCCTGGTACTGCTGGCAGGCGATGATGTACGAGACCAGCACCAGCGGCCAGGCGTTCGCCTGGGTGTCGGTGCGGTTGATCGCGATCGCCAGGTCGTTGGCGCCGCGACCGGCGACCAGCGGTGAGTCGGCCACGACCGCTGCCGCACCGGTCGCGGAGATCTTCACGAACGCGTCGCCGACCTTCAGCTGCGCGATGGACAGGCCCGCCGCCCCCGACTCGTCGATGTAGGTGATCGAGTTCTTCGCGTTCTTGGTGGCCTCGGCGACCCCCGAGGTGCCCTTGGCCGCGTCACCGACCTGATACGGGAAGGTCTGTCCGGACGGGGCGGTCCAGACGTCCTTCGCGTTGGCGGCGAGGTACTCGGTGAAGTTCTGTGTCGTGCCCGAGTCATCCGAACGGTGCACCACGGTGATCGCGGCGCTCGGAAGTGCCGCGCCCTTGTTGAGGGCGACGATCTTCGGGTCGTTCCAGGTCGTGATCTTCCCGGAGAAGATGCCGGCGATGGTCGAGGCATCCAGCTTCAGGTCGCTCACGCCGGCGACGTTGTACGCGATGGCGATCGGGGAGATGTACACCGGCAGGTCGATGGCCGCAGTCCCGTCGGCGCACAGCGCGAACGTGCCGGCCAGCTCCTCGTCCTTCAGCGCGGCGTCGGAACCGGCGAAGTCGGCGGCGCCCGAGATGAAGCTCTTGCGGCCGGCGCGGGAGCCCTGCGGGTCGTAGTTGATGGTGAGGTCGGGATTGGCGGTCGGGATGCCGGCGATCCAGGTCTGCTGGGCGACCCCCTGTGCGGACGAGCCGATGCCGTTGATCGTGCCGGACAGCGCACTGGCGGACGTGCCGCCGGACGGCGCCGCGTCGGTGGCGCCCGCTTCGTTCGAGGCGCAGCCGGCCAGGACCAGGGCACCGGCCGCGATCAGCGCGCCGAGAGGGGCAATGCGGGTGAGCTTCACTGTGTGAATCCTTCACGTTGTCGGGTTGTCGGCCCCGCTGTGCGGGGCTCGCCACGACGGTAGATCGCCATGGTGACCAGACTGCGCTGTTCGGGTGAACGGAAGGTGAACAGCCCGACCCGTCAGATCTTCGGCTCGTGCGTCTCGATCGAGATGATCCCCGAGCCCGGGTTGTCCGCCGACAGGTGTGCCACCGAGAACGCGCCGACCGGGAGGGCGGCCGCCTCGTCGAGGTACGAGCCGCGCAGCGTGCCGGTGGCCAGCGCCAGCTCGCGCAGGATGTCCGGCAGCACCGGCCCATGGCTGCACAGCACGGCAGGTTTGCCCGCCCGCACGCGCGCGCCGACGGCAGCTCGCACGTCCGAGGTGCCCTCCTCCCAGGCATCCTGGCTGATCTCCGGCGTGCGGTGGATCCGATGCCCGCTTGCCGCCGCCAGCGGCGTGACGGTGCTCACACACCGGACCGCGTCCGACGAGTAGATCTTGCGGACGCCGAACGCCTGCAGGGGCGCTGCCAGGGCCTTGGCCTGTTTGGCTCCGCGCGCGGCCAGCGGCCGCAGCGCATCCTCCCCCTCCCACTCCTCGCGGCCGAGGGCCTTCGCGTGCCGCTGCACGACGATCGGGAACGTCTTGCGGACGCCGTCGTCGACCAGGGTGAGGAAGTTCTCCAGGATCTCGACATCGACCGGATAGCTCAGCCGCGACGCGGCCTTCTTCGGCGAGAGCCACTCGATCGCCGCGATCTCCTTGTTGGGCACGAACCGGGATGCCCGGATCGCGTCATCGGAGGCGAACGTCGACCAGTAGTGCACGATCTTCGTGCGACCGCTGGGCAGGGCGTAGCGGGAGACTCCCACCGGTACACCGAGCGACACGGCGATCCCGGTCTCCTCGAGGATCTCGCGCACGGCCGTGGCCGCGAGCATCTCCCCGGCGTCGACCTTGCCCTTGGGCAGGGTCACGTCGGCGTACGCCGTGCGATGGATCACGAGCACCTTGAGCTTGCCCTCCACCAGTCGCCACACGACGCCTCCCGCGGCGTAGACGGCGGTCTCGCTCATCGCACCGCCCGGGCGCGGCGACGGCGCTGCACGTTCGTCATCGTCTTGTCCTGCAGGTCGACGAGTCTCTTCCCGTTCTCGTTCACGCTGTGCCGGACCCAGTCGCCGTCGGCCTGCAGGTGCCATGAGCTCGTGCCCTCGCTCATCGCGAGGGTGAACAGGTCTTCCAGCGCCTTGATCTGGGTCGGTGAGGTGACCCGCACCAGCGCCTCGATGCGCCGATCGAGGTTGCGGTGCATCATGTCCGCGCTGCCGATGTACACCTGCGGATCGCCGGCCCCGCCGAACGAGAAGATGCGGGAGTGCTCGAGGTAGCGGCCCAGGATGCTGCGGACCGTGATGTTCTCGCTCATCCCGGTCACCCCCGGCTTCAGGCTGCAGATGCCGCGCACCCACACCTGCACCTGGACGCCGGCCTGGCTGGCCCGGTACAGGGCGTCGATGATCTGCTCGTCGACCATCGAGTTGACCTTGATCCGGATGCGCGCGGGCTTTCCCGCCAGCGCGTTGCGCCGCTCCTTGTCGATCAGTCGCAGCAGGCCCTTGCGAAGGTAGCGCGGGGCCACCAGCAGTCGTTTGAACTTCTTCTCGATCGCGTAGCCGGACAGCTCGTTGAACAGCCGGATGAGGTCGCGGCCCACCTGTTCGTCGATGGTGAACAGGCCGAAGTCCTCGTAGATGCGGCTGGTCTTCGGGTTGTAGTTGCCAGTGCCGATGTGCGCATAGCTGCGCAGCTGACCCTCCTCCTCGCGGATGACCAGCGCCAGCTTCGCATGGGTCTTCAAGCCGACCAGGCCGTACACGACGTGCACGCCGACCTTCTCGAGTTTGCGTGCCCAGGTGATGTTCGCGGCCTCGTCGAACCGCGCCTTCACCTCCACCAGCGCCAGCACCTGCTTGCCGGCCTCGGCGGCGTCGATCAGCGCCTGCACGATCGGGCTGTCGCCCGACGTGCGATAGAGGGTCTGCTTGATGGCCAGCACGTGCGGGTCCTTCGCCGCCTGCTCGAGGAAGGCCTGGACGCTGGTCGCGAACGGCTCGTACGGATGATGCACGAGCACGTCGCTCTTGCGGATCGCCGCGAACAGGTCGGCGCGCCCGTTCTGCTCGGCGGGCTGGAAGGCCATCGCCGTGACCGGCACGTGCAGAGGGTAGCGCAGCTCGGGCCGGTCGATGCGGCCCAGCCCGAACAGGCCGCCGAGGTCGAGCGGACCGGGCAGCCGGTACACCTGCTGCTCCGTGATGTCGAGCTCGTCGATGAGCAGGTCGAGGGTGAGATCGTCCATGTCGTCGGTGACCTCGAGCCGGATCGGCGGGCCGAACCGCCGGCGCAGCAGCTCGGCCTCCAGTGCCTGGATGAGGTTCTCGGTCTCGTCCTCCTCGATCTCCACGTCCTCGTTGCGGGTCAGACGGAACGCATGGTGATCGAGCACCTCCATCCCGGGGAACAGGTCGGCGAGGTTGTTGGCGATGAGGTCTTCCAGGGGCAGGAAGCGGATCCGGTCCGATTCGTCGTCGATGCGCACGAACCGCGGCAGCATGGGCGGCACCTTCAGACGCGCGAAGTCCTGCCGGCCGGTGCGCGCGTTGCGGATGCGGATGGCGAGGTTCAGGGAGAGCCCGGAGATGTATGGGAAGGGATGCGCCGGGTCGACCGCGAGCGGCGTGAGCACCGGGAACACCTTGTCCTGGAAGTACCGGTAGAGGTCGTCGCGCTCGTCGCCGGTGAGGTCGTCCCACGACAGGAAGTCGATGCCCGCCTCGGCGAGGGCGGGCCCCACCAGCCGCATCCAGGCGTCTGCGTGCCGCAGCTGCAGGCGGTGCGCCTCGGCGGAGATGTCGGCGAGCACGTCCTGCGGTGCGCGTCCGACGTTGGTGGGCACCGCCAGGCCGGTGAGGATGCGACGGCGCAGCCCCGCCACGCGCACCATGAAGAACTCGTCGAGGTTGCTGGCGAAGATGGCGAGGAAGTTCGCCCGTTCCAGCACCGGCAGCGAGGGATCCTCCGCCAGCTCGAGCACGCGCTGGTTGAACGCCAGCCAGCTCAGCTCGCGGTCGAGATACCGACCCTCGGGAAGCTCGGAGTCGTAGACCTCTTCGAGGTCGAAATCGTCGTCCTCGCCGTCATCCAGCCCGGTGTCCAGAGCCCCGTGTTCGATCATCATCACATCATTGCAGGACGATGCGCCCGTCGGTCAACGGGGTGCCGCACCTGCGGTCTCGGTCTCGTCGTCTTCGGTCACATTGAAGCGATATCCGACGTTGCGCACCGTGCCGATGAGCTGCTCGAACTCGCCCAGCTTCGCGCGCAGCCGCCGTACGTGAACGTCGACGGTGCGCGTGCCGCCGAAGTAGTCGTACCCCCACACCTCGCTCAGCAGCTGCTCGCGGGTGAACACGCGCGAGGGGTGCATCGCCAGGAAGTGCAGCAGCTGGAACTCCTTGTAGGTGAGATCCAGCGGCCTGCCGTGCAGCTTCGCCGAGTAGGCCGCCTCGTCGATGCTCAGCCCCGACGTGTGCACCTGCGCCGGGGTGGATGCCGCGGCCTGGTCCTTTCCGATCGCCAGGCGCAGCCGTGCCTCGGTCTCTGCCGGGCCCGCGGTGCTCAGCATGACGTCGGCCACTCCCCAGTCCGCCGCCACCGCCGCCATCCCGCCCTCGGTCACCACGAGGATCAGCGGCGCCTCCAGGCCCGTGGTGGTAAGGATCCGGCACAGCGACTTGGCCGCGACCAGGTCGGTGCGGGCATCCAGCAGGATGACGTCGGCGCGTGGTGCCCCCACCAGCTGCGCGGGCTCGGCGGGGATCGTCAGCACCCGGTGGCCGAGCAGCTCGAGGGTGGGCAGGGCGCTGTCGCGTGCCGAGCTGAGAACCAGAACCTGAACCACGCGACCTCCCGCGATCTGCCGGCGACGGACGACGACGGCCGATGCGTTGTGGGGACATTTTATGGCCGTGCGACAATGGGCGCATGTCCAGCGAACCGGAGTCCGCCGCGCGCGCACGGTTCGGCCGCGTGATCGTGGTCTGGGTCGCCGCCGCCGTCATCGGCGTGCTGGTCGGCGTGCTCACCCCGGCAGGGCAGCGTGCCGCGTGGCTGACGATCGGATTGGCGGCGTGCCTGGTGGTGGCGTTCGCCGTGCAGCTGTCCAGCGGCAGCGCCCACCGGTTCATCTCGCGCGTGGCGGCGAGCATGCTCGGATCGTTCGTCATCCTCGCTGTCATCAGCGCCGGCTTCGGCTTGGCGGCCCTGATCGCCGCATAGAACCGGGCTAGAGTGGAGCCATGGACACGATGGCGCTGGAACTCTTCTTCGTAGGGCTGCTGGGCCTTGCGTCGCTCGCGATTCTGTTCGTCTCGGTGGTCGTGATCAAGAACCTGTACCGCGGCCAGCGCTGAGCGGCGCCGTGATCGAGATCCCGACCGACCTTCCCGCGGAGCTGGCGCCCCTGGCCTGGCTGCGCGGAGTGTGGGAGGGCACGGGCGTCATCGACTACGAGGCCGGTGACCATCACTATTCCGCCGAGTTCACGCACCGGGTCAGCTTCAGCGCCGGTGACGGGCCGTTCCTGAACTACTCCGCCGACGCGTGGACGGGTGACGGCGGCGACCGCCGCCCGCTGCTGGCCGAGATCGGGTTCTGGCGCCTGGCGCGTGTGCAGACCGCGGCCGATCCCGGCCCCGCGCTGCTGCCTGCGCGCGGTGTTCCGGCTGCCCTGTCGGTCGACGACGTCGAGGGGTTGCGCAACGCGGTAGGCGGATTCGACATCGAGGTCGCGCTCGTGCGCGCCGACGGCACCAGCGAGCTGCTGCTGGGCCAGGTGCGCGGCCCGCGCATCGACGTGGCCACCGACGCGGTCGTGCGCCCGGCCACAGCCAAGCCCTACACCGCGGCATCCCGCATGTACGGGCTCGTCGAGGGGCACCTGCTGTGGGCCTGGGATGTCGCGGCCCTGGGGGCGCCGATGGCCTCGCACGCGTCGGCTCGGCTGGCGAAGGTGCAGTGATGGACGCGTTCGTCGCCCTGCTGCATGCGCCCGACGGCGCCGTCGTCGTCGACGGCGTGCTCGTGCATGCCGGCAGCCCGCTCGCCGAACAGCGCGCGCTCGCGTCGGGTGCCGCGCTGGCGCCGCTGGGCGACCGGGTGGTGCTGGCCGTGCCGGGCGAGGATCGCCTGAGCTGGCTGGAGTCGTTCTCCACGCAGCGCGTGAGCGTGCTGCGGCCGGGGCAGGGCGCCGAGCTGCTGATCCTTGATCCTGCCGGACGTGTCGAGCATGCCGCATCCGTCGTCGACGACGGGGCGACCGCCTGGCTGATCGTGGATCGCACGGATGCCGCGGGCCTGCTGGACTTCCTGAAGAAGATGCGCTTCCGGCTGCGGGTGGACCCGCGCGACGCGAGCGAGGAGCTCGCCGTCGTCGGCGGCACCGCGGCGGCCCTGGCCGAGGTGCAGGCGGCGGCACCCGGGGGCGTGCCCGTGGTGTGGCACGACCCCTGGCCGGGCGTCACGGACGGCGGCTGGGCGTACGGCATCGCCGATCCGCATCCGGGCACCGAGCGGGATTGGGCCGAGGCGCTGGTCGATGCCGGCGAGGCGACGCGGCTGGCATCGGCCGTGGCATCCGGTGCCCTGCGCCTGGCGGGGTCGGCGGCTGCCGACGCCCTGCGCATCGCCGCGTGGCGACCGCGCATCACCGATGCCGACGAGCGGATGCTGCCGCACGAGGTGGACTGGCTGCGCAGCGCCGTGCACCTGGCCAAGGGCTGCTATCGCGGGCAGGAGACCGTGGCGAAGGTGCACAACCTCGGTCATCCGCCCCGCCGTCTGGTGGCGCTGCAGCTCGACGGCAGCGAGTCGTCGTTGCCGTCGCACGGGGATGCGGTGCGCGCCGGCGACGCTGTCGTGGGCGCCGTGGTCGTTGCCGCCGTGCATTACGAGCAGGGGCCGATCGCGCTGGCACTCGTGCGCCGCAACACCCCCGTCGACGTCGACCTCGTGGTCGACACCGCCGACGGCCCGGTCGCCGCCGCGCAGGAGGTCGTCGTGCCGCCCGAGGCCGGGTCCGTGGCATCCGTCCCGCGCATCCCGCGCCTGGGCCGCCGCCGCTGACCCGCGCCGCGCCTCCGCCCCCTCGCCTCCGCCCCCTCCGGTCTTTCTCTTCCCGCGAGGGTGCATCTGACGGCCGAGGGGGCGGGGAGTCCCCACGCTCTCGGCGGCCAGATGCACCCTCGCGGAGTGGGGGCGGGACCAGGGGGCGGGGGAGGGCGGGCGTCAGGGGGCGGGAGCGCGAGCCGGCGCCACGGCGTCCCACGGCACCGTGACCTCGCCCAGCCGCCAGCGTGCGCGGCCGCGCAACGGCCAGCCCGCGGCGACGAGCGCGTCCATCGCCGCACGCCAGCGCTGCACCGGGCCGAACGCCGACATCCCTGCCGCCCGGTCCCATTCCCGGTCGAGCGCGGCGATGAACCCGTGCACGGGCTCACCAGGCACGTTGCGGTGAATGAGCGCCTTCGGCAGTCGCTCGGCGGCGATCGACGGATGCTCGAGCCCGGCCAGCCGCAACGACACGGTCAGCGACGCCGGCACGCCATCGGGCCGGACCGCGACCCAGGTGGCGATCCTGCCCAGCTCGTCGCACGTGCCCTCCACGATGAGTCCGGCAGGGTCCAGCCGCGCGGCCATGCGGGACCAGGCATCCTGCACCTCGGACTGGTCGTACTGCCGCAGCACGTTGAACGCGCGGATGACGACGGGCTGCCGCCCGCCGGGCGTCGGCACCTCGAATCCGCCGCGAGCGAAGGCCACCCGGGCTTCCGCGGCGAACGGCGTGCGGCCTGCGCGCACCTCGGCCAGCTGTGCACGTGCACGAGCCACCCGGTCGGCATCCAGCTCGAGACCGAGCACCTCGACGTCGGCCCGTGCCGCCCGCAGCCGCGCCTGAAGCTCCAGCGCCGTCACGCCGCTGGCTCCGTATCCGAGATCGACCACGAGCGGGTCTGCAGCGCTACGCAGCACGGGCAGGCGGGCGATCCAGCGATCCACCCGCCGCAGCCGGTTCGTCCCGGTCGTGCCGCGGGTGGGGCGGCCGACGGGGGAGGGCGACATGCGCACAATGATCCCACGGAGCGCTCGGTAAGCTGGCATCATGACCGCCCCGTACACGTTGATCCTGCTTCGTCACGGCCAGAGCACGTGGAACAAGTCCAACCAGTTCACCGGCTGGGTCGATGTCCGCCTGACCGACCAGGGCGAGGCGGAGGCCGCCCGCGGCGGCCAGCTGCTGGCCGAGGCCGGCCTGCTGCCCGACATCGTGCACACCTCGGTGCTCTCCCGTGCGATCCAGACCGCGAACATCGCGCTGGATGCCGCTGACCGGCTGTGGATCCCGGTGAAGCGCTCGTGGCGTCTGAACGAGCGCCACTACGGCGCGCTGCAGGGCAAGGACAAGGCGCAGACCCTCGCCGAGTTCGGCGAGGACCAGTTCATGCTCTGGCGCCGGTCGTTCGACGTGCCGCCGCCCGAGCTCGCCGACGACGCCGAGTACAGCCAGGCGCACGATCCGCGTTATGCCGGCATCGACGGCGACGTCCCGCGCACGGAATCGCTGAAGCTCGTCATCGACCGCCTGCTGCCGTACTGGCACGGCGAGATCGTGCCCGACCTCCAGTCGGGTCGCACGGTGCTGGTGGCCGCGCACGGCAACTCGCTGCGCGCGCTCGTCAAGCACCTCGACGAGATCAGCGACGCCGACATTGCCGCGCTCAACATCCCCACCGGCATCCCGCTGGTCTACCGGCTCGATGAGGGCCTGCGGCCGCTGGGTCCCGGCGAATACCTCGACCCCGAGGCTGCGGCGGCCGGGGCGGCCGCTGTCGCGAACCAGGGCAAGTAGCTCAGGCGGGGGCGTCGGCGGCCCAGTCGCCGGTGGCCAGGTACACGACCTTCTTGGCCACCGATACCGCGTGGTCGGCGAACCGCTCGTGGTAGCGACTGGCCAGGGTCGCATCGACGGTGGCCGAGGCCTCGCCCTGCCAGCTGTCGCTGAGCACCTTCTCGAACACCGCGATGTGCAGCTCGTCGATCGCGTCGTCGGCATTGCGGATGCGTTCGGCAAGCGTCAGGTCCTCGGTGCGCAAGAGCTCGGCGAGCGTGCCGGCCACCTCGACGTCGAGCTCGCCCATCTTCGTGAACGTCGACTTCAGGCCCTTCGGGATCGCGCGCTCGGGGAAGCGCATGCGCGTCAGCTGGGCAATGTGCTCGGCGATGTCGCCCATCCGTTCCAGTGACGCGCTGACCCGCAGGCTCATCACGACGATGCGCAGGTCCCGGGCGACCGGCTGCTGACGCGCGAGGATCTCGATGGCCTGCTCGTCCAGCGCCACCGCGCGGTCGTCGATCACGCTGTCGGCCTCGATGACCTCCTCGGCCAGCGTCACGTCGCTCGTTCCGAACGCCGTGGTGGCCTTCTGCATCGCCGTGACGACGAGCTCGGCGATCTCGACGAGCCCGGACTGGAGCTCTTCGAGGGACTGGTGGAACACCTCGCGCATAGGGGATTGCCGTTTCTGGTCGGATACTCGGTCGGTGTGATCTTCGTCATCGAAGGTTAACGGACGGTGCCGTGCCGGTGAACTCTTCCCGCGCGCTTGCGGGAAGGTGAACGGCGGATGTCCGTGCCCCATACGCTGTTCGTATGGACTCCGCGCAGCTCGCCCTGTTCGCGCTGCTCGTCGGGGCGGTGCTGGGCGGATCGGTCGCCCTGGTGGTGGCCGCCGCGTATCGTGCGCGTGACCGCGCGGTGCAGCGGGCCTCGGCGCAGATCCCCGGTGGCATCCGCGCGGTGGTGGGGGCCATGGCCGATCCGGTCGTGGTGGTGGATGCCTCGGGCACGGTGGTCGTCGCATCGCCTGCCAGCGACGGATTCGGGCTCGTCGCCGGGCGTACCCTGCCCGACGACCAGTTGGCGCTGCTGGCGCGCGCGGCGCGTGCCGGCACAGCATCCGAGCCCGTCCCCGTGCCGCTGCGACGCGGCGGCGACACGCGCACGGTGGCGGTGCAGGCGCGCACCATCACGCCTCGGCTCGTGCTGCTGGTGCTGCACGACGTGACCGAGCAGGAGCGCGTCGCGAAGATGCGCCGCGACTTCGTGGCCAACACCAGCCACGAGCTGAAGACGCCGGCGGGGGCGGTGGGCCTGCTCGGTGAGGCCATCGAGTCGGCCGCCGACGACCCGGCGGAGGTGCGCGGGTTCGCCCGGAGGCTGCGCGCGGAGGCTGTGCGGCTGGGCGAGCTGACCTCTCGCATCATGACCCTGTCGCAGCTGGAGGCCGACGAGCCCCTGGTCATGCGGGATGTGGCCGTCGACGAGCTGGTCACCGGGGCGATCGAGACGCACGAGGAACAGGCCGGCACCGCGCGCGTCGACCTCGCCCGCGGCGCGCAGACGGATGCCTGGGTGCACGGAGATCCGCGGCTGCTGGCCGAGGCGCTGGGAAACCTCGTCGCCAACGCGATCGCATATTCACCGGCCGGATCGCACGTCGGCATCGGGGTGAAGACCGTCCAGGGCGTCATCGAGATCTCCGTGTCCGACCAGGGAATCGGCATCGCCGAGGAGGACCAGGCCCGGGTGTTCGAGCGCTTCTACCGCGCGGACCAGGCGCGTTCCCGCCGCACCGGCGGCACGGGGCTCGGCCTTGCCATCGTCAAGCACGCCGTGCAGCGGCACGGCGGTGAGGTGCGTCTGTGGTCGCGGCCCGGACAGGGGTCGACGTTCACGATCCGCCTCCCGCGGGCCGAGCCGGGCAGTCATGAGGCGACCGCGGTCAAGCCGGCGAAGAAGAAGGCGGCTAAGGCAAACAAGAGCGCCACGGACAAGAAGTCCGCGAAGAAGAACGACCGACGGAGGGACAGCATCGCATGACCCGGGTACTGATCGTGGAGGACGAGCCCGACCTCGCCGACCCGCTCGCCTATCTGCTGCGACGTGAGGGCTTCGATGTGGTCGTGGCCGAGGACGGCCCGGCCGCGCTCGCCGAGTACGCCGCGCACGGCGCCGACATCGTGCTGCTGGATCTCATGCTGCCTGGGATGGCGGGGACCGAGGTGTGCCGGCAGATCCGCACCACCAGCGCGGTGCCGATCATCATGGTCACCGCCAAGGACATCGAGGTGGACATCGTCGTCGGGCTCGAGCTGGGCGCGGACGACTACATCACGAAGCCGTACTCCAGCCGGGAGCTGCTCGCACGCATGCGCGCGGTGCTGCGCCGCTCGGCGGCGGACGTCGACCTCGACGAGCACGTGCTGGATGGTGGACGGGTGCGTCTGGATGTCGACCGCCACATCGTCACCGTCGACGGCGAGCAGATCAACATGCCGTTGAAGGAGTTCGAGCTGCTCGAGGTGCTGATGCGCAACGCCGGTCGCGTGCTGACCCGTGGGCAGCTCATCGATCGGGTGTGGGGCAGCGACTACTTCGGCGACACCAAGACGCTGGACGTGCATGTCAAGCGCATCCGGTCGCGCATCGAGGAGGATCCTCGCGACCCCGTGATGCTGGTGACAGTGCGCGGACTGGGATACCGCTTCGAGAGCTGACGGCCGGTCAGGAGGCCGGGCTGACCGTCGGCGTCGGCGTCGGCACGAAGCCCGACAGGTACTGCTCCTGGCCGTCCAGAACCGGCACGTTCGCCTGCGCGCCCGCCGCCGAGCCGGACTGGAAGTACACCGGCACCGTGGCGCCGGGCTTGACGTTCAGGCCGTCCAGCCGCACGGCTGGGGCGTCATCGCCCAGGCTGGAGACCGTGCCGGCCGGCACCTGCACCATCTCGGTGATCTTCGCCGCGCCCTCGCCGACCTCGATGGTCAGCGTGTGCTCCTCCGCCGTGGTGTTCACGATCCCGGCGATGAGGTTGCCGGTGCTGCCGTCGTCGGTGGCCACGATCAGGGCGTTGCGCACCTGCAGGGGTGCGCCGGGCGTGCTGGCCACGTTGATGCCGTCGCCGGGCGAGTAGGGGATCGTCGTGCCCTGCGGTGAGATCATCGAGCAACCGGTGGCGCCGAGGATGACAGCGGCGCAGACGGCGGCGGACGCGAGCAGGCGCGATTTCACGGTTCCTCCCGGGGCAAGACGATAAGCTCTTGCATTCTACGGGGTCGGCGCGGCCCCCGACCGCCGCGCCGCCGGGCAGTGTCCACCGCGAGCGGAGTGGCTGCGCGGGTGCCCCGATGGCGCCGGTCCCGAAGCGTCTGATGGCGCGGGTCGAGAACGGGTGAGGGCTCGTGGCGGCGCCTGTGGACGGATGCAGAGCGAACCTTAGTGCATATCCGCTGTGGTATCCTTGAACTTGCCGAAGGGATATAACTGCATGCTTTTTGAGGTTGGCGAGACGGTCGTTTATCCGCACCACGGGGCGGCGACGATCGCGGAAGTGAAGACCCGAGTCATCAAGGGCGAAGAGAAGGTCTATCTGAAGCTCCGCGTCACCCAAGGCGATCTGACCATCGAGGTTCCGGCCGACAACGTCGACCTTGTCGGCGTCCGCGACGTCATCGGCAAGGAGGGCCTCGAGAAGGTCTTCGAGGTGTTGCGCGCTCCGTTCACGGAGGAGCCCACGAACTGGTCCCGCCGGTACAAGGCGAACCTCGAGAAGCTCGCCTCGGGCGATGTGATCAAGGTGAGCGAGGTCGTGCGCGACCTGTGGCGTCGTGACCAGGACCGCGGCCTGTCCGCAGGCGAGAAGCGGATGCTGGCCAAGGCCCGGCAGATCCTCGTTTCCGAGCTCGCGCTCGCGGAGAAGACCGACGAGGAGAAGGCCAGCGGTCTGCTCGACGAGGTGCTCGCCTCCTGAGCATGGATCCGTTGCCGCGCGTCGGCGTCGGCACGGACGCACACCGTTTCGGCGGCGACGGCACACTGTGGCTGGCCGGTCTTTCCTGGCCGGGTGAGCCGGCGTTGGCCGGTCATTCCGACGGGGATGCCGTTGCTCACGCGATCGTGGACGCCGTGCTGTCGGCATCCGGCCTCGGTGACATCGGCACGCATTTCGGCGCCGCCCGGCCGGAGTTCGCGGGAGCGCACGCGGACCTGTTCCTCGCGCGCGCTCTGGAGCTGGCGACCGGTGCCGGCTTCGTCATCGGCAACGTGGCGGTGCAGGTGCAGGCAGACCGACCGAAGCTGGCGCCCCGGCGGGCGGAGGCCGAAGCCGTGCTCTCGGCTGCCCTTGGCGGCGCGCCGGTGGCGGTGGCCGCGACCACGACCGACGGCCTCGGCTTCACCGGCCGCGGTGAGGGCGTGCAGGCGTTCGCCGTCGCCCTCCTCGTCCGGCGCCGCTGACCCGCGCCTCCGGCCCCTTCGCCGAGGTTGTCCCCTGTGCGCCGACGTTGCCTTCGGTGCGTCGAGGTTGTCCCCGGTTCAGCGACCTTGCCTTCGGTGTGTCGAGCTTGTCGCACGGCGATCTCGGGTGACGCACGGCAATCTCGGGTGACGCACGGCAATCCCGCGTGACGCACGGCAATGCCGCGTGACGTACGGCAATCTCGGGTGACGTACGGCAATCTCGGGTGACGTACGGCAATCTCGCGAGACGCGGGGCGATCTCGGGGGCGCGGGGCACGCCGGTAGGCTTGTCGGGTGACTCTCCGGCTCTACGACACCAAGGCGCAGGCGCTGCGCGATTTCGTACCGGGCGACCCCGAGAACGTCACGATCTACGTCTGCGGGCCGACCGTACAGTCGGGGCCGCACATCGGCCATCTGCGCGGCGCGTTGAGCTTCGACATCCTGTCGCGCTGGCTCGAGCGCCGCTTCCGGCGGGTGACCCTCGTGCGAAACGTCACCGACATCGACGACAAGGTGCTCGCCAACGCGACCGAGTCCGAGCCGTGGTGGGCACTCGGCTACCGCATGGAACGCGCCTTCACCGCGGCGTATGCCGCTATCGGCATCCGTCCTCCGACGTATGAGCCGCGCGCGACCGGGCATATCCCGCAGATGGTCGAGCTGATCACGACACTCATCGAGCGCGGTCACGCCTATCCGTCGGCCGGTGACGTCTACTTCGACGTACGGTCGTGGCCCGCGTACGGCAGCCTCACCCACCAAGGGATCGACGCGATGGAGCCGGCAGAGGATGCCGACCCCCGCGGCAAGCGCGACCCGCACGACTTCGCGCTGTGGAAGGGCGCCAAGGCCGATGAGCCGGAGGATGCCACATGGCGGTCGCCGTGGGGACGCGGGCGACCCGGATGGCACATCGAATGCTCTGCGATGTCGCGGCGATACCTCGGCGACACGTTCGACATCCATGGCGGCGGCCTCGATCTGCGCTTCCCGCACCATGAGAACGAGCTCGCCCAGTCCGCGGCCGTGGGCTTCGAGTTCGCGCGCTATTGGGTGCACAACGGCCTGGTCACCGTCGGCGGGCAGAAGATGTCGAAGTCGCTGGGCAACTTCGTCCTCGCCGAGGACGTGCTCGCCCGTCGCGATCCGCTCGTCGTGCGCTACGCACTGGCGGCCGCCCACTACCGGTCGAGCCTCGACGTGTCCGAGAAGGCGTTCGACGAGGCCGAAGCGGCGCTCGATCGCATCCGCACCTTCCAGCAGCGCGTGCTGCGGGCGGGCGCACCTGTCGCCGGCCCGTCGTTGGTGCTGCCCGAGTCGTTCGCCGCCGCGATGGACGACGATCTCGGCGTGCCGCAGGCTCTGGCGTCCGTCCACGACACGGTGCGGGCGGGCAACGCGGCACTGGATGCCGGGGATCAGGATGCGGCGCTCGCGGCTTTCAGCGCGGTGTCGGCGATGGCGGGGGTCCTGGGCGTCGACCCGCTCGACCCCCGGTGGCAGCGCGATGCCGGGCCCGAGGCATCCGCTCTTGACGCCCTGGTGCAGACGATGATCGACCAGCGCGCGCAGGCGCGCAACGACAAGGATTGGGCGACTGCCGACCGCGTCCGCGATGCGCTCGCGGCGGGTGGCATCGCGCTTGAGGATGGTCCGGACGGGACCCATTGGAGTGTGCAGCATGGCTAAGCCGCAGGGTGCAGGCAGAGGCAACAGCAAGAAGAAGGGTCCCACGAAGGGCACCGGCGGGCACGGCCGCAAGGCGCTCGAGGGCAAGGGGCCGACTCCGAAGGCCGAGGACCGCAGCTGGCACGTCGCCGGAAAGCGCAAGGCCGCACAGGAACGGTACATCGCCGCCGGTGGCAAGCCCAAGGGCAAGCCCGTCGACATGAATCGCGCCGCACGGGCCAAGAAGAACGACGACACGGAGACCGTGACCGGGCGCAACAGCGTGCTGGAGGCCCTGCGGGCCAAGATCCCGGCCACGGCGCTGTATGTCGCGCAGCGCGTGGAGATGGACGACCGGGTCAAGGAGATGCTGGCGATCGCCACGCATCGTGAGATCCCCGTGCTGGAGGTCACGCGTCCGGAGCTCGACCGGATGTCGGGGATCGACGGCGTGCACCAGGGCGTCGCGCTCAAGGTGCCGCCCTACACCTACGCGCATCCGCAGGATCTGCTCGAGGAGATCTTCGATGCCGGCGCGACGCCGCTGCTGGTCGCACTGGACGGTGTCACGGACCCGCGCAATCTCGGCGCGATCATCCGCTCGACGGCGGCGTTCGGCGGCCAGGGCGTGATCATCCCGCAGCGACGTTCGGCGGGAGTGACCTCCGCCGCCTGGAAGACCAGCGCCGGCGCGGCCGCACGCATCCCGGTCGCGATGGCCTCGAACCTGACCGCGACGCTCAAGGAGCTCAAGAAGCAGGGCGTGTTCGTGCTCGGTCTGGACGGGGAGGGCGACGTCTCGCTGCCGGCTCTGGAGCTGGCCGACCGGCCGGTCGTCATCGTCTGCGGCTCGGAGGGCCAGGGGCTCTCGCGACTGGTGACCGAGACCTGCGACCAGATCGTCTCGATCCCGATCTCGACGGCCCCCGAGTCGCTGAACGCCGGCATCGCGACATCCGTCGCCCTTTATCAGGTGGCGATGATGCGGGCGGCGCAGCCAGGGGAATGAATCGCCCCGTTCCCGGATTGTACGCAGCGACATCCATTCACACGAAAGGGAACGGGCATGGCACGTATCGTCGTCATCGGAGGGACCGGCTACGCCGGCGGGCACATCGTCGCAGAGGCCGCGTCGCGCGGGCATGACGTGGTCTCGATCGCACGCAAGGCGCCGCAGAACCCGATCGATGGCGTGACGTACGTGCAGGGGGACGCGTTGGATGTGGCGGGTCTCGGCGACGCGCTCGACGGGGCGGATGCCGTCGTTTCGGCGCTCTCTCCGCGCGGTGACATGTCCGACAGGGTGCTCGACGCGCTACGGGGCCTCAGCGCGAGGCTGAGCGGCACGACCACGCGCCTGGGTGCGGTCGGCGGCGCCATGGGCAGCCTGTCGGCGGCCGGCGGTCCGCGTCTGTACGATCTGGGCGTTCCCGAGGAGTATGCACACGAGGCCGAGGTCGGCATCGACTCGCTCGAGTTGCTCGAGGCGTCGGAGGGCCTGGACTGGTTCTTCGTGCACCCGCCGAAGGAGTTCGGCGCGTGGATCCCGGGCGAGCGCACCGGGCGTTATCGCGACGGCGGGGACGTCGTTGTCGAGGACGCCGACGGCAACTCGTACATCTCCGGGGCGGACTTCGCGATCGCCGTGGTCGACGAGGTCGAGGCGGGCAAGCACCGCCGCGCGCGTTTCACGGTCGGCTACTGACGCCCGGCATCCCGTCGCGGCGCGCGTTCCCGCGCTCGGCGCCCTGCGTCAAATTCACATGAAGTGGCCGAATGCACATCAAACTGACGGAAATTTGATGTGCATTCGCCGAATTCATGTGAATTTGGCGTAAGGACGCACGGCGCGCGGTCAGACCAGGTCGCGCCAGTCGCCGGTCGGCTCCTCCTCGTCGTGCGCGCCTGACCCCGACCCCGCCTGCACCGACCCCGACCCCGAGGACCCGGACCCCGGCCCCGAGGACCCCGGCCCCGCCGACCCCGACCCCGGCCCCGCCGACGAGCCCAGGTCGATCGGCACGGTGAGCGTCTCGGTGGCCGGACCCATGACGGTGGCCTCATCCCTGCGGTACCGCAGTACCTCGTCGATGTAGCCCGCCAGCACTTCGGCCAGCGGCACCGACACCCCGCGTGCCTGCGACATGTACCAGCGGTGCTCGAGCACCTGATGGAACACCTCGGCCGGTTCGAGCTTCGCGCGCAGCTCGAACGGGATCGCACGTATCACGGGCTCGAACACCCGGGTCAGCCACTCGTGGGCGACCATCTCCTCGTCGTCGTCCGAAGCGCCGGTGCGCGCCCGGTACTCGTCGAGGTCGTTCAGCAGTCGGCGGGCCTGGTTCTCCTCGACGTCGAGGCCGGTCAGCCGGATGAGACGACGCTGGTGATGGCCGGCGTCGACGACCTTGGGCTGGATCGACACGCGCGTGCCGTCGGGCGTGGTGCGGATCGACATCTCGCCGATGTCGAACCCGAGCGCGTTCAGCTTCTGCACCCGTTCGGTGATCCGCCACGACTCGCCGACGGCGAACGTCTCGGTGCCGGTCAGGGCGTCCCACAGCGAGCGGTACGACGAGATGATGCCGTCGGCGATCTCGACGGCATCCATTCCGCGCTCCAGGCGCCCTCCGGCGGCGAGGTCGAGGATCTCGCCGGCGATGTTGGTGTGGGCGACGTCGAGATCATGCTCGCGCTGCCCGCGCGTCAGCCCGCCCTCGTGCAGCTCTCCCGTCTCGGCATCCACGAGGTACGCGGCGAATGCGCCGGCGTCGCGCCGGAACAGCGTGTTCGACAGCGACACGCCCCCCCAGAAGAAGCCGACGTTGTGCAGCCGCACGAGCAGCACCGCCAGCGCGTCCACCAGCCGGTTCGCGGTGTCGGGACGCAGCACCTGGGTGAACAGCGCCCGGTAGGGGAGCGAGAAGCGCAGGTGTGCGGTCACCAGGGCCGAGGCCAGCGGCTTGCCGCCGGCATCCTCTCCGTGCCGCCCGTCTGCACGCGTCGCGTCGCGCTGTGCAGCACCGCGGGGCGCCGGGGCCCACCGTCCGTCGATCACGGCTACCCGCTGCACGCACGGCACGTCCAGACGGTCGAGGCTGCCCAGCATGTCGTACTCGCGGCGTGCCATCTCCGCGGTGGTCTCCTTGATGGCGACCACGCGGCCGGACAGGGTCGCGAACCGCACCAGATGCCGGGAGATGCCCTTGGGCAGGTAGACGATGTCGTGGCTGGACCAGTCGGCCAGCGGCGTAGACCACGGCAGCGCGAGCAGGCCGGGGTCGATCGCACTCGCGGTGATGCTCAGCGATTCGGTCACGGCTTCCGCTCCTTGCCGGAACGACGACGGCGCGAACTCGGTGGGCCGAGTCCGCGCCGTCGCATCGGATGCGGGGTTACGCCGAAGCGATCGCCTTGTCGGTGAGGCGGTCGCCGCTGGCGATGTCGAACACGTGCACGCGGCCGGTGATCGGGCTGAGCACGACGGTCTCGCCGGCGTTCGGGTGCTGGCGGCCGTCGACGCGCGCGACGATGTCGGTGCGCTTGCCGTCGACCTCCGAGTGGCCGTACAGGTAGCCGTCGGCGCCGAGCTCCTCGACGAGGTCCACGGTCACCGACAGGCCCTGCCCGCCGGCGGCGCCGACCTGGATGTCCTCGGGGCGCGCGCCGATGGTGACCTGCGAGCCGTTGACCTTGGCGAGGGTGGATGCCTCGACCGGCACGACCTGGTTGCCGAAGCGCACGCCGCCCTCGGCCAGGTCGACCGGGAACAGGTTCATGGCGGGAGAGCCGATGAAGCCCGCGACGAACACATTGTTCGGCTGCTCGTACAGGTCACGCGGTGAGCCGACCTGCTGCAGGACGCCGTCCTTGAGCACCGCGATGCGGTCGCCCATGGTCAGCGCCTCGGTCTGGTCGTGCGTCACGTAGACGGTGGTGACGCCCAGGCGACGCTGCAACGACGCGATCTGGGTGCGGGTCTGCACGCGCAGCTTCGCGTCGAGGTTCGACAGCGGCTCGTCCATGAGGAACACCTGCGGCTGGCGGACG
>CALKHM010000127.1 GCA_937988695.1 uncultured Microbacterium sp. | reverse complement strand
GCGATGAGAACGATCGCGCCGACAACGATTCCGCTGGCGGCGACAGCCAGTGCCTTGAAGGTCCCATCCGCGACCCGTGCCGGTTGTTCATCGGATAGGCGCTTCGGCTTCGGGGTGCCGGGTTCGCGGTGCGGCACCGCGTGGGGACCCGCCGTGTTCACGGTCGGGTCCCCGGCGGCCGCGACGTCTTGTCGCAGTTCGCTCATGAGGTCACTGAATCGCGTTGACGGCGGTGCTCAGCTTGGGCAGGAACTCCTGCGGGATCGGGATGTAGCCGTTGTCCGACAGTCCCTGCTGGCCGCCCGTGATAGTCGACTGCAGGAAGGCTCGGACGGCCTTGCCCGTGGCGGCGTCCTTGTACTTGGAGCACACGATCTCGTACGTTGCGAGAACGATCGGGTAGGCGCCGGTCTCAGTCGGCTTGTAGAACGACGAAGTGTCCAGCACAAGGTCGTTGCCGGTGCCCTTGATCTTCGCCCCAGCGATCGTCTTCCCGACGGTTTCCGTGCTGATCTTCACGGGATCCGGACCCGCCGACGTGATGATCTCCGCCTGCTGCAGCTTCTGGGACGTCGCGAACGACCACTCGTTGTAGGTGATCGACCCCTCCGTGGACTTGATCGCGGCAGACGTTCCCTCGTTGCCCTTCGCGCCTTCGCCGACCCCGCCAGCGAACGCCTTGCCGGCGCCCTTCGTCCAGGAGCCATCGGAGGCCGAGACGAGGTACTTCTGGAAGTTGTCGGTCGTGCCGGACTCGTCACTGCGGAAGATCACCGTGATCGGCTCCGAAGGCAGCTTCGCGGACTTGTTCAGAGCGGCGATAGCCGGGTCGTCCCAGGACGTGATCGCACCGCTGAAGATCTTGCCCAGCGTGGGGCCGTCCAGGGCGAGGGAATCGACCGACTTCACGTTGTACGTGACCGCGAGCGGGCCGAACACCACGGGCAAGTTCCATGCATCGCTGCCACACGCCTTCAGCGCAGCAGCGGGCTCGCCCTTGTCCGCGTTGAGCGGGGAGTCGGACCCACCGAAGTCCGTCTGGCCGCCGAGGAACTCCGAGACTCCAGCGCCGGAACCGTTCGAGGTGTAGTCGAGGGTGGCGTTCGAACACGCGGCCTCGTACGCAGCGATGAACCGCGTCATGGCGTTCGCCTGGGCGGTCGACCCGCTCGCCTTCAAGGCGGTCTTCCCACCGCAGTCCACCTTCGCGGCAGCGCTGGCAGTGGACGAAGCCGACTGAGTACCGCCGGCGTTGTTGTCGCTCCCACAGGCAGTGAGGGCAACCAAGCTCAGCAACCCGGCGACGACCATGGTCGGGATGGTCACAGCACGCGATCGTATCGACACTTCAAAGTCCTTCCACGCGGGCACGGCCCGCTAACAGGATGTGACCGGGGCTCCGGACATATCCATAGAAGTATCTCTATATGAATTAGAGGTGAACTTCAGGCAACGCCCAAGCTTCCATAGAGCTACATCTATATGTTGGTGGCGAGATAGTTCGTACGACGGTAGGCCCCCGTCACGCCACCCTCAGGCGTCACACGGATCAGATCGCTAAGCGGCGCAGCCGCAGCAATCGCCGCATCGACCAGTGTTGCTCCAGGGTTCGGCGCCATGAGCCACTCCTCAGCGAAACCAGGATTGATCAGCAACGGCATCCGATCGTGGACGTGCTCCAAGCAGGGAGCAGCCGGCTGCATCACGATGCTGTAGCACGTGAACTCCGCGCCGTCCGCCGTGCGGCCAGGGCGCGTGACGGCAGCAATCCCGAGAAGACCGCTCTCCGGGGCTGTGAAGTGGTGCCACACGCGGGACGGCTTGGCCATCTCGCGCCAAAACGAGACCGGCACGATCGCGCGCCCCGGGAGGGAACCCTTACTTGCAGTCAGCCGCTCCGACCGAGTGTTGATCGACGCGAAGCTCGCCGGTGCCCCGTTGACCAGATACCCCCATCACGCGAGATCCAAATCCGAAACGCCCGTGAGGATAGGGTTCAAGTTGCGCAGATTCTTGCCCGTAGGGCGGAGAACCTCCCCGTTGTTGCCCGTCGCTCACGCGCGAAGGCTCTCGAGCACCGAGGCGTCGATGAACGCCTGATACTCGTGATCGTCAAACCGCGGGTCGAGCCCGTAACTAGCGCAAATCAGAGGCTCCTCTCGTCGAACCGGAATAGTTCGTCCCGATTAATGCCCGGTTCCTTGTTCATCGCGAAGCGCCCGCACATGGCTACCTGCTCACCTTCTCGGGCTGCGCCAGGGCGCGGCGCACGGAGGCGGAGCTGACATGCAACGTCTTGGCGATCGTCTCCCACGTCGCCGGCGGGGTCTGAGCGCGCATCTGTCGCGCGACCTCGACCCGCTCGGCGCTCATCACCGTGGGGCGGCCACCGACGCGGCCCTGGGCGCGTGCGTACTCCAGACCGAGCCGGGTGTTCTCCCGGATCGTGTCGACGCGCAGCTGCGCGAACACGGCGACGATGCCGAACAGGGCACGTCCCATCGGGGTGGTGGTGTCGATCACCGGTTCGGTGAGGCTCTTGATGTCGACGCCCTTATCCTCCAGCTCGTGCAGCGTCTCGATCAGGATGCGCTCGGTGCCGCCGAGACGGTCGAGGCGGCGCACCAACAGCACGTCGCCGGAGCGGAGGTAGTCCATGCACGCGACCCACTGGGGGCGGTCCTTGACCCGGCTGGAGTCGCCGTGGTCGACGAACACGCGCGCGGCGCCGGCGGCGCGCAGCTCGGCCTCCTGCGCCTTCGGATTCTGTTCCCGCTTGGACACTCGGGCGTATCCGACGATGTTCATAGTCCCCTCCCCTGCTCGGCTTCTCGGCCGGGCGTTGTCGGCCGACGTGAGCGTCCCGTCGACGGGGCGGAGCGTCCGGGTGGCAGGCTGCTGCCCAGGTTGGCGAACGCGCGCAGCTGCTCCATCCGTTCCGGGGTGAGCCGGCCACCGGCTGCGGGCTGCACGATGCGGTCGAAGATGTCGCGCAGCTCGGTGAAGTCCTGCCGTTCCATCGCGGCCCGTGACGCCTGGTCGTTCTCCGCTCCGGTCACTCGGCTCCAGTCGAGGTCGAACCCGGCGCCGGCGGCGATCTGCGTCCAGAAGATGCGTTGCGTGCGACCGTTGCCCTCCCGGAACGGGTGCAGGTAGTTCACCTGGTCGTAGTGGTGCGCCAGGCGCGCCACGAACCGGTCACGGTCCAGGCCGTGCAGCTGGTGCTCCTCCGCGAGCTCCGCGAACGCGAACCCCGCCCCGGACTCCAGCCGGGACACCGGCATGAAGAACTCCGCGGCGGGGTCGGTGCCCTTGCGGATGTCGACGGTGCGCAGCTGCCCGGCCCAGTCGTAGACGTCCTGGAACAGCTGCCGATGGATCGCTTGCAGCTGTCGGAGATCTCCGGTGACCTTCACGGGTCGGGTGATCATCTCGGCCCGTCGCCACTCGGTCAGTTCCGCTTCGGCGCGATCCAGCGTGGCATAGTCGGTCAGGCCGAGCCGGTTGCGGAGGATGCCCGATGCGGGCTCGAGGTACGGGTCGACGAAATCAGGCAAGGCCCCAGCGGGCCCGGGTGCGGCGTCCCAGCTCGTCGACGTCGAACTCCCCCGCCGCGTAGGCGGCGGCGTCGGCGCGATATTCGGGGCCGGCGGTGAGGCCTTCCATCGCGGAGCTGTGCGCGGCGTCGGCCACGACGCGCTCGCGCAACTCGCGCTCGGCCGCGGAAATGGTGCTGGCGGTCTTGACGCTCATGGTGACCTCCCTCGTTGCCTCTAGCCTACCCGACTTGCTCAAAAACCCATAGGCCGGGTTTTGCACAGAATGGGGTTTTGACAAGGGTTTTGAGCATCTGCGCTTCCGCGGATTCTCGGGAGCTGTGGGCAGCTTCGCTTTGTGTCGTTGCTTTTGCCGCGGTCTGTGTCGCGTTAGGTAGTGCCGATGACGAGGGTGCTGCGGGCGGCTTCGACGACGTCGTTGGTGATGACGTCGAGCTCGTTGATCTTCAGTACGCGTTGGATCTGTGGGAGGAGGCGTTCGAGGAGGCGGAAGTTGCCGCGGGTGATGCGTTCGACGGCGGCGATGGCTTGCGCGTCGGTGAAGTCGTCGGGGTCGAGTGTCTTGCCGAGCTTGCGCCATTGGCGTTGGAGGACGAACAGCAGCTCGTCGTGGCCGAGGGGACGGTACTGGTGGGCGAACCCTAGGCGGCTGTAGAGCTGGGGGTAGTGCGTGAACTGCTTCTCGATGCCGGGCATGCCGATGAGGATCATCGCGATGCCGGTTCGGTCGTACTGGTCGCGGAGCCACTCGATGGCGTTGCCGGTGAGGCGTTCGGACTCGTCGATGATGATCAGCTCGAGCAGTGACGGGTTGGGGCCGTGCGCGTGGTCGACGTGGCCGCCGTGGAGGACGAGGTGTTCCTCGATGCAGCGTTCGGTGCGGATCATGTCGTGCCGGAGGTCGTCCTGGAGGGCGCGCATCGTGGCGGAGACCTCGGGCGTGTAGAAGACGGTCCGGGCGCGGTGGGCGGCGGCGTAGATCTTGGTGTCGTCTTCGCTGCGTGCGGCCCATCTGGCGATGAACGGGCCGATGCTGTCCCAGTGCGCATAGCGGCGGGCTGAGAGGGTCTTGCCGACGCCGGCGGGCCCGAAGCAGACGCCGATGGTGTTCTGCTTCCGGACCGCGTCGGCGAACTCCGCGAACCGGCGGTGCTCCTTGGTGACGATGAACTGGCTCGTCATGACCGGTCCTCCTCGTAGGTCTTCAGTCGCGGCCGATCCGTCTCGATGGCTGCCGGTGTGGTG
>CALKHM010000126.1 GCA_937988695.1 uncultured Microbacterium sp. | reverse complement strand
CGAGATATTGGCGTGACTGGAGTTCAGACGTGTGCTCTTCCGATCTCGTCGTCACGCTCGATCGGCACCGGCAGATGGATCCAGTCGATGCGGCGAGTGGATGCCTCGGCCAGCAGGTTCGCGAAGCGCACGAGGTTGCCGGCATCGACCGGCTCGACGAAGTGCTTCTCGGCGACATCCCCGTAGCAGAGGTGGAAGCCGACCTCGACGTCGGCCGGCACCCGGTCAGCCTGCTCGGCCGAGCGGGAGGTCAGCCCCGCCCAGACGTCGTCGCCCCACCAGGGGTCGCCGCCGATGCCCTGGACGCGCTCGATGATGCCGAACTCCACGGCGTTGTCCCACTGGATCGCAAGGTCGTTGTGCGGGATCGCCTCCAGGATCTCGTCGAGCTCGCGGTACATCGCCGCACGGTAGACCGGCTCGATGGCCGCACGCTGCTCGACGGGGAAGAACGCGCCGACGACCGCGAGAGGCGTGGGCAGCGACACCTGGAATCGGGTGCCCGCCGGCACCGCACCCTCATCGCGCAGACGCCGGAAGATCGCATACGACGACGTCGCGGCATCGGCGTAGCCGAGAGGCGGGAACGCAATCGAGGCCGGATCGACGTCGTCGGCCACGCGCAGCGGGCGAGCATCCAGCATCCGGAGCGGGATCGGGGTGTCTCCGACGCGCTCGATGCCGTCTGCCTGCCCCAGGATGTCGGGCTGGAACATGATCCAGTGGAACCGCGGTCCGACCTCCCCGTCGGGGATGCGCTTGAGGTGCCTGCCGAGCACCTCCGCGGCCGTGCGGATCGTGGTCTCGGCGTCGTCGAAGTTCACGCTGCCGACGAGGTGTGCGCCCTGGGGCTGGGTCATGGCTCTCCTTCGAGAAGAGCGGGAGCCGGACGACTCCCGACATGGATGATGGGAGTCGCAGCCAGTGCCCACGATGGGCGCGAGGCTTCGCATCAGTGCTGCGAACGCGTTCACTCTGCCACCGGCGGCCACCGGCTGCAAGGCCGCTGACGCGGTGGGTAACACACGGCTTCGCCGCGCAGCACGGACGGGACGCGCGCAGCCGAGATGCGGGATCCCTACCCTCTCACGCGGCGTCCCTACCCTGTCAGACTGAGCGCATGAGCGTCATCGAGAACTCGAAACTCACGGTCGTCGGCGCCGGTTCCGTCGGCTCATCCACGGCGTACGCGTCCCTCATCCGCGGATCGGCGCGCCACATCGCCCTCTACGACATCGCCGCCGAGCGCGTCGAGGCCGAAGTGCTCGACCTTGCGCACGGCACCCAGTTCACCGGCACGAGCGACGTCGTCGGCGGCAGCGACCTGTCGGTGGTCGAAGGGTCGCATGTCGTGGTGATCACCGCGGGTGCGAAGCAGAACCCCGGCCAGACCCGCATCGAGCTTGCCGGAGTGAACGCGAAGATCATGTCGTCGATGATGCCGCAGCTGCTGGAGGCCGCCCCGAACGCGATCTACGTCATCGTCACCAACCCGTGCGACGTGCTCACCGTGCTCGCGCAGGAGGCGACCGGCCTGCCGCCCGAGCGCATCTTCGCGTCGGGCACCGTGCTGGACACCTCACGGCTGCGATGGCTGCTGGCGGCACGGGCGGGGGTGTCCACCTCGAGCGTGCACGCGCACATCGTGGGCGAACACGGTGACACGGAGTTCCCGCTGTGGTCGAAGGCGACGATCGGCACGGTGCCGATCCTCGACTGGCAGCCGGCGGATGCCGCACCCTTCGCACCGGAGGAGCTCGACGAGATCGCCGTCGATGTGCGCGACGCCGCGTACAAGGTCATCCAGGGGAAGGGCGCGACGAACTACGCGATCGGGCTGTCCAGCGCCCGGATCGTCGAGGCGGTCCTCGGCGATGAGCACGCCGTCATGCCGGTCTCGACGGTGCTCGACGACTTCCACGGAGTGAGCGAAGTGGCGTTGTCGGTGCCGTCGATCGTAAGCGCGTCCGGGGCGGTGCCGATCCGCGAGACGACGTTCGACGCGAGCGAGCTCGAGCTCTTCCACCGCTCGGCGGACGTCTTGCGCGAGGTCGCCGCCCAGCTTCGCTGACGCCGCCCGCGTGCCCCGCCCCCGCCCCGCGCGCCCCGCGCCCATCACCGCCGAGAGTGCATCTGACGGCCGAGGGGTGGGGAAGCACCCGCATCTTCGGCCGTCAGATGCGCCCTCGCGGTTCTGGGGCGGGGATGTCGCGGGTGCGGCATAGCCTGGGACCATGGCCACCAAACGTCCCGCATCCGCTCCGTACCGCTGCACGGAGTGCGGCTGGACGACGCTGAAGTGGGTCGGCCGCTGCGGCGAGTGCCAGCAGTGGGGCACGGTCGTGGAGTCCGCCGAGCAGGCGGGCATCGCGCCGCGCAAGGTGACCCCCACCGCCCCCGGCCGCAGCGCACGGCCGATCACGATGGTCGACACCACCTCCACACCACGGCGCACCAGCGGCCTGGCCGAGTTCGACCGTGTGCTGGGCGGTGGCATCGTCCCGGGGGCCGCGATCCTGCTGTCCGGCGAGCCGGGCGTGGGCAAGTCGACGCTGCTGCTGGAGGTCGCGGCGCAGTCCGCGCGAGCGGGTCGGCGCGTGCTCTACGCGAGCGGCGAGGAGTCCACGGCGCAGGTGCGGCTGCGCGCGGAGCGCACCGGAGCGCTGCACGACGAGCTGTTCCTGGCCAGCGAGACCGACCTGGCCACGATTCTCGGCCACGTCGACGAGGTCGAGCCCGAGCTGCTCATCGTCGACTCGGTGCAGACGGTCTCCTCCGCCCTCTCCGACGGCCTGGCCGGGCATCCCAGCCAGGTCCGCGAGGTGGCGGCGACCCTCATCCGCCTCGCGAAGGAGCACGCTCTGCCGGTCGTGATCGTCGGACACGTCACGAAAGACGGTTCGATCGCCGGTCCGCGCATCCTCGAGCATCTCGTCGACGTCGTGGCCCACTTCGAGGGCGACCGGCAGACCTCACTGCGGTTCCTGCGCACCTTGAAGAACCGCTTCGGCCCGACCGACGAGGTGGGATGCTTCGACATGACCGGTGCCGGAATCGAAGAGGTGCCCGACCCGAGCCGGCTCTTCCTGGGCAGCGGCAAGCCGGTGGCAGGCACTTGCGTGACGATCGCTCTGGAAGGACGCCGTGCGCTGCCCGTCGAGGTGCAGGCCCTGACGGTCCCGGCATCCGGGCCCAATCCGCGCCGGGTCGTCAGCGGTGTCGACGCGTCTCGCGTGGCCATGATCCTCGCGCTGATCGAGAAGCGCGCGGGGGTGAACCTGTCCAAGCACGACGTGTACGTGTCCACGGTCGGCGGGGTGCGCCTGGTCGAGCCGGGCGCCGACCTGGCCATCGCCATCGCCTGCGCGACGGCGCTGCGCGACCACGCCGTGCGCAACGACGTCGCCGCGATCGGGGAGCTGAGCCTGTCCGGCGAGATCCGACCGGTCACGCAAGCGGCGCAGCGACGCGGCGAAGCGCACCGGCTGGGTTATCGCACGCTCATCGACGAGCAGGCCGGCTCGATCCGCACCGCGCTCGACCTCGTCAAGGGCACCGCGACCATCACCGCCTCCGCCGACGAGATCCCCGCGTTCTGAGCCGCGGTATCAGGCATCGAGCGCGGCGATGAGATCGGCGGGGGACGCCTGCAGAGGATGCGGGCCGGCGATGTCGAAGAACACCGTGGTGATCTCGTCTTGGTGGGCGCCGAGGAACGCCCGCAGCCACGCTGGCGAGTTCAGCCCGACGGCCTTGGGCATCGCCTCCGGCTTGTGCACGGCGTCGCTGAACAGCAGTAGTGCGACATCTCCGGTGTCCGGATCGCGGTACGTCCACACCTCGCCAGAGTCGCGCGGGTCATCACGGGCGCCCGGGCGCATCAGCGGCACCACGGTCGGCCCGTGCCGCAGCGCGAACGCGACGGCGGCAATGTCTTGGGTCTGCAGGGCGTCGGCCAGCTGGGTGTTGCGGAACTCGAGCGGCTTCTTGCCGCGCCTCTTCCCGGATGCCACCTGTCCAGCGTAGCCGGACCGCTGTCGCGACATCGCGGAGCGCGCAGACAGAAAGGGACCCCCTCGAGCCGCTCATTGGGGACTGGACGACTCGAGAGGGTCCGAAACGCCGTGCGTGCGGTGACGATTCGCTGGGGACGAATCCTTCGCTGCTGGGGACAGCTACACCGCGCATTGCGCTTGACGCGTACCTACAGTGTAAGTGACTCGCAATACTTGCCGCTGTCCCCCTTTCGGGGGACATTTGGGGGACGCGGTCCAGAAATTCAGCGCGTGCGGGTATGTGAGACCCTATCCCACAGAAATCAGCATGCGCTGGCTGCCCCAGGACCGGTAGGGGCGGCTCAGTACAGCTGGAAGACGGCGTCGTCGACGGAGTCGATCCCACCGATCTCGACGGACAGGTGATACGTGGCTCCGCCTCCGGCTGCCTGCGGGCGGTTCTTCGCCTGGCACGTGGCCACCGACGAGCGTGAGCGGTCCCAGGTGATCGGCTGCGCGCTCGAGACCTTCTGCCCGGCGGCGAGCACCACGACCATGTCACTGGGTTCGCTCTGACAGTCCGTCGAGCGCCACCAGGTATCGCTGCCGCTGGTGATCGTGAAGGCCTGTGAGCTGGTGCCGACGTTCAGCGTGCAAGGCTGCGACCCCTCGTTGACAAGCTCGATCGACAGCTTGGGATCCTGCCCTGTCGCGTAGCTCGTCTTGTCGGTGATGGCCTTGACCGTCACGTCGTTCGGCGAACAGGCGGCAGCGGATGCGCCGGGGCTGGGCGTGCCGCCAGGCGTCGCACCCGCCGAGGTGCTCGGCGTGGTGCCCTTCGTGGCACGGGGCGTCGGAGAGCCCGACGCGCCCGGCGTCGAACCGCCGAGCGTGGTGCTCGTGCCCGGCTGCGGCGAGGTCGACACGACCGGCAGAACGGGTTCGGCATCCTGTCCCTGAGCGCCGTTCTGGGGCTCGGCGGTCGCAGCGCCACTCCACGGGCGTGCGACGAGCAGCCAGACGACGGCGGCAACGACCACGATGCCGAGCAGCAGCACGAGACGCCTGCGGCGATACACCGCGGGCGAATGACGGCGACGATGCACGGGGCCGGACGAACTGCTCACTCGCACAGGCTATGCGGCGGCGGTGTCCGCGCCCCGACGGCGCGCCCGTCGTCGCACCCGATTCACAGGTGCTTGAGCATGCGGGTGTTGCCGAGCGTGTTCGGCTTCACGTGCGCCAGGTCGAGGAACTCGGCGACACCGGCGTCAGGGCTGCGCAGCAGCTGCGCGTAGACGTCGGGATCGACGACGTGCTCGCCGATCGGCGCGAAGCCGTGCCGGGTGAAGAACGACACCTCGAAGGTGAGGCAGAACAGCCGGGTCAGGCCGAGCTCGATCGCGCGCGCCTCGAGAACCTCGACGATGCGTCCGCCGATGCCCTGATGCAGCCGGTCTTCACGCACGAGCAGAGTGCGCACCTCGCCGATGTCTTTCCAGATCACGTGCAGCGCGCCGCATCCGATCACCTCGCCATCGGACTCGGCGACGACGAACTCCTGCACCGCCTCATACAGCGACACCAGCTCTTTGCCGAGCAGGATGCGGCGCTCGACGAGCGGCTCGAGCAGCGCGGACATCGTCCGCACGTCGTCGGTGCGGGCGGAACGGATGACGATGTCGCTCACACGAAGAGCCTACGACCGTGATGGGCGTGGTCCGGGGAAGCCGGCACACGCGTCGGGCCCCGCCGCGAAGCGGGGCCCGACGTGGTCTCGGCAACCGGCGACAGCGCACCGGCAGACGCGGCGTCAGCGCGCGATGATGTCGGGCGTGGCACCGATCTGCTCGTGTCCGCCTACGCCGATCGCGACCTTCTCGCCGCGCGGCGCGTGCTCGAACACGAACTGGCCGTTCTCGACATCCACCTTCACGTGATCGCCGGCGTTCAGCTCGCCGTGCAGGATGCGCTCGGACAGCTGGTCCTCGATCTCGCGCTGCATGGCGCGACGCAGGGGACGTGCGCCCAGCGTCGGATCGAAGCCGATCTCGATGAGCTTGTCCTTGGCGGTGTCACTGAGCTCGAGGGTCAGGTCGCGGTCGAGCAGACGCTCGCCCAGCTGCTTCGTGAACAGCCCCACGATCTGACGCAGCTCGTCCTTGTTCAGCTGCGGGAACACGATGATGTCGTCG
>CALKHM010000125.1 GCA_937988695.1 uncultured Microbacterium sp. | reverse complement strand
GGCGGGTGCCTGCCAGTAATGTCGAAGGGTGATTGCGACGGACCTGCCGCTGGACGTCACCGACCATTTGGCCGGGGTGCTCGGCGATCCGAAGATCCTCATCGGCATCCCGCTGGCATTACTGGGTGCCGTGTTCATGTCGTTCGGCGCGCAGTACCAATATCGCGGCGTGAACAAGGTCGAGAAGCTCACGGGAACCAGCGGCAGCAAGGGCCTGACCGGTCGGCAGCTGCTGAGTCTGCTGCGCCGCCCATCGTGGGTGATCGGCACCCTGATGCTCGGGCTCGCGATCATCTGTCAGCTGAGCGCGCTCGCGTTCGCGCCACTGATCCTGGTGCAGCCGCTGGGTGCCATCTCCCTCGTGATCACGACGCTGCTGAACGCGCGGGTATCCGGCCACAAGCCCACCCGGCGATCGGTACGGTCCATCCTCGCGTGTGTGATCGGCATCTTCGTCTTCGTCACGATCGCCGCGTTCGTGGCGACCGAGACGCCGCTGACGACCGGGCAGATGCTGACCGTGGTGATCATGCTGGTCGTCATCCTCGCGTTGGCGTGCGGTGCCTGGTTGCTGGTGCGCAAGCACGCGCATCCGCTGTTCTACATCGTCACCTCGGGCATCCTGTACGGATTCGTCGCCACCCTGGCGAAGATCGTCATCAAGCGGGTGCAGGCCGGTGACATCGACTGGATCACCCTGGTCTGCGTGGTGGGGCTGCTTCTGGCCGTCGTCCTGGGCGCCTACTTCGTGCAGTCGGCGTATTCCGTCGGCCCGCCGGACCTCGTGATCGCGGGCCTGACCGTGATCGATCCGATGGTCGCCGTGCTCATCGGCCTCATCGTGCTCCGAGAGGCCGCGACGGCGAACCTCTGGGCGTTCCTCGGCTTCGGGCTTGCCGGACTCATCGCGATCTATGGTGTGTTCTCACTGGCCCGCAACCATCCGCAGGTGATCAGTGAGAGCCAGGAGCTGCCGATCCGGCGCGGCAGTCATGGCCCCGGAGACCGTCCGCCGAAGAAGTGACGATCAGTCGCGGTCGGCGGGTGCGATGATGATGCGCCCCGCGCGGATGCGGCCCTTGTCGGCGGGGATCGGCGCGGGCGCGGGCAGTTGCACCTGGTTCTCCCAGTCGGCGTGCGCGACTTCGGCCGTCGGGCGCCACACGCTGTCCAGGCCCGACCCGAGCCCGCCGAACGATGACGAGCGATTCCGCTGGCGACGCCTTGTCGCGCGATGGATGACCGGTGCGCACCAGATCGTGACGACGGATGCCATCACCACCGCGATGGCCACCACCCACGTCGTCGCCGTCATGAACCGATCATGTCACGGGCCGGGTCACGATAGGCTCGTTCACCGAGGGGCGGTGGCCAAGCTGGTGAAGGCAGCGGGCTCATAACCCGACGATCGTGGGTTCAAGTCCCACCCGCCCCACGGTACATGCTCACGCCTGAGCGAGTTGGTGTGTGGGCTCGGAGCTCATCGTCACTCGACGACGATCGCCGGCTCCAGGTCCGTCAGATCGGCCGCCAGACCGATGTCCACGAGGCGCACCTCGCCGGCCAGCCGCACGGCTGCACCGCGCAGCAGGCCCGCCTTGTAGCCGCCGAACGTCACGGTCAGATCCGCGCGCAGCACCGTCGGGTCGGGCACCGTGCCGTGGTCGGGGTCGATGCCGCTCGGGATGTCCACGGCGATGACGTTCGCGGCATCCGGGCGGGAGAGCACCGGCAGGATGACCGACACGACTTCCCGCGCGCGTCCCCGCAAGGCGGGGGAGGCGGCGGCACCCGTGCCGAGGATGCCGTCCACGATGACGTCCGCCGATGCGGCGGCGGCACCGGCGTCCTCGATCGTCCGGGCCCCCGCCGCCATCGCCGCCGCGCGACCTTCGGCGTGCGTGCGTGAGCCGACCTCGAGGATCGACACCCGGGCCCCTCGGGTGGCCAGCGTCGCGCCCGCGAACAGCGCGTCACCGCCGTTGTTCCCCGATCCTACGATCAGCAGCACACGGCCCGGCTCGGCGTGCCGCTGCTGCAGCTGCTCGAGGACCGCGTCGGCCAGCGCCGCGGCGGCCCGCGCCATGAGCGGCTCGCCGGCGGCCAGGTGTGGTGCCTCGGCGGCGCGGATCTGATCTGCCGTGTACCCCGCACGCATGCCTCGACGCTACTGCGGGACAGGAAGAAGGACACGATAATCACAGGCTTGTCATTCCGCTCCCACCACGCGATAATGGGCCTGACAAACGAACAGCATGCCGCCGGGCGGATCCGGTCAGGTCGTAGGGGAAGACGTACCTGACGAAACGGAGAGACCATGGCGACGACACAGGCGCGCGGAGTGATTCTGATCCACTCGGCGCCACGCGCGTTGTGCCCGCACCTCGAATGGGCGGTCGGACGCGCGCTCGGGCGTGCTGTCAACTTCGACTGGGCCGACCAGCCCGTGCTCGACGGCAGTCGCCGCGCGGAGTTCTACTGGGAGGGCCCGGTCGGCACCGGTGCTGCGCTGGCGACCGCCATCCGCGGCTGGGAGCACCTCCGGTTCGAAGTGACCGAGGATCCCAGCGCACGCGGCGACGGCGGACGGTGGATGCACACGCCGGGCCTGGGCATCCATTACGCGCAGACGGATGCCGCCGGCAACGTCGTCGTCGGCGAGGATCGGGTCCGCTACGCGATGGAGGTCGCCGCCGGCGACGTCGCCGAGTTGGAACGCGAGCTGCAGGTGGCGCTAGGGGCCGCGTGGGATGAGGAGCTCGAGCCCTTCCGGCACGCGAGCGATGACGCTCCGGTGGTCTGGCTGCACAAGGTCGGTTAGCACGCATCGAAGAGCCTCGGGCGGTCAGGCGCCACTACCGGTCATCGGAGAGGCATCCCGGGGACTGAGAACGCGAATGGCCGCCCGATAGAACGAAGGCGCCCCGCTGAGGCTTCCAGCGGGGCGCCTTGGGCTCTGCGGATCGATCAGAGCGTCGTGAGCGCGACGACGGCGTTGTGACCGCCGAAGCCGAACGAGTTGCTGATCGCCAGCTGCGGGCCATCGCCCAGTGGCTGCTCGTCGCCGGACAGCCGGATGGGCACCTCCGGGTCCTGCTGGGTGATGTTGATCGTCGGCGGCGCGACGCGGTCGCGCAACGCCAGCACGGTGAACACGGCCTCGAGCGCTCCGGTGCCGCCTAGCAGATGGCCCGTAGACGCCTTCGTGGCAGACACCGGGATCTCGTCGATCCGCGAACCGAACACCTGCTTGAGTGCCTGATACTCGTTCGGGTCGCCCACGGGAGTCGAGGTGGCGTGCGCATTGATGTGCGTGACGTCGTCGGGGGAGGCATCCGCCACCTCCAGCGCCAGGCGCACGGCGCGCGCGGCCCCGTGGCCCTCGGGGTCGTTCGCCGTGATGTGATACGAGTCGGCGGTCACTCCGCCGCCGGCGACGACGGCGTAGATCCTTGCCCCGCGTGCCTTCGCATGCTCCTCGGTCTCCAGCACCAGTGCGGCGGCGCCTTCGCCCATCACGAAGCCGTCACGGTCGATGCTGGCCGGCCGCGACGCGTGCTCGGGGTCGTCGTTGCGGCGCGACAGCGCCTGCATGGACGAGAACGCCGCGATCGTGATCGGGTGGATGGCCGACTCCGTGCCACCGGCGATGACGACGTCGGCGAGCCCGTCGCGCAGGTGCTCGTAGGCGTTGACGATCGACTCCGTGCTCGACGCGCAGGCGCTGGCGACGGTGCGTGCGAACGCGCGTGCGCCGAAGTGCAGCGAGAGGTTGCCTGCGGCGGCGTTGGGCATCAGCATCGGGACGGTCATCGGCATCACCCGGCGCGGCCCCTTCTCACGCAGAGTGTCCCAGGCATCCAGCAGCGTCCAGACGCCGCCGATGCCGGTGGCGAAGTCGATGCCCAGCCGATCGGGCTCGACCTCCGGTTCTCCGGCGTCGGCCCACGCCTCCTTGGCGGCGATCAGGGCGAACTGCGATGCGGGGTCGAGCCGCTTGGCGACGGGCCGTTCCAGCACCGTCTCGGGGCGGACGGCGCCCTGAGCGGCGAACGTGACGGGAAGCTCGTACTTCTCGACCCAGTCGTACTCGAGCCGATGGGTGCCGCTGACGCCGGCGCGCAGGGCGGACCAGCTCTCCGGCGCGGTGCCCCCCAGGGGCGACGACGCGCCGATGCCGGTGACGACGATGCGGGACGTGCTCATGTGGGATTCCTCGGGGTTGATGGTGCCGGTGGGGGCGAGCGGCCCCCACCGGGAAGGTCACGCCTGGTGGGAGGTGATGAAGGTGACGGCGTCGCCGACGGTCTTGAGGTTCTTCACCTCGTCGTCGGGGATCGTCACGCCGAACTTCTCCTCGGCGTTGACGACGATGGTCATCATGGAGATGGAGTCGATGTCGAGGTCGTCGGTGAACGACTTCTCGAGCGCCACCTCGTCGGCGGAGATGCCGGTCTCGTCAGTGATCAGCTCGGCGAGGCCAGCCAGGACCTCTTCGTTGGTGAATGCCATTTCTGCTCCTTGTTGTCGGATCGGTTCTCGGCCCGGCGGGCCGTGGACAAGTCTAGGGTCGGCGCCGGGGCGGTCAGGGGAGGACCACGACCTGCGCGCCGAACACGAGGCCGGCGCCGAAGCCGATCTGCAGGGCGAGGCCGCCGGAGAGCTCGGGGTGCTCACAGAGCAGCCGGTGGGTGGCCAGGGGGATGGATGCCGCTGAGGTGTTGCCGGTGGTCTCGATGTCGTGGCCGATGACGACGCTCGCCGGAAGCTTGAGCTGCTTGGCGAACTCGTCGACGATACGCAGGTTCGCCTGGTGCGGGATGAACGCTGCGAGGTCGTCGGCGGTCACGCCCGCGGCCTCGAGAGCCCGCCGGGCGACCTTGACCATGTCCCAGACCGCCCAGCGGAAGACGCTCGGACCCTCCTGGCGCAGCGTCGGCCAGGGCGCCTTGCCGTCGCGGAACTCGGTCAGGGTCGCATTCATCCCGACCAGGTCTGCCTTGGAGCCGTCCGAGCCCCACACCGTGGGGCCGATTCCGGGGAAGTCGCTCGGACCGACGACGGCAGCGCCCGCGCCATCGGCGAGCAGGAAGGAGATGCTGCGGTCGGTGGGGTCCACGATGTCGCTGAGCTTCTCAGCGCCCACCACGACGGCGTAGTGCGCGGAGCCCGCGCGGATCAGCGCGTCGGCCTGTGCGACGGCGTAGGCGAAGCCGGCGCAGGCGGCGTTCAGATCGTAGGCCGCCGCCGGGTTGGCACCGATCCGGTCGGCGACGATGGCCGACACCGACGGGGTCTGCTTGGGGTTGCTGATCGTCGCGATGATGACCGCATCGATGTCTGCCGGTGCGACGCCCGAGCGCTCGACCGCCTCTCGCGCGGCGTCGGTGGCCAGATCGATGGCCGACGTGTCGGCGTTCGCACGTGCGCGGGTGATGATGCCGGTGCGCTGACGGATCCATTCGTCGCTGGAGTTGATCGGGCCGACCAGGTCGTCGTTGGGCACGGCGTTCTCTCCGCGCGCGGCGCCGTAGGCGTAGAGCCGGGTGTACGCGGGCCCGGTGGACTGGTTCAGCGTGATGCTCATGCGTTCTCTCCGGTCAGCAGGGCGGATGCGGCAGCCAGATCGTCGGGCGTCTTTACCGCGACCGCGGGCACGCCGCGCAGCCCGCGCTTGGCCAGGCCCACGAGAGTACCCGCTGGGGCGAGCTCAACGATGCCGGTGACACCGTGATCGGCGAACGAGGCCATGCACAGGTCCCAGCGCACCGGGGAGGCCACCTGGGCCACCAGGAGATCGATGGCCGCGCGGCCGCTGTCAACGAGGGTGCCGTCACTGTTGGTCCACAGCGAGATGTCCGGATCGGATGCCGCGGTCCCCGCGGCGGCCGTCCGCAGCGTGTCGACGGCCGGAGCCATGTAGTGCGTGTGGAACGCGCCGGCCACCTGCAGCGGGATGACCCGAGTCGCGTGGGGTGGTTCGGCGGCGAGCTCGGCAAGATCGCCGAGTGCGCCGGCGGCGACGATCTGACCGCCGCCGTTGTAGTTCGCCGGCGCCAGATCGAGCGCAGCCAGACGCGCGACGACCTCGTCCTGATCGCCGCCGATGATCGCGCTCATGCCGCTGTCCGCGGCTGCGGCCGCCTCGGCCATCGCACGCCCGCGAATGCCCACGAGCCGAAGAGCATCGGCGTCGGAGAGCACGTGTGCGGCCGCGAGGGCCGCCAGCTCTCCGACCGAGTGCCCGGCCACGCCGGCGGGCGCGACTCCCGCCGCATCGAGCAGGGCCTCGTAGGAGAGCAGACTCGCCGCGACGATGAGCGGCTGTGCCACCTTCGTGTCACGGATCCGGTCGGCATCCCATTCGGTGCCTGCGGCGACGAGGTCTACCTGCGCCTGCTCGGAGAACTGCTCGAGGCGCTCACGCGCCCCTTCCCGTTCCAGCCAAGGTGTGAGAAAGCCAGGCGTCTGCGAGCCCTGACCGGGGAAGACGGCGATGATCACCATCCCATCCTGCCAAACGCGAGGACGTCCAACTGGCAACACAGGCACAAGAATGTCGACATCGTTTGTGCGGGTCCTACACCGGAAGGTGGGAACGCCGCCGTGCGGGAGCGGTACGCCGGCGTGTGGCATCCGTCCCGATCGCGCCGAGGATCAGCGCCGTCTGCAGGATGAGCGCCTCACGCGGACCCGTGGCATCCCATCCGATGACGTCGGTCACCCGTTTGAGCCGGTACCGCACGGTGTTCGGATGTACGAACAGCTCGCGGGCGGTGGCTTCCAACGACCGGCCGTTGTCGAGGTAGCTCCACAGCGTCGTCACGAGGTCCGTGCTGTGGGTCTGCAGCGGCCGGTACACCTTCTCGACGAGCGTCTGCTTGGCCAGCGGGTCGCCCGCCAACGCCCGCTCGGGCAACAGGTCGTCGGCGTCGACGGGCCGCGGGGCGTGCCGCCACGAGCGGGCCACCGCGAACCCGGCCAGCGCCGCACGGGCGCTCTGCCCGGCATCCACGAGCGCGGGCACGGCGGGCCCGAGCACCAGGTGACCGGGCCCGAAGCCGGGCTCGAGGTTGCGTGCGATCTGCAGGAACGGCAGCCCCTGCTCGTCACGACCGGGATGCTCGGCGCGACCGAGCACCAGCACGAGACGCGAGCCCTGCACGCCGATGAGTGCGTCCACGCCGAGCTTTCGCGCGGTGCGGCGCAGCTGGTCGACATCGAACTGCGGGGGAGTCGTGCCCACGAGCACGGCGACCTCTCCATGCCCGTGCCAGCCGAGCGCGGCGATACGGCTGGGAAGCTCCTCGTCGGCCTCGCCGGTGAGGATCGAGTCGACGACCAGCGCCTCCAGTCGCGCGTCCCACAGCCCACGCGCCTCGGCCGCACGTGCGTAGACGTCGGCGGCGGCGAAGGCCACCTCGCGCGAGTACAGCAGGATGGCCTCGCGCAGGTGCGTGCCGCGGTCGGCGACCTTCTCCTCGGTGACCTCGACGGTGACGCGGATGAGCTGCAGCGTCTGAGTCAGGCTCACGCTGCGCAGCAGCTCGCGCGGTGCCGCGGCGAAGATGTCGGCGGCGATCCACGGCGTGGAGTTGGGGTCTTCGTACCACTGGATGAACGAGGTGATGCCGGCCTGGGCGACCAGCCCCACCGCGGAACGGCGCGCCGGCGGCATGTCGGCATACCACGGCAGCGTCTTCTCCAGGCGCCCGAGCGTTGCGGTGGCCAGATCCCCGGAGATGCGCCGCAGCCACGCGAGGGTCTCGCTCTTGTCGCTCGAGGCGTCGTTGCCTGCCATCTGCGGTCAGCTCTCCCCGCCGGCGTTCCCGCTGGTGCCGGCGTTCACATCGTGCAGCCGGTACCGCTCGATGGCCTGCGCGGCCAGGCTCCGATCGACGACGCCGTCGTCAGCCAGCGCCTGCAGGGTTCGCACCACGATGGACGGGCCGTCGATCTTGAAGAAGCGCCGGGCCGCGGGGCGCGTGTCGCTGAAGCCGAAGCCGTCGGCGCCGAGCGTGGCGAATCGATTCTTCACCCACGGGCGGATCTGATCCTGCACGGCGTGCATGAAGTCGCTCACCGCGACCACGGGGCCCTCGGCATCCTGGAGCTTGCGAGTGAGATACGCCGTCTGCTGCGGCTGGTCGGGGTGAAGGAAGTTGTGCTCGTCAGCGGCCAGGCCGTCGCGGCGCAGCTCGGACCAGCTGGTCACGCTCCACACATCCGCATCCACACCCCAGTCCTCGCGCAGCAGCTGCTGCGCCTCCAGCGCCCACGGCACACCCACGCCGGAGGCCAGCAGCTGCGCGCGGTGTCCCTGTCCGCTTCCGGCCGAGACACGGTGGATGCCGTGCAGGATGCCGTCCACGTCGACGTCGTCGGGTTCGGCGGGCTGCACGAGCGGCTCGTTGTAGACGGTGAGGTAGTACATGACGTTCGGGTCGGGGTGCGTGCCCCCGTACATGCGGTCCAGGCCCGCGCGCACGATGTGCGCGATCTCATACCCATAGGCCGGGTCATACGCCACGGTCGCCGGGTTCGTGGATGCCAGCAGCGGCGAGTGGCCGTCGGCGTGTTGCAGGCCCTCGCCGGTCAGCGTCGTGCGTCCGGCGGTCGCGCCCACCACGAAGCCGCGCGCCATCTGGTCGCCGGCGGCCCAGTTGGCATCGCCGGTGCGCTGGAACCCGAACATCGAGTAGAAGATGTACACCGGGATCAGCGGCTCGCCGTGCGTGGAGTACGACGTGCCGGTCGCGGTGAACGCGGCCATCGCCCCCGCCTCGTTGATGCCGACGTGCATGATCTGCCCCTGCGGGCTCTCCTTGTACGCCAGCAGCAGCTCGCGGTCCACCGAGGTGTAGTGCTGCCCGTTGGGGTTGTAGATCTTGGCGGTCGGGAAGAACGCATCGATGCCGAACGTGCGCGCCTCGTCGGGGATGATCGGCACGATGCGGTGGCCGAAGTCCTTCGCGCGCAGCAGATCCTTCAGCAGCCGGACAAACGCCATCGTGGTCGCGATCTCCTGCGTGCCCGAGCCCTTCTTCGGCAGCTCGTACGCGCTGTCGTCGGGCAGCGCCAGATCGACGTGCGTGATGCGACGCTCGGGCAGGAAACCGCCCAGCTCGCGCCGGCGCTCGAGCATGTACTGGATGGTCTCGTCCTGCGGCCCGGGATTGTAATACGGGGGCAGGTACGGGTTCTCCTCCAGCTGGGCGTCCGTGAACGGGATGTGCATCGCGTCGCGGAAGTCCTTGAGGTCTTCCAGGCTCATCTTCTTCATCTGGTGCGTCGCGTTGCGTCCGGCAAAACGCGGGCCGAGCCCGTAGCCCTTGATGGTCTTGGCGAGGATGACGGTGGGCTGGCCCTTGTGCTCGATGGCGGCCTTGAACGCCGAGTACACCTTGCGGTAGTCGTGTCCGCCGCGGCGCAGGTTCCAGATCTCGTCGTCGGTGTAGTCGCGCACCAGGGCGGCCGCGCGCTCATCCTTGCCGAAGAAATGCTCGCGCACGTAGGCGCCGTTCTCGGCCTTGTAGGTCTGGTAGTCGCCGTCGGGCGTGACGTTCATGACGTTCAGCAGCGCGCCGTCCACGTCGCGCGCGAGCAGGTCGTCCCACTCGCGCCCCCAGATGACCTTGATGACGTTCCAGCCCGCGCCGCGGAAGAAGCTCTCCAGCTCCTGGATGATCTTGCCGTTGCCGCGCACCGGGCCGTCCAGCCGCTG
>CALKHM010000124.1 GCA_937988695.1 uncultured Microbacterium sp. | reverse complement strand
CGATGACGTGCACGTAGCGGCCGCCGGACTCGTCGAGGTAGTCACGGCGGGCGGCGGCCACGTCGGCGACGGCACTGGCCATCGGGACGGCGACGCCGAGCACGGTCCGGGTGGTGTGGGCGGCGCCCCCGCCGAACCCGACGAGCACCCCGGCCGCGCCCGTGCGCATCAGGTGCAAGGCGGCGGTGTAGGTGGCGGCGCCGCCGACGATCACCGGCACGTCGAGGTCGTAGATGAACCTCTTCAGGTTCAGTGGCTCCGCAACGCTCGACACGTGCTCGGCGGAGACCGTCGTGCCGCGGATCACGAACAGGTCGACGCCGGCGGCCACGACCGTCTCGTAGAGCTCCTGCGTGCGCTGCGGCGTGAGCGAGCCGGCGACGGTGACCCCGGCCTCGCGGACCTGCGCGATCCGGTCGCGCACGAGCTCGGGCTTGATCGGCTCCGCATACAGCTGCTGCATGCGGCCGGTGGCATCGCCATCGTCGAGCGCGGCGATCTCCACCAGCAGCGGCTCGGGGTCGTCGTATCTCGTCCACAGGCCCTCGAGGTCGAGGACGCCCAGGCCCCCGAGCTTCCCGAGGGTGATGGCGGTCGCCGGGCTGACCACGGAGTCCATCGGCGCACCGAGCACGGGGATCTCGAACTGGTAGGCGTCGATCGCCCAGGCGGTGGAGACATCCTCGGGGTTGCGCGTGCGCCGCGACGGCACGACCGCGATGTCGTCGAACGTGTACGCGCGACGGGCGCGCTTCGCGCGGCCCAGCTCGATGTCCATGCTCACCCTTCCACCCTACCCGGGCCCTCCCGCGCATCCCCCTCGCGCGGACCTTGCCCCCTCCTCGCCGACCTTGTCCTCAGTTCGCCGACCTTGCCGCCGGTGGCCGGGGCGGGCATCCGCTCTCCGGCTCGCAGGACAGCGCGTTCCTCGCAGGAAAGTCCCCGAAACGTGCGAGGTACGCGCGCTTCTGCGAAGAAGGCGCCGACCGGGGCTGCGGCAGGGCGAATCGCCGCCGCCGTCTCGGTCGTCATCGAGGCGGATGCCTCGCCCGGGCGCCCTACTTCTTGTAGTTGGGCGCCTCGACCACGATCTGCACGTCGTGGGGGTGCGACTCTTTGAGGCCTGCAGCGGTGATCCGCACGAACTTGCCGCGCTGCTTGAGCTCGTCGACGGTACGCGCGCCGACGTAGAACATGGACTGACGCAGCCCCCCGATGAGCTGGTAGGCCACCGCGGACAGCGGCCCGCGGTAGGCGACCTGACCCTCGATCCCCTCGGGGATCAGCTTGTCGTCGCTGGGCACGTCGGCCTGGAAATAGCGGTCCTTCGAGTACGAGGTCTTCTTGCCGCGCGTCTGCAAAGCGCCCAGCGATCCCATGCCGCGATACTGCTTGAACTGCTTGCCGCCCTGGAAGACGATCTCGCCCGGCGACTCGTCGGTTCCGGCGAACAGCGAGCCGATCATGACGGCGTCGGCGCCGGCGACCAGCGCCTTGGCGATGTCACCGGAGTACTGCAGCCCGCCGTCGGCGATCACCGGGATGCCGGCCTCGCGGGCGGCCAGCGACGCCTCGTACACCGCCGTGACCTGCGGGACCCCGACACCGGCCACGATGCGCGTGGTGCAGATGGACCCTGGTCCGACACCGACCTTGACGGCATCCACGCCAGCGTCGATGAGCGCCTGGGCCCCCTCACGCGTGGCCACATTGCCACCGATGATGTCGATGCGCGCGAACGTGGGGTCGGCCTTCAGCCGTGTGACGATGTCGATGACACCGGCGGACTGCCCGTTGGCGGTGTCCACGACGAGCACGTCGACGCCGGCATCGCGCAGGGCCTGGGCGCGCTCCCACGCGTCTCCGAAGAAGCCGATGGCCGCGCCCACGCGCAGACGCCCCTGCTCGTCCTTGGTCGCCAGCGGATACTTCTCGCTCTTGTCGAAGTCCTTGATCGTGATGAGGCCGGCGAGCTTGCCGTTCTCGTCGATGAGCGGAAGCTTCTCGACGCGGTGCTTCGCGAAGGTGGCGATCACCTCGCCGGCGCTGATGCCGACCGGCCCGGTGATGAGGTTCTCGCTGGTCATCACGTCGCGGACCTTGGTGGTCTGCCGCTCGAACCCCGAGACGAAGCGCATGTCGCGGTTCGTGATGATGCCCACCAGGTGGGCATCATCGTCGACCACGGGCAGGCCGGAGATGCGGTACTGCGCGCACAGCGCGTCGACCTCTTCGATCGTGGCATCCGGCGTCGTCGTGATCGGGTCGGTGATCATGCCCGACTCGCTGCGCTTGACCTGGTCGACCATGCCGGCCTGATCCTCGATCGACATGTTCCGGTGCAGGATGCCAAGCCCCCCCTGCCGCGCGATGGCGATCGCCAGCCGCGCCTCGGTCACCGTGTCCATCGCCGCCGAGATCAGCGGAGTGGCCACCGTGATGCGCCGGGTCACCCGCGACGAGGTGTCGGCCTCGCTGGGGATCACGTCCGTGTGCCCGGGCAGCAGCAGGACGTCATCGTACGTGAGACCGACGAAGCCGAAGGGGTCGGGCTGGTCCATGGAGGCTCCTCTCGCGCCGCGGGCGCGCTCATGTCGCGGATGCGCGGCGGACGACCCTGGCTAGCGGAGTCACTCCGCCACATCCAGTGTAATCGCGCACGACCACTCGCTATTCCGCTGGGCGGGCCGAGCGAGCGGCGGGGTCGCGCCACGGCCGCGGTAGTCGAAGGCCCGACGGTCAGCTACGCTCGTCTCGTCGCGCAAGTCGGCTTACGCACACCCGGCGGGGCCGCGACTGACTCAGTGTGGAGGTTGCGTGAGACACAGGATGACGGCGCTCGGCCGACCCCGGAACCGGCGCTCAGCGCTCCTGGGCGCCGCCGTGGCGGCATTGCTGCTCCTGGGCGGACCCGCCGCGGCGGCCTCCGCCGTCGAGCAGCCGGCGGCATCGACCACGGCGGCCTTGACCGCCGCAGCACCCGCCCCGCGCGCTGCCGCGGCATCCGCCCCGCGCGCTGCAGCAGTCGAGGCGTCCGCGATCCTGCTCGCGCTGCGCACCGGGCCAGTGGCCACCGACGAGAACTCCCCGAAGACCGACTTCTCGTTCGTGGGGAACATCAAGTACAACGACAGACCACTCGAAGGCGTCGTCATCAAGATCAGCGGCAACGGGTTCGAGTCGCAGACGAAGACCGACGCGAAGGGCCACTGGGTGCTGTACGTGCCCAAGAAGGCCGACTACACGCTCACGGTCGATGAGGCGACCCTGCCCAAGGGCGTGATCGTGAAAGGCGAGTCCGCCTCGCAGAAGGTCTCCTTCGGCCTGACCGGCATGAAGGTCGTGAACCTGTTCCTGGGCGAAGGCGTGCGCAAGACCGAGTCGTTCGCCGCGCAGTTCCTCTCCCGCGCCGTGCAGGGCGTCAACTTCGGCCTGCTGCTGGGCCTGGCCTCGATGGGGGCGGCCCTCATCTACGGCACCACGAGGCTCGCGAACTTCGCGCACGCCGAGATGGTGACTTGGGGAGGCCTCGTGGCCTTCATCGCCACCGGCATGTGGAACCTGCCGCTGTGGCTCGGCCTGGTGATGGCCGTGGTCGCCGGCGGTGCGTTGGGGCTGGGCATGGATGCCGGACTCTGGCGACCGCTGCGACGCAAGGGCCTGAGCACGGTCCAGGTGATGATCGTGAGCATCGGCCTGTCGCTGGCGCTGCGATACCTCTTCCAGTTCTTCATCGGCGGCGGCACGACGCAGCTGCCCGGGGCCAGCCCCGAGCCGTTCCACCTCGGGCCGATCTCGCTGTCGTACATCGACGTCATCAGCATGGTGGTCAGCCTCGTGGCGATCCTCGGCGTCGCCTACTTCCTGACCCGCACCCGCGTGGGAAAGGCGACGCGGGCCATCTCCGACAATCCACAGCTGGCCGCGGCATCCGGCATCAACGTCGACCGGGTGATCCGGATCGTCTGGATCCTCGCGGGCGTGCTGGCTGCCACGTCAGGAATCCTCTGGGCGTATTTCCGACCCGGCGTGAAGTGGGACATGGGCGTGCAGATGCTGCTGCTCATCTTCTCCGCGATGACGTTGGGCGGGTTGGGAACCGCGTTCGGGGCGCTGGTCGGCTCGATCATCATCGGGATCGCCATCGAGGTCTCCACGCTGTGGATCCCGTCCGATCTGAAATACGCGAGTGCGCTGATCGTGCTCATCGTGATCCTGCTGGTCAGACCGCAGGGGCTGCTGGGTCGCAGGGAAAGGCTGGGCTGAGCCATGGACTGGGGAGGCATCCTCTCGAACACGGCCGTCTACATCATCAGCCCGGTCACGATCGCCTACGCGCTGGCGGCGACGGGCCTGGCCGTGCACTTCGGCTACGGCGGCCTGCTGAACTTCGGCATGGCGGCGTTCATGGCGCTCGGCGGCTACGGCTATGCGATCTCGGTGCTCTCGTTCGGGCTGCCGTGGTGGCTGGGCATGATCATCGGCCTGGCCGCCGGCGCGCTGTTCGCGCTGGTGCTGGGCATCCCCACCCTGCGGCTGCGCGGCGACTATCTCGCGATCGCGACCATCGCGGCCGCCGAGATCGTGCGCCTGCTGCTGCTGACCCAGGTCTTCGAGCAGTGGACGGGGGGCTCGGCGGGACTGGCGGGATACCACGCCGGCTTCCGCGGCGCGAACCCCTTCCCCACCGGCACGTACGGCTTCGGGCCGTGGACGTTCAACCAGAACGAGCTGTGGGAACGGGTGTTCGGCCTGCTGCTGCTGGCACTGTCGATCCTGCTGGTGTGGGCGCTGATGCGCAGCCCGTGGGGCCGCGTGCTCAAGGGCATCCGCGAAGACGAGGACGCCGTGCGGGCGCTCGGCAAGAACGTGTTCGCGTACAAGATGCAGTCCCTCGTGCTCGGCGGCGTGATCGGCGCCGCCGGCGGCATCGTCTTCATCCTGCCGTCCGCGGCGGTGCCCGGCAGCTACTCGACATCGCTGACGTTCTTCCTGTGGACGATCCTGCTGCTCGGCGGGGCGGCCACCATCTTCGGCCCGACCCTGGGCACCGTGATCTTCTGGGTCGTGTTCGCGTTCCTCGGCAACCTGCTGCCCGACCTGGCCGGCGCAGGGCTGCTGCCGTTCTCGACGAGTCAGGCCGCGCAGATCCGCTTCGTCCTGGTGGGCGTCGCGCTCATGCTGCTGGTGATCTTCCGCCCGCAGGGCATTCTCGGCGACAAGAGGGAGATGACCTTTGTCAAATGACCCGCAGGGGCAGCCCTCCGCGCAGCACGCTGCCCAGCCGCCCACCGAGACCGGCGGCATCCATCGCCCGAAGACGACGGGGCTGGCCGTCGGTGCGCCCGCGCCGGGCGTGCCGAAGAACGACCCGATCCTCGTGGTCGACAGCGTCACCCGCCGCTTCGGCGGCCTGAACGCGGTCGACGTCGACCACCTCGAGATCCCGCGCGGGGCCATCACCGCTCTCATCGGGCCCAACGGCGCCGGGAAGACGACGCTGTTCAACCTGCTGTGCGGGTTCGACAAGCCGAACTCCGGCCACTGGTCGTACGACGGGACGGATCTGTCCGGTGTGCCGTCGTTCAAGGTCGCCCGGATGGGGCAGGTGCGCACGTTCCAGCTCACCAAGGCGCTGTCGCTGCTGACCGTGCTGGAGAACATGAAGCTCGGCGCACGCGATCAGGTCGGCGAGCGGTTCTGGACGTCGCTGCTGCCGTTCGTCTGGCGCCC
>CALKHM010000123.1 GCA_937988695.1 uncultured Microbacterium sp. | reverse complement strand
TTCGATCTCTTCTTCGCAGAGTCGGGGGGACACGTGGCCGGCGCAGCGGCGCTGCAACGAGACAATCGGCGCGCCCTGGCACGGGATGCGGTACGGCTGGCCTTCGAAGAGAACGAGGATGGCCACCCGGCAGGCGAGTACCTGGAGGAGGCGCGCCAGCTGGATCCGCGTGTGGTACGGACTCTGGCATGGAAGAACAACCAGAGGCGCCTGGAGGACCCCGCCTACGATGGGATGTCGGTGCGTCTGGAGAGGCTGAAACGGAGTCTTGACGGCAAGGTGCGTTTCCGGATGTGGCGGAGGTTCGGAATATGAGTCGCCCTCCGTTCACGGTCGGGATGATCTTCCCGTCGAAGGCTCCGCTGGCGCCGAACCAGTGGTCGGGTACCCCCTTCGGCCTCAAACAGGGATTCGAGTCGCTGGGTGGCCGGGTCGTTCCGATCGGGCACTTCTTCCCGCCGGTGATCCGTGAGGCCGAGGCGGCGCTTGCCCGTGTGGGAAGAAGCGGCGCGGTCGCCGATCGCGCGCCGACGCGGGTCAGGGCACGCAGATGGACGTTCCAGCGGCAGCTGGATGCCGCGCAGCCGCTGGACCTCGTGGTGGCGATGATCACGGAGGGATACCACCTCGAGGATCTGCGCTTCACCTGTCCGGTGGTCACCTATGACGACGGCACGTACGCCCAGATCTGGCGGCATCCCGACTCGGACGTGGCCAACGGCGGGTATCCGGCGAAGGAGGTCCAGCGCTGGATTCGAACGCAGCGATCCTCGATGCTCGCGGCGGATCGCGTCTGCGTGAGCACCGGGTGGGCGGCCCGTTCGGTCGTCGAGGACTATGGGGTCGCCGCCGACAAGGTCGCGGTGGTCGGGATGGGACATCGCCCGCGTCAGTCGGCGGCGAACGATCGCGACTGGTCGGTTCCGTCGTTCTTGTTCGTCGGCGTCGACTGGCGTCGCAAGAACGGACCGCGCGTGCTGCGAGCGTTCGCGAAGCTGCGTGAGCAGTCGCCGGAGGCGGTGCTGCACATCGTCGGGGAGCATGAGCCGATCCACGCCCCGGGCGTGGTCGACCATGGCCTGCTCGCCAAGAACGACCCGGCCGCTCAGGAGGAGCTCGATCGTCTGTTCGCCCAGGCGACGGCGTTCGTGCTGCCCAGCCTGTTCGATCCGTCACCGATCGCGTATCTCGAGGCGGCATCCGCCGGCCTTCCCGTCATCGCCACGGATCAGGGCGGTGCAGGAGAGCTTCTCGGGGATGCCGCGATCGTCGTCGACCCGACGGATGATGCGGCGATCCTCGACGCGATGCGTGCGGTCTGCGACCCGCAGCGTGCGCGTGCCATGGGCCGGTCGGCCGAGCAGGCCGCCCGCGAGTCCTCCTGGCCGGCGGTCGCTCGGCGGGTGCTCGCGATCACCGAGCCAGGAGAAAGACAGAGCTGATCAGCTCCCTCAGGGGCGGGCCAGGAGCGTTCCCTTGCCGTCGACGGCCGAGGCCTTGTAGACGTAGTTCTGATCCCACTGCGCCCAGCCCGGGCCACCCGGACGCACATACGACGCACCATACTCGGTGTTCGTCATGCGGTTGTTGGTCGCGCGCAGGTTGGAGTAGGTCATCCCGGCGAAGGTGTTCGGCTGATAGTCCAGGTAGAGCTGGTAGCCGTTTCCGCGGAGCAGGTTGCCGGTCACGGTGACGTTCGACACATCGCCGGAGTTGGGCTGGATGAAGAACGCGCCAGTGCAGTTGCTCGCGTCGCACGCGAAGTTGTTGTCGCGGACGAGAAGCTGCCGGTTCGCGTTCACGCTCGTGTCGAAATCGCGGATCGTGAACGCCGACTGGTGGTTGCCGCCGTTGCCGGGGTCGCCCCAGGCCACGAGGTGCTCGACGACGTTGTTCTGGACGACGACGTTCGAACCCGACTTCTCGTAGGTGCTGTAGATCGGGATGCCGCTGCCGAAGTCGTGGATGTAGTTGCGGTAGAAGCTCGCCACGCCCACGAATCCTGAGATCCATGCGGCATCCTGCGTGCTGAGCAGAGAGCCGTCGAACTCGCTGTCCTCGATGGTCACCGGTCCCGCGCTCATGCTGCCGCCCCACGTGGACAATACGTAGGAGCCGCGACCAACCTCACCCGGCAGGGGCTGGATGCAGCTGCGTGAGATCGTGATGCCGCCCTTGGACAGGTCGAGCCAGGTCGTGATCCGCTTGCCGCTGATCGTCGTGCCGGCGGGCACGACATGTCCCGACTGCTTGTATTCGGGCAACGACGAGCATTTCAGCCCCTGCGGCGCGAGTCCGACAGACGCCGAGCTGGGCGCCCAGCCCGCGCCGATGGATCCCTGGGTTCCCTTGGGAACCGAGGGGCTGGTCGTCGTTGTGCTGCTGGCCGGCGGGGTGGCCGGCTGGGTCGCCGTCTGAGACGGTGTGGGCGAGGGCTTCGGCGCGCTCGAGCGCGTCGGCGTCGGTGAGGGCTTTTTCGGCAGTGTGGCCTTCGGCTTGACCGAGGGCTTCGTCGGCTGCCGCGGTGTGGAGCTCGGTGTCGGTGCCTTCGTCGACGAAGGAGTCGCGAACCGTGTTGTCGCCTGCGGCGCCTTGTGTCCGGGAACGAACACCGCGTCGACCCAGTACTGGCTGGCGTGCCATGACTTGGTGGGGAACGTGCTCGTCGACCCGTAGGAGTACACGCCGCTGCGTCCGCGGGGCACAGAGAGCACCGACGATCGCGACTGGCCGGTGAAGTTCGTCGTCGAGACGTACCGGCCGTGCGGGGACAGGTAGGAGATGACGTACCGTTTGCCGGCCTTGATCGGCACCGGGGACCGGAAAGAAGCCTGCTGCCACTTGCTGTCGGTCTCGTTCGTGAAGGTGACGGATGCCAGCCTCGTGCCGTCCGGGCCCCACAGCGAGCCGACGTGTGTGCCCTTGTTCTCCTTCGTCTTCCAGAAGCGGACTCCGGTCACGCTTCCGTCGACGCTGCTGGTGAAGGCCGTGCCGAGCTCGACGGATGCGCGCTCCGCATCCACGACAGGGGTGGCGGTCGGGGCGTCGCCCCAGATCGTCACGGCATTGGTCTTCGGCCGGGGAGCCGGTGAGGATGCCGCGGCGATGCCAGGGATGGCGACGGCCAGGGCGACAGCACCGACGGCGAGGACGGTCAGACGGGCTCGAAGTGATGTCAGCCGCTTCGAGCGTCGTCGAAGGCTCCGGCGCGACGAGGGAGTAGAAGGACCGCTGGGGGACGTGGTCATGTAACAGCCTTACGGGTGGGGAGTTGCACGCATGTATAGAACGCGACGCTGGGGTTGGGGAAGTCGCGCGACGTACGTGTTATTCAATCGTGACATGGGATCTTGACGTCCGGCAATGAGAGTGCGCTCATCCACAATAGGATTGCCTCATTCTTGTGGCGTCGAGCAGATTGGCGGCGACGCCGTGTCTGTGCCCGCCACGCGGGACAGGGTTGGGCTGGTGGGGCATGTGGATGTCACGCCCTGATCGGACGCGGGGAAGATGAACGATCGTCATGCGCGAGCTACGCGCACACGCGGCGAGCAATCGCAGGATCCGCACATCCTCATCATCGTGCAGAACCTGCCGGTTCCGCTGGACCGACGGGTCTGGTTGGAGTGCCAGGCGCTGATCGCCAACGGCTACCGGGTGAGTGTGATCTGCCCGAAAGGCCCTGGCGATCCGTCACGGCAGCTGATCGACGGCGTGGCCATTTACAAGTACCGGCCCGCTCCGGAGGCGGCCGGCCTGTTCGGGTTCGCGATCGAGTTCGTCTATTCGTGGATACGGACGTTCTTCCTGTCGTTCGCCGCCGCGCGTCGTGGGCGGTTCTGTGTCATCCAGGCCTGCAATCCGCCCGACACCTATTGGCTGCTCGCGTTCTTCTGGAAGCTCGCCGGAGCGCGATTCGTCTTCGACCAGCATGACCTGAACCCGGAGCTGTTCCTCTCCCGCTTCGGTGCGCCCACCGGCGGAGTGAAGAAGGCGGAGTATCGGGGTCTGCTCTGGCTCGAGCGGATGACGTACCGGGTGGCGACGCGGGTGGTCTCCACGAACGAGTCCTATCGGCGCGTGGCCATGACGCGCGGTCGGAAGAGCCCGGACGAGGTGACCGTCGTACGAAGCGGACCCGACACCCAGGCGATGCGCCCGATCTACCCGTCGGATCCCCGTCCTGACGACGCGATCGAGCTGGTCTACCTCGGGATCATGGGTCCGCAGGATGGCGTGGACACCTGCCTTCGCGTCGTCGACGAGCTCGTGCATCGCCGAGGGCGCACGAATGTCCACGCCACGCTCATGGGCTTCGGAGACAGCCTGGGCGAACTGAAGGAGCTGTGCACGCAGCTGGACCTCGAAGATCGGGTCACCTTCACCGGCCGGGTGGGCAAGCCTGCGATCGCCCAGCATCTCAGTCGCGCGGACATCGGGCTGTGCCCCGACCTGAAGACGCCGCTGAACGATGTGTCGACGATGAACAAGACGATGGAGTACATGTCGTACGCGCTTCCGTCGGTGTCGTTCGATCTGGTCGAGACGCGCGTGAGCGGGGGTGATTCCGTCATCTATGTGGAGTCCGGCGACATAGGCCGATTCGCCGATGCGGTCGAACAGCTGATGGACGACCCGGACCTGCGGGCGCAGATGGGGATTCGCGCGCGGGAGCGCGTCGCCGACGTGCTGGACTGGCGGCCACAGGCGCGAGCGTACGTCAGGGTCTTCGACAGCCTCACCGGAAGGGCACAGCGCGACGTCGTCGATGCGAACCCCAGCCGAGGGCAGACGGCGGACGACCAGGGCAATCTGTACGTGCCGCTCACCGACCGGGGTGAGCTCGAGCGGTTCATCCGTGACAGACGCGCGAAATCGGGGACGCTAGCCTGACAGGGAACTGGGAAAGAGACCGGGCGGGGCTGTCAGAGATCTTGGAGAAACAGGATGTTCATGGGCGGTCCGGATAGCCTGGGGTCAGCGGAGGCATGCGTCCTCCCGTTTGGGTGGGGCGAGAGGAGCCGTCGGTGGCGCTGCGGGAACTCCTTCGCACGCTCTTGCGCCGGTGGTATGTGCTGGTCGTGGTGCTCGTGTGCGGTGCTTTCCTGATCGCGCACTTCGCCGCGGAGGGCGCGGTCTTCTCGACGCGCACGGCGGTCACGTTCAGATACGCCGAGTCCGGCGAGCTTGATCGGTACAACGGCACCGCCGACAAGAGCGTGATCTCGTTCGTCGCCACGATCGCTCAAGAGGTCAACGGCGGCCTCCCGCCGACGACGTACAGCTCGGATGCCGCACCGCTCTATGGCGCCGGCATCCGGCAGGGGGTGCAGGTCGACGTGCTGAACGAGGGCAACCAGTGGTTCCCGATCAATCGCAAGGCAGAGATCGACATCCAGATCGTCGGTCCGACGCACGAGTGGGTCGAGGCCAAGCAGCAGTCTCTGCTCGGAGACATCGCACGGACCACGCAGGAGCGCCAGGAGCAGGCCGGAGTGCCAGTAGAGGCCCGGATCGTGGGGAACACCGTGCCGCTGACCCTGCAGATTATCCGTATCGCGCCGAACAGGAGCGCGCAGCTGGTCGCGGTGGTCGGGGTCGGGGTCGCATCATTGCTCGTAGGGGGATGGGGAGCCGTCATGCTGGACAGAATGATCATGAGTCGACGCCGGCGCCGAGCCCGTCGTCAGGCTGCGGTTGCGGAACCCGAGGGGGTGGCGGCGTGAATCTGGCGGAGATCCTGCGCGGACTTTGGCGACGGTGGTACATCCTCGTACCCGGCATCATCCTCGCCTGCGTGGTCGCTGTGGCGGGATGGCTCGCGGTGAGCTCCGAGTACACCCGAACGGCCACGCAACTCCTGATCCCGAGCAGCGGCTCGTTCGCGCCGAACACGGGCAACCCGTTCCTCAACCTCGGCGGCTTGAGCCAGGCCGCGGACGTCCTCGTCGACGGCCTGAACGCGGACGACGTCGCCGGCAAGATCGCCGACGAGAACCCGGGGGCGACGGTCATCGTCTCTCGGGACTGGTCCAACTCCGGACCCTCCGTGCTGTTCACCGTCACCGCCCGCAGTGACGGCCAGGCCGGCGAGGTCCTCAGGGACATCGTCGACCAGACCGCCGTGGTGCTGAACACCCTGCAGGACAAGGAGAACATCAAGCCGGACTTCCGGATCAAGTCCTTGCCGATCACCTTCGACAGCACCAGCAAGATCAGCGACAAGAAACGGATGACCGTGGCCGCCGGCGGCGGCATCGGGGTGATCGTCTTCGTGGTGCTGCTGGCGGCGATCGTCGATGGCGTGAGCAGAAGACGCGGGGTCCGTGGCCGGGGCCGTGGCCGCCGCGCCTCGGCGGCCGACTCTGTCGTGCTGTCAGCGGATGACGGCGACTTCCCGATCGAACGGCTCGTCGACGGCAGCTGGGATGACCAGGACACCCGGTCGGTGCAGACGAGGGTCGCTGCGCCGGAGGGACAGGCAGACGGGCCAGACATGGCAGAAGTGCCGGCACGCGAGGCGCGCAGTGAGCGCACAGACGGCGACTGACCAGGGTCGGCAAGGCGGTGGGCCGACGGGCGCCGCGGCCCGGGGCACCTCATCGCCGGTGGCTGCTCTGACCCATGGCAGTACATCGCGCTGGCGCGGCCTGACCGCCGCCAGCGCCATCATCATCTACCTGATCCTGCTGCTGGCCATTCCGTCGAATGTGACGATCTCGGCGCTGGCCACCTACGGACGTCCCTCCCTGTTGTGGGGGCTCGTGCTGTTCGCCTGGTGGTTGCTGTCGCGCCTGCTGTACCGCGTGGTCGACGTCCGGCCCGTCCCGCAACCTCTTCGCCACGCGCTCGGAGCCCTCGTCGTGGTCGCGCTGGTGAGCTTCGCCGCG
>CALKHM010000122.1 GCA_937988695.1 uncultured Microbacterium sp. | reverse complement strand
CGAACCCTGCGCTGCTGCTGAAGCTGGCGACGGTGGCCGTGCAGAACATCACCCCGAGTGCGAGCCTGACTGACCCGCTGACGCTGGTGCAGATCGCGATGGCGGTCAAGAGTGTGCCGTTCGACCAGATCGTGTTCGTGCAGTACCCGACGGTCGCCGACCCCTCCGATCCGAATCGGGTCGTGCCCGACGAGCCCGCTGCACGTGCGCTGTGGTCGGCACTGGCCGCCAACGACAAGCTCGTGCTGACCGGCGGTGCGAGCCAGGGCGACGGCGTGGTGGTGGAGCACTCGTCACCTTCACCCTCGCCGTCGTCGCCGGGCGCCGGCGTGAAGCTACCGACATCGATCGCGGGGCAGACGGCGGCCGAGCAGACGTGCTCGAACGGCAACGTCAGGTCGCACTGAACTGGGGCGATGGATGCCGCGGAGCGCGCGGTCTGCGGCATCCTTGTCTGGTTCGTGGGCGATGCGCGGACCGGTTATCATGGACAGACGCGTGCGTGCCGGAAGGCGCCGGACGCGTGGAGACGTCGCATAGTCAGGCCTAGTGCACCACCCTGCTAAGGTGGAGTCCCCGTAAGGGGACCGAGGGTTCAAATCCCTCCGTCTCCGCCATTGTGATGTCTCGGGACATCGTGAACGGTTGAACCCCCGGTTTGGGGGTTCAACCGTTTTTGTGTTGGTAGTTGCGGGTGGGGTCGAGGGTGAAGTCGGCGAGGACTTCGCTGGTGTTCGTGGTGATGATGGTGGCGTTGTCGTTGTGGATCAGGCAGATGATCTCGATGTGGGTGTGGGCTCGGCCGATGCCCAGGTGCAGGAGGCATCCGTGGTGGCGGAGGGTGATCTTTCCGTCTTTGTCGATGGGTGTCGTAGCGGACGCGCCAGGTGTCGGGGTGGTCGGGTGGGGTGGGGGTGGCTTTCGGGATGAGCTGGTAGGCGAACGCGGGGGTTTTGTGGCCGAGGGCGCGGTGCGGGCGGATGTGGTTGTAGTGCTCGCGGAACGTGTCGAGGGTGGCCTGGAGGTCGGGGAGTGATGCGGCGGGCCGGGTGGCGGTGTGTCTTTTCAGGGTCTGCCAGAGGCGTTCGATCTTGCCTTGCGTGGTGGGTTTGAAGGGTTTCCCGTTCTTCTGCGTGATGCCGAGGGTGGCGAGAAGGGTCCCGAACCCGTTCCCGGTGCCGTCGCCGCGGCCTCGGCCGCCGCAGGCGAGGCGGGTGGTGTAGACCATGCCGTTGTCGGTCAGGGTGGCGGCCGGGTAGCCGTGCTCGGCGGCGGCAGTGGTGAACGTGTCGGTCACCGTGGTGCCGGTGCTCCGGGGGTGCGCGCTCAGGTGCAGCAAGAAGCGGGAGTGGTCGTCGGGCCAACCGGTGACCTCGACGTCCTGGCCGGTGCTGAGGGTGATGTGCGTGAAGTCGGACTGCCAGAGCTCGTTAGGGCGGTCTGCGGTGAATCGGTGCCAGGACGAGCGGGGGCGTTTGTGTGGTTGCGGGGTGATCTGGCCGGCCGCGGTCAGGACCGGCCAGACGGTGACTCTCGATACAGTGACTTGCTCCCGGGCGAGCAGTTCCGTGATCGTGTCCGCGCCGGCATCGAGTCCGAGACCGGTGAGCTGGTCCCGCAGGGCGAGGATCCGTGCCCGGACCGACTCTGGGGTACGGTTCGGGCTCGAGGCTGGTCGCCGGGAGCGGGGCTCGAACGCATCGTCGCCTTCGACGAGCCAGCGGTGATGGAGCTTGTGCACGAGGGTCTTGGAGACCCCGTATCGACGGGCGACCTCACCGTAGGACAGCCCCTGGACAGTGACGGCTTTGATCAACACCTCGTACTTGGCCACCGTTCACGATGTCCCGAGACATCCCACCGCGCCCACATCTACCGTCCACGATGCCCCGAGACACCCGTTCACGATGCCCTGAACCCCACACACCCTCCGTCTCCGCCACATAGTCCTGGTCGTCCCGCCCGGGCCACGCCCTCAGCGGAGACGCGCTCAGGCCATGTTCACCTGGCTCTCAGATCGCCGACTTCGCGATCCTGCCGCGACGGCGTCCGACGGCATCTATGAGATTTTGGTGAGGTGCCTGACACAAGCCGATTCTTGGAGCTGTCTGTCATTGGCGGTCAGACGATCCGGGTATGGCTTCTTCATCCTTCTCGGCGCAAGGGCCGGCGCCCCTGATTCCCGAGCGGGTGCGCGCGGGCGGGCAGCGACGCGCGTGGAACCTGGCGGCCGTCACGGTGATCTGGGTGACAAGCCTGATCATCGTCGCGCTGTGGGTGCGAGGAGCCGGGATCCAGTCGCTGTTCTCGATGGGTGCCGACTCGCTCACGACGCTAGGGCGGCTTACCGGGCTGGTGTCGGCCAATCTGTTGCTGTATCAGGTGCTTCTGATGGCGCGGATTCCTCTTTTCGAGCGAGGCTTCGGACGCGACGGAATCGCACGGGCGCACCGCCGGGTCGGCTTCTGGTCGTTCTGGATGCTGATGATGCACATCGTGCTGATCACTGTCGGCTATGCCGTGACTGCATCGGTGAACGTGCTCGTCCAAGCGTGGATGTTCGTCTGGGATTACCCGGGCATGCTGCTGGCGACGACGGGCACGCTGTTGCTCGTGATCGTGGTGGTCACATCGATCCGACGTGCACGGCGGCACCTGCGGTATGAGTCCTGGCACCTGCTGCACCTGTACGGGTACCTGGGGGCGGGCTTAGCGATTCCGCACATGCTGTGGACCGGTGCTGACTTCACGTCGTCGCCGACGGCCACCGTCTACTGGTGGTCGCTGTGGGCAGTCACCATGGCCGCCGCACTGTGGTTCAGGGTCGCGTTGCCGGTTTGGCGGACGGCGCGGCACCAGCTGCGTGTCGTCGCGGTGGAGCAGGACGGGCGGGACGGTGTCTCGGTGCGTATGCGTGGCCGGCGACTTCTTCATTTGGGTGCACGGTCCGGACAGTTCTTCGTCTGGCGGTTCCTGGACGGTCCTGGTTGGTCGCGCGGGCATCCCTTCTCACTCGCGGCTGCGCCCAGCAGCGAGGAGCTCGTGATCTCGGTACGGCGCGTCGGCGACGGCACGGACAAACTGGTGGGGTTGCGGGCGGGAACGAAGGTGCTGATTGAAGGCCCCTACGGAGCGATGACGGGCGAGCGTCGGCGGGGCTCGAAGCTGCTCATGATCAGCGCCGGAGCCGGTGTCGCACCGTTGGTCGCGCTTCTTCAGGCCGAGGACTACTCCCCGGGCGATGCGATCCTGATCACGCGAGACCACGCTGAAGGGCGGGGGCTGCGTCGCCGGGAGATCCGCGACCTCGTCGCGTCGCGTGGTCTGACGCACTACGCATTGGACGGGCCTCGCGGAGCCGAGGGAACTCCTTGGCTCCCCGCCTCGCACGCTGGCTGGGACGGGCCGACACTGCTTCGCCGACTCGCCCCGGACCTCGAGGCGTACGACGTGTTCTTGTGTGGACCGGTGCCGTGGATGCGCAGTGTCGCGCATGACCTGCGCGCCGCGGGTGTCGCCCTCGACCGCATCCACAGTGAAGCCTTCACCATCTGAGCGACAGGGGTAGGACATGAAGAAGATCATCTACGGGCTCTTGGCCACTGTCACGGGACTGGTTCTGCTGTTCAGCTACCGGACGTCGTTGAACCCGGTCGCCTCGGCGACTTCGCCGGTGATCCGCGACGCAACGGCGTCGGCACCCGCACCCTCGTCAGGCACGCAGAGCAGCGTGCCCTCGGCATCGTCGACGAAGACCGCAAGCGGATGGAAACAGGGGGTCTTCGCCGGAGCGGCGTCCGACACGCCGTATGGGCCGTTGCAGGTGCAGATCACTGTTGCCGGCGGCAAGATCACCGCAGTGGAGGTGCCGCGGTATCCCAACGGTAGCGGTCGGGATCAGGAGATCAACTCGTACGCTTTGCCACAGCTTGTGCGCGAGACGGTCTCGGCGCAGAGCGCGAACATCGACATGGTGTCGGGAGCCACCTACACCAGTCAGGGCTATCAGCAGTCGTTGCAGAGCGCACTCGACCAGGCGAGAACATGATCCGGACGATCACACGGGTACGGGTCAGTCGGCCATAGGGAGGGTGAGCAGGAACGTTGTCCCCTCGGCCGAGCTGGACTCGATTCGAATCGATCCTCGATAACGGGCGGCAACGTCTCTGACCAGTGCGAGACCGAGCCCGAAGCCGCGTCGCCTGCCGGTGTCGGCACCGCGTGCGAATCTCTCGAAGATCGTGGCACGGTCCTGATCTGGGATGCCGGGACCACGGTCGGCCACACGCAGCTGCACGGTGCGGCCTCCGCGCGAGGAGGCCACGGTCACCGGTGCGCCCATGGGCGAATGCTGGACGGCGTTGTCGAGTAGTGCGACGCACAGCCGGGTCAATGTCACCTGGGGGATGCCTGCGCGCAGCCCTTCCTCGTGAGACGCTGAGATCCGCACTCCAGCGTGCTCGGCCGTGGGCCTGAGTGTGTCGATCGCAGAAGCGATAGCAGCCGAGACGTCCGCCGCAGTCGTATCGGCGGGAACATGGTCGGCTTCGGCCGCCATCAGCAGCTCAGTCAGGATGTCCTCCATTGCGGATGCGTCGTGGCGCAGCCGTTGGAGCGTTTCGTCGATCGGTTCCCCACGGTTGTGCCTGCGTTGGAGAATCTGCACGCGACTGTTCAGCGCGGTCAGCGGCGTGCGCAGTTCGTGGCTCGCGTCGGCCAGGAAGTTCCGCTGTATCCGGAGTGCTTCGCCCAGTGGCGCGACCGCAAGTCGTGCGGCAGCCCATGCGACGCCACCGAGGAGTACAACGCCGATGACGCCGAATGCGATGACCCACGGCAGCACGCGGTCGACGTCTACGACGATGTGATCTAGCGGCCTTCCGGCGTCGTCGGGGTCCGCGCTTCGATCGGGACGTGCGGTCAACAGGATCACGGCAACAAGCACGCCGACGCCGGCGGTGAGGATCACCGCCGAGGCGATCCCCGTCCATAGCCCGATCTGTCGAGCAGAGCGCCGCAAGCGTCGCTGGTCGGTCCCGTCGCTCATTCCGGCCTCCCGAGACGGTAGCCGAGGCCGCGGATCGTCTCGACCATTTCCGGCACGGTCTTGCGACGGATGTAGTGCACGTAGGTATCCACGGTTCCTGCGCCGTCCGCGGAGCTGAACACGGCACGGATGATCTCTTCGCGGCTGAAGACGCGTTCAGGACTGGCCGACAGGAATTCGAGCAATGCGTTCTCGGTGGTAGTCAGAGCGACGCGAAGGCCCGACGGCGAGTACACGGCCCAGGATTCCGGAACGAAGATCCATTCGCCGATCGCTCGGCGCCTCCCCTCCGCCTGGAAGCCGCGACGCAGTGCGCGCAGCCGGGCAAGGAGCTCATCGAAATCAAACGGCTTCGTCAAATAGTCATTCGCGCCCGCATCAAGTCCTTCGATCCGGTCAGCAATCGCTCCGAGTGCCGTGAGCATGAGGATCGGCGTCGTGATCCGCGCGGTGCGGATCGCTTCAACCAGGCTCGTCCCATCTCGGCCGGGGAGCCGTCGGTCCACGATCATCACGTCGTAACGGTTCCGTAGCGCGAGGCGGAGCGCGACCTCACCGTCCACGGCACGATCCACCTGATAGCTCTCCGAGAGCACTTCGACGGTCATCTCCGCGATGTCGTCGTCATCCTCGACGTACAAGACGGAGGGGGCATGCTCAGACACTCGTTCTCCTCGGGGTGCCGATGACAAACACATCTCAGGCACGGGCTCAGGGTACGGCCATTCCTCGAACGGGCGCTATGAAGGCCCGCCGCATTGGGCTCTCGTGGAGGCGGCGGCACATCCCGGTGTCGTCCGTCACCGGCGACGACGCATCGAGGACGCCTTCATCGCCGAGAGGTCTGGTGAACCGCACTCCGAGATCTTGCTCGCTCAAACCTCGACGCGAAAGTCCGGGTCGACGCTCCAGCGGACGTCAAGAGGTCACCTGGCTCTTCGAGCACATGCCCCCCAGCGAAGGGGGCGACAAAGCGGCAGGGGCGGTGCCGACGCGAATCGGCATATCCGTCAGGAGCCCGAAGCGGCGAGGGGCCAGGCCGCCCACCCCTCGGGCAGGCTTCGAAGCACAGGCTTGGCCGCGTTCACGCGCTCTACGGAGAAGGCTTGGGAGCGAGATCGCCCTGAGCTTGCGCCGTCAGGGTAGGTGAACGAGTGCTCGACCCAAGGATGAAATCCTCGCTCGATACCTTCCGTGTAGTGCCCGGTGACCACCGCAAGCACCTGCCGCTCAAGCTCTCTGGCCTCCATCTCCCAGTTCGAATCACACGCGTCGCAGCCACAAGACGGGTAGTAGAAGTCGTGCAGCAGACCGGCGTGCATGAGGACTCCGGGGTATTCGGTGAACACGATCGTCACTGCCGCGCATGCCGGATCGTTCGGCTGGATTCGCACCGCTCGTATGAATGGGGGAGCAGGGTGGAGCAGATCCGCCGCCGTCTCCTCGCGCTCGATGAGCCGCACATCGTAGGTGTCACGGAGGTATGTGATGAGGGAGTCGGCGATGGTGTGGAGCGGCGCGAAACGCTCCGGATGCGTGTCGACCGAGTAGGTCTCCTCCGGCGGCGATCCCGGCCACCGGTGCCCGTAGTCGATGACGTGGCCGTCCGCGTCGCGAAAGACCGGTGCCTCTATCGGCGGGCGCAGGTACGAGGTCATCTCGTTATCCTGCCGCATTCGCACGACATCGGGACGCCCGGTAAAGTCTGCAGAATCCTGGACGAGAGGTCCCCTGACCCGCCCCCGCTAGTGTGATGCTCATGGCATCCTCGACGAGCGTGAACGTGTATGTCGGTGTGCTGCTGATCGCTGGCCCGGTGCGGCCTTCTCACTGAGATGAACGAGCCAGAAGCCCACCGTGTCCACTTCTCGTGGGGAACGGTCGTCCTCGTGACCCTTCCTCTCGAAGCGGGCGATCGATGGCAGCAGTTGGTCACGGCTGCTGACGGCGGCCTCGAGCTGCGCTTCGGCGGCGCTGACGACCCCTACTTGCCGGTGACTCAGGGAGCCCTGCGGGACGACCCGTTCCGGCTTGTCAATCTCCTCAGGCACGGGCAGAACCTGCTGCTGATACTGGACCCGCCTGTCAGGTGGACAGGCGACGCAGTTGCCGTGCGATGGCGGTTGGGTGGGGTCAGCGGCGAGATCACAGTTCGTCCGTGATCCGCGCCGAGAACGGACAGGAGACCGGTCCCGGTAAGGTGCCGGCATCCCCGATCATCGGAATCCTTCTGCTCATCGCATGGCTCGCGACGACCTATGCGTTCGGTCGTGCCGCGTTGGGACTTCCCCTGTTCGGCAACCGGCTCTGACTGCCCTGCACGGCGGCCGCCGGCGCGGCTGCCGGCCACCCGCCAGAACGGTGGCAGGCAGCATCGTTGGCACCGCGTACGGGTTGTATGAGCACGCGTTCCAATGGGACGGTGGATGCAGCATGGAATCCCTCTCACAAGAGCGCCGCGCGCCCACGCTCGTCCCCCTTCGCACCAGGGTGTTGGCGGATGCGTTCTCCGCCGCGCTCGCATACCACGCGGCGGCGGTCGTTCTCGCCGCGATCGAACTGATCCGCCATCCGCCGAATGACCTCACGCACGCGCTGTATCTGAATCTTCCGATGCAGAGTCTCGCCGTGTTCTCTGCGGCGTTCCTGCTCCGCGGCGGGGTCGTCTGTCTCCGGCGGGGTCGCGGGGGTGTCAGAGAGGGGATTGTCGGAGACCTCTGCGTCCTTGTGGTCGTCATTGCCGTCTTCTGCGGTGTGTCGCTGCCGTTCGATACGTCGGGGGCCGCGCTGTTCGGGATCATCGTGATGGCTGCCGTCGGCATACCGCTTGTGATCGCGGCGAGTCTGCTGTCAGTGCTTGCCGCTCGTCGTCGGTGGGCGGCACGCGTGCTCACGCTGGTCGTCGCCGTAGATGTGTTGGCGCTGATCGTCGGCTCAGGACTGAGTCTTGTCGCGCAGCCCTGATGTCAGCGTGGATGAGGACGCGATATCTCGATGCGCGTCCGCCGTCCACTCACGCGTATGGCTTCGCCTCGTCTCCGTCAAGGCCCTCCCTCTCCCGCCTGGTCTCCTGTCGAATGTTGCCACAGGAGGTGAGAGGCGCTATGAACGTGACACAGTCTGCTTCGACCGCCGTGGAGCGGGTTTCCGCGCGGGGCCCGCTCAGTGCGGCGGTGCTGAAGAGCCTGCAGGGTGAAGGCCCGGGAGTGGATGTCGCGAGCTCGGCGGAACAGGCCGTTGCGAGCACCGCGGACGTCATCCGCGACGATGACGTCCAACTCGCCCTGTTCCTCTTGTACGCGGTCGTCTACGGGTCGATACCCGAGCTTGACGCTCGTCGGGAGTGGGATCTTCCGCTGATCGCTGCCCGGTTGACGCTGGAGCGCGCGTTCGAGGCTGCGATCCGCGCGGTCGTGCCGGACTGGCCGGTGCCCGAACCGTCCGCCGGGGCGGTCGCGTCGACCCTGTTCAAGGTGACGTCGGCGGACACGGGACCGAGTCTCTCGCGGTTTCTGGCGAAGAAGGCGACCCGTGAGCAGGCGTTGGAGTTCCTGGTGCTGCGTTCGATCTACACGCTGCGCGAAGCGGATCCGCACTCGTGGGCGATCCCGCGTCTGCGTGGCCGGGCGAAGGCCGCGCTGGTGGAGATCCAGGCGGACGAGTACGGCGGGGGGCAGGCGGAACGTGTGCATGCGGAGCTGTTCGCCAAGGCGATGCGTGGGGCCGGTCTGGATGACCGATACGGGGGATACGTCGACGTCGTGCCGGCGGTCACGCTGGCGTCGATGAACATGATGTCCCTGTTCGGGCTGAACCGGCGCCTGATCGGCGCGATCGTCGGGCATCTGGCCGCGTTCGAGATGACCTCCTCGATCCCGAGCCGGCTCTATGCGGACGGGCTGCGCCGACTGGGGTTCGGGGAGGATGTCACGGACTATTTCGATGAGCACGTCGAGGCGGACGCGGTGCACGAGCAGATCGCCGGCCGAGACCTCGCCGGGGCTTTGGCCGAGGAGCATCCAGAGCTGCTGCCGGACATCCTGTTCGGCGCGACGGCTTGTCTCACCCTCGACGGCGTGGTGGCGGAGCACGTGCTCGAGCGCTGGCAGAGTGGCCGTTGCGCGCTTCGGGACGTGACGGGAGGCGGAGAATGACCGGCCGGCGGGCGACGATCAGCCCCTACCCGGACGGTCCTCTGATCGTGCGGGGTGACGTGGAGCTGAGGGCGGCCGACGGCAGCCGGATCTCGACGCACAGGCGCACCGTCGCACTGTGCCGATGCGGGTTGTCGACGATCAAACCGTTCTGCGACGGCACGCACAAGGCGGCGGGGTTCAAGGCCGATTGAACGCCTCTCCGTGGCCGGCGGCAGCGGGGGATCGCTCATCCGCCGGTAAACGTGTACCAGGTTCCGAAGATGCCCGCCGCGCACATGACGACCGTCACCATCCAGCCCACGGTTCGGGCGAGGTGTCCGTTGCGGTACTCGCCCATCAGCTCCCTGTCCGCGGAGATGATCATCATGATGATGAGGAAGGGACCGGCGGCGATGCCGTTGACGGTCGCCGACAGCACGAGGATCTTGGATGGGGTTCTGCGCGAACACGGACAGCAGGATCCCGGCGATCAGTCCGACGCCCAGCAGGAGATAGAAGAGGGGCGCACGCCGGGGAGAGTCTTCCAGACCCCACCGCTTGTCGAGGAGTCCGGACATGCCCGCCGCTCCCGCGGCAGCAAGCACCGGCACGGCAAGGATGCCGGAGCCGATGAAGCCCACGGCGAAGAGCAGGCTCGCGTAGGTGCCCGCGATGGGCTGCAATGCCTGGGCGGCCTCAGCGGCGCTGCCGATCTGCTTGTGATGAGCGCCGAGGGTTGCCGCGCTGGCCACCATGATCGCGAACATGATCAGCACGGAGAAGATCATCCCGGTGAACACGTCCAGCCGGCCGGTTCGCAGACGCCGTTGCGCCTGCCGGGGCGTCCGGTCTTCCAGAGCCGGCGCATCGCGGCCTTGGAGGTCTTCTGCACGGAGCTCCTCCACACGTTGCGCGGTCTGCCAGAAGAACATGTACGGGCTGATCGTCGTGCCCAGCACCGCGACGATCAAGGCCCAGTAGGCGGTGCCCCATTCCAGCCGTCCACCGACGAGGCCTTGGAAGACCTCATCCCAGTGCACGTGGCTGACGAACAAGACGCCCACGTAGACGAGCAGGACCAGACACAGCCACTTGAAGATCCGACCGATCCACTCGAACGACCCGGCGACCACTGCCACCCCGATTCCGACGCCGGCGATCGCCGACCAGAGCGGGGCGGGGCCGGCATGCAGCAACTGCACGCCTTGACCGATCGCCATCAGGTCAGCGGCAAGGTTCAGCGTGTTCGCGACGATCAGCGCGGCGATCAGGATTCCGATCACGACGCGCGCGCCGTGAGAGAAGCGACGACGGATCAGTTTGCCGAAGCTGTCTCCGGTGGCCAGGGCCATTCTGTCGCAGATCTCCTGAGTGGCCATCATCAGCGGGAGGCTCACCGGCACGGTCCACAGCGTGCCGGCGCCATAGGTCGCTCCGGCCTGCGCATAGGTCGCGATGCCCGAGGGGTCGTCATCTGCGGCCCCGGTCACCAGGCCCGGGCCCAGCGCCCGGAAGAAGGTGACGATCGGATTCCGGCGCTTTCCCGATTCCGACGATCCCTCCGCTCGAGCCGCGCTCGAGGGATCCTGCACCGCTTGCTTGCTCACACCCCGCTCCATTCGTCCTCTGTCGGCCGCGGCGCACCCAGGTGTACGAGCGGGTGGATGCATCCGCTCTCCGGCTGCTTCACTGCCCGGACGCTACTGTGACCGGCCTTCCGCAACGCAGGGGGTTGACACGGGCGACCTTATGTACCCGGATGGACTGTGGCTGTACAAGAAGATGCCGGTCGACGGAAGGAGCCGAGCATGGGAGGCACTGCGGCGGAGCACCCCACCGGGCCGGAGGCACGCAGGCGTGCCGACGGCGCGCCGGCTGACGACGGTCGCGACGAGACCAAGGCCGAACACGCGGATCGGAACTGGGCCGAGATCGTGCAGGAGCTGCGGGTGACCCAGACGGGTACTCAATTGCTCTCGGGATTCCTGCTGAGTCTGGCGTTCCAGCAGGCCTTCCAGCACCTCCCGGCCGAACAGAAGACCGTGTACATGGTGCTGGTCGTGGTGGCCGCTGTCGCGACCATCCTGACGCTGCTGCCGGTGAGCATGCACCGGGCGCTCTTTCGTGAGGGTGTGAAACGAGACCTCGTTCGCATCGGCGACCGCGTCCTGCGACTCTCGATGGGTCTCGTATCCGTGCTCACCGTGGGGATCGTCTACTTCCTGTTCGATGTGGTCGTCTCCCGGCAGTCGGCCATCGTGGCGGGAACGGTGGCCGCAGCCGTGACGATCTGCGTGCTTCTGATCTACCCCACTGTCACCAGGCGTCGCCAGCGCGCCCGCGACCAGTAGCGGCACGGATGCATAACCCGGGTGACGTGTCAAGGGCATATCCGTCCGGCTTCACGGTGCATGAACATCAGCGCGGAGGGAAGTGGCCCTGACGAGGGCCATGACGATGAGAGCAGGACTGAGCCCGTGCCGACGACGTTCGGGATCGAAGAGGAGTTCGCTCTCCTGGATCCCTTGGACCTGAGCACGGTCGATCTCGGCCGCGAGGCGGTCGCTGCTCTTCGCAGTCAGGTCACGGGCGCCGTGGCTCGGGAGTTCCTGCCCTCGCAGGTCGAATATGCCACCCCGATCTGCAGCACCTTCGCTGAGGCGCAAGAGGCTCTGATGGCCTTTCGCCGCACGCTGGGATGCTGGGCGGCCGATGCCGGTGTCGTGGCAGCCGGATGCGGGACTCCCTTCCGCACTCGGCCTGACGCGCCGATCAGCTCTGGCGCACGATACGCGCGGATCGCGGCCGACGTCGGCGGATTGACCGGGGAACACCAGATCAATGGGCTGCACGTGCATGTCGGGATCCCCGATCGAGACAGCGGCATCCGGGCCTCGAACGCGCTGCGGCCGTGGCTGCCGGTGCTGCTCGCCCTGTCCGGCAACTCCCCGTTCTGGCACGGCCGCGACACCGGATTCGACAGCTGGCGGGCCATCCACCTACGCCGGTGGACCACGCACAGCATTCCGCCTCGGTTTCGCGACGCGGACGACTACGACCGCACGATGGCCGCGTTGACCGGCATCGGTGCGACCTCCGACCCGGGGACGGTCAACTGGGACGTTCGGCTCTCGTCCACGTTCCCGACCCTCGAGGTGCGGGTCTGCGACGCCCAGCTCGACGCGATGTCGTCGCTGGCGCTGTCCGTGACCGTCCGCGCACTCGTGGACTCGGGGTCCACCGGCGATACGGCGGCGACCGATGTCTCCCTGGATGCCGCGCTCTGGCACGCCGCCCGCTACGGCGTCGGGACCACGCTCGTTCGCCCGGCCACTGGGCGCCTCGCACCGGCCGGCAGCGTGCTGCGCGCCCTGTACGACCACATCGCTCCCTTCCTGCACGGTCGTGACGAGATGCGCGTCGTCAAAGCACTTCTCGACCGCCAGAAGAACGGAGCAAACCTCCAGCGCGCCGTCAGCAGGACCGGAGCGGGTGCGCTTGCCGCGCTGTATCGGGAGCGGTTGGCGAACACGCAGACCTCCTCGTGCTGATCGCCGCCGGCGGCTTGTTCGATACGCTCACGCAACATCGGATCGTCTGGGATGGGGCCATGACCCTTCCCGTCCGAACTCGGACATCTGCCGGCCCGTGCGTCGTCATCGCGGGCGTGACGGTGGCTGTCATCCTCGCGGCGACTCTCGCCCGTCGCTCAGCCTCCGCTGATGCTCGTCACCTGGTCGTACAGTGCGCGGGACGCGCGGAATCGGGCATCGTCGGTCGGCTGCCGCATCACGACGACGAAGACGCGGACGGTCCGGCCGTCCGCGTCGGAGACATCCCTCGCGGAGAGCAGATTGTAACCGTCGAGGGTGCCGGTCTTGATGCCCACGGTCCCGGGATCTGCGAGCAGATCGTTCGTGTTCTCGACGCGGCCGGCGCCGGGCAGATCGACCGAGCGTTTGACGACGATCCCCGCGACGATCGGGTCGGCCAGTGCCAGCCGCCCCAACTTGACGAGCGCGGCGGGCGTCGCGGTGTTGTGCGGGTCGAATCCCGTCGGCTCGACCATGGTGATCCCGTCGAGATGGTTGCGACGGAGGAAGGATGCGGCTGCCGTGACGAAGGCGTCGTTCGAGTCCCAGATGTGATCGACGAGGAAGTCGGCATAGTTGCACGCCGATCCGATGAGCATCCCTTCGAGCAGCTGATACTGGGTCAGCGTCCCGCCGACCGGCACGGCCAGAGCGGACTGCCCTCGGCGGACGGCTTCGATGTAGCGAAGATCGTCCTGGTGAGTGATCGTGAACGTGTCGCCTTGGGCGCCCGGTCTCAGCGGCTTCGCCTCGAGGATCATGAGTGCCGTCACGAGCTTGGAGATGCTCGCCATCGGCAGGGGGCGGTCGGAGCTGACGGCGATGGAACCCTCGTCGATGGCCACAGCCGCCTCGCCTCTGGCCGGCCATGAGACGGAGCCCAGAGCACCAGAGCCCTCGACGAGGCTCCCTGAGCCACCGTGGACGGCCGACCACGCGGCGACTGTGCCGATCGACCCGCCGAGGGTGACCAGCACGACGAGGAGGAGGGCGAGGCGGGGGCGCCGCGTTCGGCGGGAGGTGTCCATATCGATGGAGTATGGCGGCCCGGTCGTATCGTCAGCGTATGTTCGGCCGCTCGCGACGACCATGGCGCGTTGGGCACGCTCGCCGCGCCCGCCGGGGAGGAGGTGCGCCGATCCGCGCGTCGAGGTCTTCCTGGGCAGAGACGGCGGGCTCTTCAGAGGAAGACCTCGATGCGTGTCCTACTTGAGTCCCTTGGCCTTGAGCCAGTCGGTCGCCGCCTGTTGGAACGACTGCCCTTGCGAGAGCTTCTCGTTCAAGCTGATCAGCTCTGGGGTCGTGAGCTTGGCCGACACCGCATTGAGCGCGGTCTGGATCGTGCTCGTCAGGCTCGACTTGGCGATGATCGGCGTGACGTTCTGGGCGGCGAACAGATGCTTGTCGTCTTCGAGTGCGACGAAGTGCTTCTCGTCCATCGCGGGATCGGTGCTGAACATGTCGGCGACTTGCACCTGGCCGTTCGCCAGGGCGCTGACAGTGAGGGGACCCGCCTCATCCAAGTTCTTGTAACCGCCGAAGGTGAGACCGTAGACACTCTTCAGCCCGACGATCCCCGCCTGGCGCGTCTGGAACTCGGGGTTCCCGCCCACCGTGAATTTCGACGCCACCGACGAGAGATCGGAGACGGTCTTCAGGTTGTACTTCTCAGCGGTACTCTCGGTGACCGCGAGGACGTCGCTGTCCTGCGCCTGCGCAGGGTCGAGAGCGACGAGACCGCTCGGAAGGATCGGCTTGAGCGCGGCCATCACGTCATCAGGTGAGCTCGCGGTGGACTTCGGGTCGAGGAAGGTGAGCACTGACCCGGAGTATTCCGGAATCAGGTCGATCGACCCGTCCTTCAGAGCGGGCATCGTGATCTCCCGCGCACCGATGTTGAACTTCTCCTCGACCTTGACGCCGACACCTTGCAACGCCTGCGAGTAGATCTCGGCCAGAACCTCGCTCTCCGGATAGTTCAGGGAGCCGATGATCACCGTGCTCGATTTCGCCTTTCCGTTGTCCGCGGGGCCGTTTCCGAGCGGATTGCCGCTTGCACATCCAGCGATCGTGACCAGCGCTGCACTCAACAGCGCGGCCGCGGCGAAGTAGCGAGTCTTCATTGTTCTTTCCTCTATTCAGATGCGGATTGGCTCACGGCGTGAGGTCGATCGCGATGGTCGCGGTGGTCGGCTCGACGGGCCGGCGACGGGCGCGCTGCGATGCGCGCCGAAGGCCGGGTGAGACGACCAGCACCGTGAGGCCGACGAGCAGGAGCTCGACGACGAGGGCGACGGCGGCGACCACGATTGCGCCGCCGATCATCTCCGGATAGTTGCTTGTGGCACCGCCGTCGATGATGAACCGGCCGAGGCCGCCGAGTGAGACGACTGCGGCGATGGTGGCTGTGGAGATGATCTGGAGCAGCGCGCTTCGGATGCCGGACAGGACGAGCGGGAGGGCGCAGGGCACCTGCACGTGCCAGAGGATCTGTTCCGGGGTGTAGCCCATGCCGCGCGCGGCGTCGACGGCGAGCGGGTCGGTCGCTTGGATCCCGGCGTACGTGTTGGTCAGGATTGGTGGGATGCCGAGCATGACGAGCACCAGCACTGCCGGTATCTCGTACGCGAGGTCGTTCGTGAAGATGAGCGACACGAGCATCACGGCGAGGATGAGGACGCCCAGGGACGGCAGCGCGCGAAGGGTGTTCGCGATGCCTGCGATGACCATGGTCCCTCTGCCGGTGACACCGATATAGATGCCCAGTGGCAACGCAATCGCCATCGCGATCGCCAGCGAGAGCAGCGAATACGCCATGTGCGCGAGGATCTGAGCGGGCACTCCGCTCACGCCCGTCCAGTTCGCCGGATCGAACAGCCAGCTCAAGTAGTTCACGATGCTGCTCCATCTCGTGTCGCCCATGGCGTCAGCCGTCGGATCGAGACTTGGATGATCCCGTCCAGGAGGAGCGCGATGAGCGCACACAGGACGATTCCCAGCACGACGGGCAGGAACTGCCGGAGCTGGAGTCCGGACAGGAACAGCGACCCCAGTTGCGGGATGCCGACGAGGACCGCGATGGCGACGATGCTGACATTGGAGACCACGGCGACGCGGAGTCCCGCACCGATCACCGGCACGGCGACGGGCAGCTGCACGTGGACCAGACGCTGGAACGCGTTGTAGCCCATGCCCGTTGCCGCCTGGACGGCGTCTTCCGGGACGGAATCCAGGCCATCGGCGACTGTCCTGACCAACAGGGCGACGGTGTACACCGTGAGCGCGATCACGACGTTCACCGGGTCGAGGATCTTTGTCCCGATGAGCACGGGCATCAGAACGAAGAACGCGAGTGAGGGGATCGTGTACAGCAGGGAAGACCCGGCCACCACGACCGGAAGGAATCCGTGGAAGCGGTGCGCGAGCCAACCCAGCGGAAGCGATATCGCGAGGCCGATCAGGATGGGAATGACCGACAGATAGAGGTGGGAGAGCGTGAGTTGCACGATCCAGCCGAGGTTGTTCTGCAACCACAGCACCTCGATGTTCACGCTGCGATCCCGCGATGATGCCGGGCCGCGATATCCGACGCCTCTTGGATGGTCACGGTGCCCAGGAACGTGCCGTCGCCGTCCACGACCAGGCCGCGTCCGGTCGGTGATGAGAGCGCCGCATCCAGCAGACTCCTCAGGTCGCCGTTCACGACGGCGATCGTGCCGCTGACGTCGATGTCCTCGGTGCGGATCGGCCCCCGCGAGTCGGTCCAGCCCAGAGGGGCGCCCGCGTTGTCGACCACGACCTCCCATCCGGGCGCTGCCGGTGCCTCACCGAGCAGGACCGTCTGTTCGGCATGCACGGTCGCAGACACGTCGGAGTCGGCGAACTGGAGTGCGCGGAACCCACGCCCGCCGCCGAGAAAGTCCGCAACGAATGCGTTCCCGGGTCGTTCGAGAAGCTCCTGCGGTGTCGCAAGCTGCGCCAGATGGCCGCCTTCGCGCAGCACCGCCACCTGGTCGCCGAGCTTCAATGCCTCGTCGATGTCGTGGGTGACCATGACGATGGTCTTGCCGATCTCCCGCTGCAGTCGCAGAAACTCGTCCTGCAGCTGCGCTCGCATGATCGGATCGACCGCGCTGAAGGGCTCGTCCATGAGCAGGTACGGCGGGTCGGTCGCAAGGGCGCGCGCCACGCCGACACGCTGCTGCTGACCACCGGACAGTTGCCACGGATAGCGATGGGCATGGCTCTCGTTCAGCCCGACGCGTTCGAGGAGCTCCATCGCCGCGGCGCGCGCCGATCTTCTCTTCGCACCGAGCAGGATGGGCAGCGCCGCGACGTTGTCCAGCGCCGTGCGGTGCGGGAAGAGCCCGGCGTTCTGGATCACGTATCCGATCTGGCGACGCAGTTCCACGTCTTTGAGGTGGCTCGTGTCCGTCCCGTCGAGCTCGATCCGTCCCGAGCTCAGGGGAATCAGGCGATTGATCATCCGAAGCGTCGTCGTCTTGCCGCATCCGGAAGGACCGACGAGGACCGTCAGCTTTCCGGTCGGTGCTTCGAGACTGAGCCCGTGCACAGCGATCGTCCCATCCGGGTACCGTTTCTCCACGTTGTGCAAGCTGATCATCTGATGCCCTTCGATCCGACTTCCGCGTCGTCTGTGCAGAGTCAATGGGTGTGCGACGGCGCGCTCGCGCCGTCACCGGGAGTGGTGCTGAGAAGGCGCGAGATCTCGTCGGCCCGGGAGGCGACCAGCCGTCCGAGCCGCTGGACGTCGGCCTCTCCGACGCGATAGGTCGGCGCAAGCAGACTGAGTGCCGCAAGGACCCGATCGTCAGAGCGGAGAGGGGCGGCTATCGCGGTGACATCCGGTTCGATCGTGTCGGACTCGATCAGGAAGCCGCTCGGGCCGCATTGGCCCAGCAGCACCTGCCCGGCAGCCGACCCGTCGAGCGGAAAAGATCTCCCGATCCAGCTGACATGCCGCACGGACGAGGTGCCTTCTGCCATCGCGACATACACGGCCGTGTCGTTGACGCCGCGGATGCTCAGATACACGGACTCGGAGCTTCCTCGTGCGAGCTCGTTCATCATCGGCTGACAGAGGCGGATGAGCTCGTCGTTGCTGAGCACGTGGGCGCCCAGTTGGATCAGCCGGACGCCGGGGACATACGAATTGTCATGATCTCGTCGTAGGAATCCCAGGCGAGTCATGGTCCTCAGGAGTCGAGACGCCGTGCTGGGCGACAGATCCACCAGTCGGGCGGCTTCCACCATCGGCAGCGAGCCCGCCTCGCACACGACCGCAAGCAGTCGCAAGGCGCGCTCCACCGTGCGCGTGTTCTCCACTTCGCCGGCCATTCGACCTCCTTGTCGTGCGCTCTTCAGGGACGCGGTCACCATGAGGACATTCAGCTCTCGTGTGACCACCTATTGAAAATCTATTTTCAGCAGGTGCCACAGTACTATGCTGAGCGCACAAGCGGAAGGGGTCTCTCCTGTGAAGACGACGACGTCGCTGACCATCGGCAGAATCCGCGAGATCGCGGACCGAAGAAGTCGGGTCACGGTCGATCATGATCGGCGGGACGCCGTCGCGCGGCTCCACGCGCGGCTCGAGGCCGTCGGCGGATTACCCGTGTACGGGCGCACGACCGGGGTGGGCGCCAACCGCACGATCGCCGTGGACGCCGACGATGCAGATCACGGCATGCGGTTGCTGCGCAGTCATGCGGTCGAATTCGGGCCGACGCTTCCGGCGGAGCAGACGCGCGCGATGCTCGCCGTCAGACTCTGTCAGCTGTCCCACGTCGGCTCCGGCATCCGCCCGGATGTCTTGGACGGACTGGCGATGATGCTCGATCTCGACGCCCTGCCCACGCTGCATCGACATGCCGGAAGCGTCGGGACTGCCGACCTGTCGGCTTTGGCGCGCACGGCCTTGACCCTCGTCGGCGAGCTTCCGGCGAGCCGGCCGTTCACTCCCATCCCGCCCCTGGGTGCCGACAGCGCGCTCCCGTTTCTCAGCAGCAGCGCGCTGACGATCGGCCGGGCGGCGCTCGCCCTCGAGCGGCTGCGTCGTCTCGACGGGGCGGCGGTGCGCATCTTCGCCCTCACGGCGGCAGCGGTCGGCGCGAACTCGCAGCACTGGTCCGAGACCGCTGCAGCGGCGACGGTGAGCCCCGGGTGTCACGCCGTCGCATCCGAGATCCGCGCGCTCTTCTCCGCCGACGGAGCCGATCCTGTCGCTGCCCGAGTGCAGGATCCGTATGGCATCCGAGCCTTCGCGGTCATGCACGGTGCATTGCGCGACGCGGCGGAGCGTGCGGTGTCGACGACCGAAGCTCTCACCGGTGTCGCGCAGGAGAACCCCCTGTTCACGCTCGACGGCGACGTCGTCCGGGTGACCCATCACGCCGGCTTCTTCCAGATCCGCCTCGCGCTGGACATCGATGGCGTCGATAACGCGCTGGCGGCACTCGTGCCGTTGTCCATCTCTCGGCTGCGAATGCTGTCCGAACCCTCGATCACCGGCTTGAAGCCCTTCTTGGCATCGGGACCGACGGGCTCGTCGGGAACCATGATCGTCGAGTACGTCGCCGCGGCGGCCGGCGCGGAGATGCGCGCATCGAGCGCACCCGTCGCGAGCGGAAGCACTGTGCTCTCTCGCGGGACGGAAGAGGACGCCACCTTCGCACCGCAGGCGGTCACGCAGCTGGAGCGGTCTCTGAGCGCGTGGCGAGTGGTTCTGGCAAGCGAGCTGCTGACGGCCGTGCGGGCACTGCGGCAGCGGGACCTGTCGCGACTCGTCCCCGACGAGGTCGCGCGCGCGTTCGAAGACGCGGGCGGAGGGATATCGGGCGACGACGACCGCGATCTCGGCCCCGTTCTCGATGCCGCCGATCGTGCCCTGACCGCGCTGGCCGACGCCGTTCCGAGATAGCGCGCCGTTCGCTCAATACGTCGCGCGGCCGCCGCTGATGTCGTAGACCGCGCCCGTGGAGAAGCTGACCGCATCGGAGGTGAGCCACGCCACGAGCTCGGCGACCTCGTGGGGATCGCCCACGCGCTTCATCGGGATCAGGCCGGTGATGTGTGCGAGCACCTCGGGCGAGGTGTCGTCGTTCATCGGCGTGGCGAAGACCGCCGGTGCGATGGCATTCACGAGCACCCCCGAGGTCGCCAGCTCCTTTCCCGCTGACTTCGTCAACGCGATCACCGCGGCCTTGGATGCCGAGTAGATCGACAGGTTCGGATTGCCGTCCTTTCCGGCGATGCTGGCGAAGTTCACGACGCGTCCCCATCCGCGTTCGACCATGCCGGGAACGAACGCGCGCATCGTGGCGACGGTGCCGAGGACGTTGACATCCATGACGTGCCGCCACTGGTCGGCGTCGGTGGCCAGAAGCGGTCTGTTGGGCCCCACGATGCCGGCGGAGTTCACGAGGACGTCGACGGGACCGATCTGTGCGGCAGCAGCGGTCAGAGCGGCCTCGTCGGTGACATCCAGGTGCAGGTCGGCCTCGCCGGCGACATCCACCGTTATCACGTGGAGACCGTTCTCGCGGAGCTTCGCGGCAGTCGCGGCGCCGAGGCCGCGCGCTCCTCCGGTTACGACAGCAGTTCTCATGGGTTGTTCCTCTCAGGGGTTGCGGGCTGGATCAGCGGGGCGGGACCACGCTCTGGCGTTGGATGCCGAGCCCGTCGATGCCGAGCTCCATGACGTCGCCGGGCTGCAGCCAGATCTGCGGGCGGAAGCCCATGCCGACCCCGGGCGGGGTGCCGGTGTTGATCAGGTCGCCGGGCTCGAGCACCAGGAACTGGCTGATGTAGTGGACGATGATGTAGGGGTCGAAGATCATCGTGGAGGTCGAGCCGGTCTGGCGGCGCACGCCGTTGACGTCGAGCCACATGCCCAGATCGGTGACGTCGGCGATCTCGTCCTGGGTGACCAGCCACGGGCCCGCGGGGTTGAAGGTCTCGGCGGACTTGCCCTTGAGCCACTGGCCACCGCGCTCCAGCTGGAATGCTCGCTCGGAGATGTCGTTGACGAGGGTCCAGCCTGCGATGTGGTCGCGAGCCTGCTCGACCGAGTCGAGGTAGCTCGTGCGCTTGCCGATCACGATGCCGAGCTCGACCTCCCAGTCGGGTTTGGTCGAGCCGCGGGGGATGCGCACGTCGTCATTGGGCCCGACGAGGGTGTTCGGCGACTTGGTGAACAGGATCGGCTCGGTCGGCACCTCCTGGCCGGTCTCTGCGGCGTGGTCCGAGTAGTTCAGGCCGACGCAGATGATCTGGTGCGGACGTGCGATCGGAGCCCCCACTCGCCTTCCGGCCAGGCTCTCCACCTGGCCCTGCTCCGCACGCTGCGCCACGACCCCGCGCACGGCCTCGATGCCGTCGCCCCGGAAGAACGCCTCGTCGAAGTCGGCCACGACGTCGGAGAGATCGACATAGGTGTCGTCGTCGAGCAGGGCCGCCGGCTTCTCAGCGCCGGCGTCACCGATGCGAAGGAGTTTCATGTCTGTCCTTTGTCTCTTTTCTCGGAGGGAAGAGCCGCTTTGCGGCGGCGGGGGATTCGCGGGGCTCGGGCGTTCTCATGCGCCGGCGTCCGGCCATCCGGTGGTCTCCTGGATGATGGCGCGGACTTCGTCGGCTGCCTCGATGAGCACCGAGAGGGGCGTGCGGTACGCGACGGCGCTGATGCTCACCGCCCCGGAGGGAGCGCTGGGTGAGAGGAGGTACACGGGGAAGGCCAGGCAGTTGATGCCGGGCTCGTTCTCCTGGTCGTCGACGGCATAGCCGCGTTCGCGCGTCTCGATGAGGCAGGCGTGCAGTTCTTCGGCGGATGCCGGGGAGCGGGCCGTGCGCTGCTCGAGCG
>CALKHM010000121.1 GCA_937988695.1 uncultured Microbacterium sp. | reverse complement strand
TGGGGCTGGCGCGTGGCGCGGGTGCGGGTGTGTGGGGCTGGCGCGTGGCGCGGGTTTGAGCGGCTGGTGGCCGCATCGCGTCGCCTCCGTGGCGGAGGACCATGAGCGACGACATCGACATCCGTGACGGCGGAGTTGTGGCCGTCGACACGGCAAGCCTGCGCGGTGCCGCCGAGCGCTACGCCGTGGTGGCCGCGGATGTCCGCGCTGCGGCGGCCGACCTCTTCGGTGTCGCCCGCCGGCTCGCCGACCTGAGCGCGCAGAACGTCCCCGTCCCGCCGGTCGCCTCCTCCATCCACGAGGCGGCGCGCCGAGCGGTCATCTGCGGTGACGATCTCGCGACGGCGGCGCGCCGACTCGGAATGGCCGCGGACGCCTATGAGATCGTCGATCTGCGTGCGCGGCTGTCCCTGCATGCCGGCGCAGGGCGCACAGCCGGGATCGCCGTGGTGCTCGCCGCCTTCCAAGCGCGGCATCCCGACGCCGTGGGCACGGCTGACGGGATGGTATCGGCCGCCGACGTCCAGGTGGCGGCGCATCTTCTCGGCGTCGCCAACGCGGGCATCTTCGCTCCGATGCCGTGGGCGGGCGTGTTGTGGCCGCCTCTCGGGCTGGCGCTCGTCGGCACGCTGAATGCCCTCCCCATGGCTGGGCAGGGTGTGCAGACTCTCATTCGTGCACTCGGAACGGGCACGATCGCGCCCGGATCCCGTCTTGTCGGTGAGGCCTCACCTGTGCGCATCGAGCGGATGCCGCCGGTTTCGGCAGTCCCGCCGGATGGCCTGGCCGATGCCCTCCGCCGCATCCCGCAGGGCGATGCCCGCGTTCGTGTCGAGACCTACACGATGCCCGACGGCTCGTCGCGCTACGCCGTCTATCTCGCGGGCACGCGGGACTTCTCCCTACGACTCGATGGCACCGACCCCTGGGACCTGCGTTCCGACCTCGAGCTGTACTTCGGACGGGACGCCGCCGCATACGACGCGGCCCAGGCGGCGATGCGGGACGCCGGGGTTCCGCCCGGTGCGCGAGTGTCCTTGTTCGGGCATTCGCAAGGCGGGCTGATCGCAGACCGGCTGGCGGTCCAGGGCGGATATCGCGTGTCGATGCTGGTGACGGCCGGGTCGCCCACCGAGGCCGTTGTCGGCGAGGAGACCGTCAGCGTGCAGCTGCGGCACACCGACGACATCGTGCAGAGCCTGGCCGCGGGCGGGTCGCCCGCCCGCGTGGGCGGCAGCGGCAGCATGGTGGTCGAGCGCGCCGGCGACCCGATGCCGGGTCTGCAAGACCTCGATGTCGCCGCCCACCACCTGGCCGCCTATGTGGCGACGGCGACGGCGGTCGATGCCTCCGCCGATCCGCGCACCACGCGCCTGCGGTCTGAGTTCGCCGAGCTGCGCGCTGCGCGGTCAGTCTCCGTCGTCGAATACAACGCGGCGCGGATGCCTCCGCACGACGGGGATGGCGTGCGGTCGCCGCGGGGCACCGGTTCCGCGCCCCGTCCGGCACCGAGCCCCAGTCCTGCGCCGGTGCCCGCTCCGGCGCCCGTGCCCGGCGCCGCCTCGGTTCCGGCCACCCCCTCACGGTAAGACCCCGCTACGTCTGAGCACGTTCGCGCTTCGAACTCACATCAGATTGTCCACTGCACACCAAACCGGCGGCAGTTTGATGTGCATTCGTCGAATTCATGTGAATTTGACGAATGCGGCTGGGCTGCGCAGCCGAGACACCGCCGCCCACTCGTCCACCGCGGCGGGTCACAGGGTGGGTCGCAGAAGCGCCGCAGCCTGACGCGCGGCGCCCAGAGCGACATACTCCGCGGGAGCCGGCACCTCGACGGGGATGCCGAGCACCTCGGGTGCGATGCGCTGAACGGCCTCGGACTGCGCGCCTCCGCCGATCAGCAGCGCACGTCGCAACGGCACGCCGAGCTCACGCAAGGTCTGCATGCCGTAGGCGAGGCCGCCGAGCATCCCCTCGACGGCCGCACGGGCGAGGTTCTCCCGCGTCGTCGACGCCAGCGTCATGCCCGACAGCGTCGCCGTCGCATCCGGTCGATTCGGCGTGCGCTCGCCCTCGAAGTAGGGCTCGAGCCGCAGTCCGCCGGCTCCGGGGTCCGCCGCAAGCGCGAGGGCGCTGAGTCCGGCGTGGTCGACATCGAGCAGCCGCCCGATCGACTCGAGCACCCGCGACGCGTTGAGCGTGGCGACGAGGGGCAGCCAGTTGCCGTCGGCGGCGGCGAATCCGGCCACCGTTCCGCTCGGATCGATGACGCGATCGCCGCTCACCGCGAACACCGTGCCGCTCGTGCCGATCGAGACGACGGCGTCGCCCAGCCCGGCACCCAGCCCCAGGGCCGCCGCGGCGTTGTCGCCGGCGCCCGCCCCCACGCGCCGACCGGCGGCATCCTGAACCGCCTCGGTCGGTCCGAGCACGCGCGGCAGCACGGCATCGTGGCCCAGGGCCGCCACGAGCAGGTCGCGGTCATCCCCGTTCGGACCCCAGTAGCCGGTACCCGACGCATCCGATCGATCCGTGATCAGCTCGGCGAGATCCGGGTTCTCCGGTCCGAATCCCCGCAGCCGCCAGGTCAGCCAGTCATGTGGCAGCGCTACGGCCGCGACGCGCGCGGCGTTCTCGGGTTCGTGGTCACGCAGCCAGCGCAGCTTCGTGATCGTGAAGGATGCCACGGGCACCAGCCCCGTGCGCGCGGCAAGCTCACCGGCACCGAACTGCGTGACGAGGTCGGATGCCGCGCGCGCCGAACGCGTGTCGTTCCACAGCAGCGCGGGCCGGATCACCCGGCCGGCGTCGTCGAGCACGACCATCCCGTGCTGCTGTCCACCGATGGCCCACGCGTCGACGTCGCCCAGGCCACCCGCATCCGCGATCGCGGCCTGGAGCGCGTCCCACCAGGCCGCAGGGTCGACCTCGGTGCCGTGCGGATGGATGCCGCGTCCCTGCCGCACGGTGTGACCGAATGGTGCCCGCTCATCGCGGGGCGACCCCGCCCTCTCGTCGCGTAGCGACCCTGCCCTCTCGTCGCGTAGCGACCCCGCATCCACCACCACGACCTTGCACGACTGAGTCGACGAGTCGACTCCCGCAACGAGCGCCATGCTCTCCCCTTCCTTCCGCCCCGCCGCCCCGCCCTTCACCGCGAGGGTGCAACTGGCGGACGAGAGGGCGGGTGACAACCGTACTCTCGGCCGCCAGATGCACCCTCGCGATCTGAGGCTGGGCCGGGACGCGCACCCGAGCCGAAGCCCGACCCGAACCCGGGACGTGAGCTGTCAGCGCGCGCCGAGCAGATGCTCCGTGGCCAGCTGCTGCAGCCGCACGAAGCCGAAGCCGCGACCGCCGAAGTACGGCGCCGGGTCGAAGTCCTCGAACGCCGACCGGTCGGCCAGCAACTCCGCGTATCCCTCTCCGGAGGCGAGCGTCGGCTGTGCGAGCTCCGCCACCCGCGAGGCGGCCAGTGCCTCCTGCACCTCGGGATCGGCCCGGAAGGCCGCCGCACGCTCCTTCAGCAACAGATACGTGCGCATATTGGCGGCGGCAGAGTCCCACACCCCGGTCTCGTCCTCGGTGCGCGACGGCTTGTAGTCGAAGTGCCGCGGCCCGTCGTACGCGGCTCCACCGTCCGGCCCGCCGTTCTCGAGCAGGTCGACCAGCGCGAACGCGTTGTGCAGGTCGCCGTGTCCGAACACGAGGTCCTGATCGTACTTGATGCCGCGCTGGCCGTTCAGGTCGATGTGGAACAGCTTGCCGTGGTAGAGCGCCTGCGCGATTCCGGCGGCGAAGTTCAGCCCCGCCATCTGCTCGTGCCCGACCTCGGGGTTCAGCCCCACCATCTCGGGGTGCTCGAGTGAGCCGATGAACGCGAGCGCGTGGCCGACCGTGGGCAGCAGGATGTCGCCGCGCGGCTCGTTCGGCTTCGGCTCGATCGCGAACCGGATGTCGTAGCCCTTGTCGATGACGTACTCCGAGAGCAGGTTCACGGCCTCGCGGTAACGAGCCAGAGCCGCCCGAATGTCCTTCGCCGCGTCGTATTCGGCGCCTTCCCGGCCGCCCCACATGACGAGCGTGGTCGCGCCCAGCTCGGCGGCCAGGTCGATCTGGCGCAGCACCTTGCGGATGGCGTAACGCCGCACCTCGCGATCGTTGGAGGTGAACCCGCCGTCTTTGAACACTGGCGGGCTGAACAGGTTCGTGGTGACCATCGGCACGACCAGGCCGGTATCGGCGAGGGCCTTCTTGAGCCGGTCGATCTGTGTCTGACGCGCGGCGTCGGTCGACCCGAACGCGAACAGGTCGTCGTCGTGGAAGGTGAGCCCGTAGGCTCCGAGCTCGGCGAGCTTGGTGACAGCGTGCACGACATCCAGCGGCGGGCGGGTGGGACCGCCGAACGGGTCGGTGCCGTTGTAGCCGATCGTCCAGAGCCCGAACGTGAATTTGTCGGCGGGGGTGGGGGTGACCATGACGCTCCTTCGCAGCGCAGAGATAAAATGTTGCTGACGACAACCTATACCAGAACGGATGCCGCGTCCAGAGGTTCGTCGAGCTCGACAACAAATCCCGTACAGTGGTCGCGTGAGACAGACCGGCGTGCGCGAGGCGAACCTGTCGCACGTGCTGCGGCTCGTGCATCTGGACGGGCCGCTCTCGCGCGCGGTCATCACCGCGCGCACCGGGTTGAATCGTTCGACGGTCGGCGACCTCGTGACGCAACTGGCCGGCGCCGGCCTCGTGCTCGAGCGTGAGCCCGCCGCGCAGGGCCGGGTCGGGAGGCCGTCTCCGGTGGTGGAGATCGACCCTCGGCCGGTGGTGATCGCCGCGAACCCCGAGGTCGACGCGCTCACTGTCGCCGTGGTCGGCCTCGACCGCGGCATCCGTGCCCGTGTCCGCATCGAGCGCGACAGCCTGCTCACGCCCACCGAGACCGCCCGGTTGATTGCCACGCAGATCGCCGGATGGCGCGCCGGCCCGCTCGCCGACGCGCATCCGGTGTCGATCGGCGTGGCCGTGCCCGGTCCGGTACGTGCCGCCGACGGCCTCGTGCGTGCGGCACCTCACCTCGGATGGGCGGATGCCGCACTCGGTCCGCTCGTGGCCGAGGCGACGAAGTTGCCGGCCGTCATCGGGAATGACGCGAATCTCGGCGCGGTGGCCGAGCACCTGTTCGGGGCGGCGCGCGGTGTCGACGACGTGGTGTATCTGAATGGCGGCGCGAGTGGCATCGGCGGAGCGATCATCGTCGGCGGGCGGGCGCTGACCGGTGCCGGCGGGTATGCCGGAGAGTTCGGGCAGAGCCGTCCCGCCGTCGAAAGCGACGCCGACCGGCGCAGCGCCGTCGGCACGCTGGAAGACGAGGTCAGCCGTCGTCGGTTGCTGGATGCGGTGGGTCTTCGCGCCGCGGACGAGCCCGAGCTCGCCGACGCCCTTGCCGCATCCACCGACCCAGCCGTGGCCGACGAGGTCGGCCGGCAGCGTCGTATTCTGGCGACGGCGCTGGCCAACGCCGTGAACGGGTTGAATCCGTCGGTGGTCGTGCTGGGCGGGTTCCTCGCCACGATCGCCGGGCAGGACCTTCCCGGCCTTCTTGCCGACGTGCGTGCGCAGTCGATGCCGACCTCGGGCGAGGGAATCGACATCCGCTTGGCGACCCTCGCCGGCGACCGGCTGCTCATCGGGGCGGCCGAGGCGGCGTTCGCCGACCTGCTGCGCGACCCCACCGCCGCGCTCGCGCCCTGACCCCCGCCCGGCTGGTTCGCCAAATTCACATGAATTTGGCGAATGCACATCAAACCGCCGGAAATTTGATGTGCACTCGGCCAATTCATGTGAATTCGACGCAGTGACCCGGCGCTGCGATCGCACGCGGGCCTGGCGGGACGGCCGTCCCGACCCGCGCCGACCGCGGGGCGTGGACCGCTCCCCGGGACGGCTCCCCGGCACCGACCCGCGCGGCACCGACCCGCGTGGCACCGACCCGCGTGGCACCGGGCCCCGAGCACCGCGACCCGAGGCATCCGCCACACCCCCGCGGTGACGGATGCCTCGCGCCCCCCCCGGCTCAGGCGGTGCCGTGACTGGCGCGCGAACGCCGCGACAGCGAGTCGATGATCACCGCGAGCAGCAGCACGACCCCGGTCACCATGAACTGCACGTACGACTCGAGGTTCAGCAGGGTCAGGCCGTTCTGGATCGACATGATCACGAAGATGCCCAGCAGCGCGGACCACGCCGATCCGCGCCCGCCGAACAGGCTCGTGCCGCCGATGACGGCTGCCGCGATCGCGATGAGGTTGGTCGTGCCGCCACCGCTGGAGATGCTCGCCGCGGTCAGGCGCGCTGCTGCGAGCAGGCCGCCGAGCGTGGCCAGGATCGTGCCCACCATGAGTGCTGAGATGTAGATGGTCTTGACGTTGATGCCGGCGCGTCGTGCCGCCTCCTCGTTGCCGCCGACCGCGTAGATCCAGCGCCCCCAGCGCGTGCGGGTCAGCACCGTGGCCATCACGGCCACGAGCACGATGAACAGCAGGAACGACACCGCCACGCCGCGGTTGGTGGCAAGCCATGTGATCGCGGCGGCTGCCACGATCGCGATCACGATGGCCTTGATGACGATGAGCGAGCCCGGCCCGGTGGACAGCCCCGCCTTGGCGCGACGGCGGGACTTCGTGATGTCGCTCACGACGATCCCGATGACCGTGAGACCGGCGATCGTGTACGCGAGCCACGGCGGGAGGAACCAGGATGTCGCGAACTCCACGATCCACGAGTTGTACGGCAGGTTGATCGTGCCGTTCGGACCGAGCACCCACAGCTGCAGTCCGAGGAAGCCCATCAGGCCCGCCAGCGTCACGATGAACGTCGGCACGCCGAATCGGGTGAACAGGAAACCGTAGACGAACCCGATCAGCGCGCCGATGGCCAGCGCGACCACGATCGATGCCCAGATCGGCCATTGCCAGTTGATGAACGTGACGCCCAGGATCGCCGAGGCCAGGCCGCTGAGCGACCCGACCGACAGATCGATCTGGGCAACCAGCAGCACCACCACGACGCCGAGGGCGATCGTGCCGACGCCTGCGCACTGCAGAGTGAGGTCCACGAGGTTCGTCGCGGAGAGGAATCGCGGGTTGAGGATCTGGAAGACGATCCAGATGATGATCAGTCCCAGGAAGATGGGCAACGATCCGAGATCGCCGGTGCGGATGCGCATCCCGAATGCGCCGAACACGCCGCGCAGGCCCTCGCCGCGCATGAGCCGTTCGTCCTGCAGGTCGGCGGCGAGCGTGGTGGGCGCGGAATTGTCCTTCGTCTGGGGTGTCGTCGACGAGCTCATAGTGCGTCCTTCTCGGTCGGGTGGGCGGCGCTGCGGCTGCTGACCGGGTTGTCGGTCGCGCCGGTGATGGCCGCGACGATGTCTTCGTAGCTCACGTCGGCCGTGCGGAACACGCCGTTGTTGCGGCCCAGGCGCAGCACGACGACACGATCGGCCACCGCCTGCACGTCGGCCATGTTGTGGCTGATGAGGATGACGCCGAGTCCCCGCTCGCGCAGCCGTTCGATGAGGTTGAGCACTTCGGCGGTCTGGGCGACGCCCAGAGCCGCGGTCGGCTCGTCGAGGATCACGATCTGGGGTTCGCCGATCAGCGATCGGGCGATGGCGACGGTCTGTCGCTGGCCGCCGGACAGCGACGCGACAGCGATGCGCACCGAGGGGATCTTCGCCGACAGCTGGCGCAGCAGCTCCCACGAGCGCTGCTCCATGAGCTCTTCGTTCATCGCCCCGCCGCCCAGCTCCCGTCCGAGGAACAGGTTGGCGACGACGTCGAGGTTGTCGCACAGCGCGAGGTCCTGGAACACGGTGGCGATCCCCAGCTCGCGCGAGGCGGTGGGCGAGGGGATCGACACGGGCGTGCCGTTGAAGGTGATCGTGCCGTCGTCGGCGGGGTGCACCCCCGCCAGGATCTTGACGAGTGTGGACTTGCCGGCGCCGTTGTCGCCGACGAGGGCGACCACCTCGCCGGCATAGACATCCATCTCGATGTCGGTGAGGGCGCGCACGGCGCCGAATCCCTTCGAGATGTTGCGGATCGAGAGCACGGGCTCACGAGCGGGTGCGCGCTGCTCGTCGAGATCGGATGCCAGGGTCACGGCGTCTCCTTCGGTTCGGGTGCGCGTGTGCCGACCAGCACCGCCGGCCGGCACACGCGATGGGTGATTACTCCAGACCGTTCTTCGTGCACGCGGCCTTGTACGCGCTCGTGCAGATCTGGTCTACCGTGTACAGCCCGTCCTTGACCACGGTGTCCTTGATGTTGGCGACCGTGACGGCCACCGGCGTCAAGAGGAACGAGGGGATGGATGCGCCGCTGGCGGTGTCGGCGGTCTCGGGAGCCTTCGGCTTCTCTCCCTTGGTCAGCGAGACGGCGAGCTCGGCGGCCTGATTGGCCTCGGGCTTGAACGCCTTGTAGACGCTCATGTACTGGTCGCCGGCGAGGATCCGCTGGATGCCGGAGAGCGCGGCATCCTGACCCGTGACCGGAGGCAGCGGCGTCACACCGCCGGCCTTCAACGCGGCGATCGCGCCACCGGCGGTGTCGTCGTTCGCGTCGTAGACGCCCTTGATCTTCTCGCCGTACTTCGTGACCTGCCCAGCGACCCAGTTCTGCGCCTGCGCCGGGTCCCATCCGGGTGTGTCGTACTCGGCGAGCACCTTCAGGCCCGACGTGTCGATGACGCTGTGCGCGCCCTTCTTGAACTGGGCGGCGTTCGGGTCGGTGGGCGAGCCGTTGACCATGATGATGCCGGCGTCGGCGGGCAGGTTCAGCTGCTTCATCCGATCGACGAGAGCCTGGGCCTGCAGCTGCCCGACCTTCTCGTTGTCGAACGAGACGTAGTACGAGACATCAGCCGAGTCGACGAGGCGGTCGTAGGAGACGACCGGGATGTTCTTGGCCTTGGCCTCGTTGACGATGGCAGCAGCAGCCTTGCCGTCGAACGGGTCGAGCACGAGCACGTCGACGCCCTGCGTGAGCATCGACTCGGCCTGCTGCTGCTGTTTGGCCGCGTCGCCGTCGGCGTCCGCGTACAGCACCTGGCAGCCCGCGCACAGCTCCTTGACCTTCGCCTCGAAGTACGGCTTGTCGGCGCTGGCGTAGCGCTCGGTGACGTTGTCGGGCAGGAGCAGGCCGATCTTGGCAGAGCTCGCGTTGGCCGCCCCTCCCGAGGCTTTGTCGCCCTGGGTCTGCGCGCCGTTGGAGCATGCCGAGAGCATGCCCAGGGACAAAAGCAGCGCCGTCGTCGCGACGAGCGTTCTCTTGGTTGTGATCTTCATCGAATCCTCCGTTGCTGTGCCGACCGCGATGGCGACTGTCTGAGCATGGCAGGGAACCCGTCTTGGCGTCAAGACTTGAACACAACAGTTTGGCAACGACGATCACATGGCGGCGGCGCGCACGTTCGTCTCATCGATCGTGTGCACGATCGCGCCCATGGCCGCGGCATCCAGGCCCAACTGCGCCTGCACGACGTCGGGCGCATGCGAGGCGTCGACGATGACCGCGTGCTCCATGGCGAGTCGGATCGGGCCGAGCAGCAGTTCGCCGGCACGGGCCAGGTCGCCGCCGACCACGATGCGCTCGGGGTCGAGCAGGTTGCAGAGGTTGCCGGTGGCCAGTCCGATATGGCGCCCGGCCTCGGCGAGGGCACGGATGCTCAGTGCATCATTGGCCATCGCGCGCACGACGATGTCGCCGAGCTTCATCGTGCCGCCGGCGGGTGCGAGCCTCTCCAGGATCGCGGGACCGCCCGCGATCGCCTCGAGGCATCCGCGGTTTCCGCATCGGCACAGCGGCCCGTCCTCCATGATGATCGTGTGGCCGATCTCACCCGCGGTGCCGTTGTGGCCGTGGAGCACCTGGCCGCCCAGGACCAGTCCCGAGCCGATGCCGTCGCCGACGTCGAGGAAGATGACGTTCTGCTTGCCGCGAGCGGCGCCCAGTCGCGCCTCGGCGAGGGCCGACAGGTTCGAGGCGTTGTCGATGTAGACGGGTCGGCGCAGCCGCCGGTGCACGACGTCGGGGATGTCGACCCCGGTCCATCCGCGCAGGATGCCGCGGCCGGCCACCCGCCCGGTCGCGCGATCGATCGGGGCGGAGATCGCCAGGCCCACGCCGACCAGCTCGTCGATCGTGGAGTCGAGGTCGGACAGCATGTCGGCAAGCAGCAGCGACGCGCGGTCGAGCTCGTTGTCGGCGCGGTGATCGCGTGCCAGCGGCATGTGGCGTTCGCTGAGCACGGTGCAGTTGACGTCGGCGATGATGATGCGCAGATGGCGGGTGGACACGTGGATGCCGGTGACCAGCCCCACTGCCCGGGCGAACGACACGAGGGTGGCGCGACGGCCGCTGCGCGTGCTCGGGGTGGTGCGCAGCACTCCGACGCTGACCAGCTCACGGACGATGTTGGAGACGGATGCCGGGGACAGGCCCGTGACACCGGCCAGCTCGACCTGTGTGAGACTCCCGTGCTTCTTGATCCCGGCGACGATCCGGGCGCGGTTGGCTTCACGAAGTGAAGTCTGGGAGCCCGGAGTCCGCCGTTGGTTTGCCACGAGCACACCCTACCGGGCCGCCGCCCGATCGCCACTGCTCGGTGTGGTCGCCGGATGTCTGCGCCGTCGGTCGGGAAGCCGTCGCCCGAGCTCCTCCGTGCGTCGAATTCATATGAAATTGGCGAATGCACACGGAACTGCCGGCGGTTTGATGTGCATTCGGCCAATTCATGTGAATTTGGCGCTCGCGGTCGGCCTGATGGGTGGCTCGGGCGCACGCGGTCGGGCGAGTGGGTGGCTCGGGCGCACGGGGTCGGCCGCGCCGGCGGCTCAGCCCAGCGCGCGAGCGGCGACGAAGACGCCGTCCGGGTCGTGTGTGCGGCGCAGCTCCACGACGCGCGCCGCGCCATCCCCGAATGCCGGTGCGAGGTCGTGGCCGGGAACGTCGATGAACGTGAGCGCGAGGCCGGGGCCGTGCCAAGGCTGCAACGCGTCGACCACAGCCTGCACGGCGGCGATTCCGCCGGGGACCGCCTCGGGCACCGGCGCGATCGAGATCGCCGTGAGCAGGTAGTCGCCATCGAGCGCGCTGATCGCGCCGCAGCCCTCCGTCGGCCGTGCGAACGCGCCGCCCGCGTGCCGGATCTCGCTGATCATGGGCCGTGCGTCGAACGCCGTGCCGACGAACGCATCGATGAGGGCCTCATCGATGCTGGAGAGCATCGCGTGCTCGGAGACCGCAGGCGAGGGCTCGGGCGGGTCCATGTGCACGGCGGTCAGCTCGGCGGCCGGGATCCGCGCGAACGTGTCCAGCTCGGGCGCCAGCGCCCGTAGCGGTTCGAGGATCTCGGCGGCGGCAGCATCCGTCTCCAAGAGCGCGCCGTCGATCGTGACCACGGAACGCCCGCAGATGAACGGCGGCAGCTCGGGCAGCGGAGGGAAGTGCATGACGCGCAGCGAGGTGGTGACCGTCTCGGGCACGGACGCGGTCCACGCGGCCCAGGCGTGCGAGACCTCGGCGGCGCGTGAGCCGTCCCACAGCATCAGCCCGGCGAACACGTCAGGATACGGCAGCAGCTCGAACTCGATCGACACGACCACGCCGAACGCATCGCCTCCGCGCAACGCCCAGAACAGGTCGGGGTTCTCGTCGGCGCTCGCGGTCACGATCTCGCCGTCGGCGGCGACGAGTCGCACGCGACGCACGCTGTTCACGGCGAGGCCGTGGGCGCGTCCGTAGAACGACACACCACCGTGCAGGGTGTAGCCGACGACCGAGACATCCCCGGCGCTGCCGTGCAGCGCGGTCAGCCCGTGCGGGGCGGCAGCTGTCAGCACGTCGTGCCAGACGGCGCCGCCCTGTGCGGTCGCGGTGCGGGTGACCGGGTCGACGACGACCTCGCGCATCTCGCGCAGTGCGATGAGCACGGTGCGTGAGAGGTCGGTGCCGCGCAGCGGACCCGCGCCGTGTCCGGTCGCCTGCGGGGCGATCCGCAGTCCGGATGCCGTGGCCTCGCGCACCACGGCGGCGACCTCGTCGTCGGTGCGGGGGATCGCGACGGCGAACGGTCGCTGATCGGTCACGAGGTTCCAGGGCAGCCGTGCGCTGTCGTAGCCGGTATCGTGCGGGGTGAGGAGGCGATCGCCGAGAACGCCGCGCATCCGCGCGACGGCATCGTCGGCCGTGGTCAGAACAGTCATAGTGATCCGTTTCCGTGGAGGTTCCCGGATCCATCCCCAGTGGACGGTGCGGCCCTCTTTGCGCAGAGCACGGACCTGCGCGACTGATACATCGAGCCGCGTCCGTGATGTCTGCCCGGTGTGACGCTACTCCCGGAAATCGTCAGGGTCGACCTGGTCGATGAACTTCGAGAACTCTTCGACGTCGGCCTCGGCCTCGGCCTCGGTGATGACGTCCTCGACTCCTGCCTCGGCGAGCACCTCGTCAGCCACGAAGATGGGCGCCTCCGTGCGGGATGCCAGAGCCACGGCATCCGATGGCCGCGCGTCGATGCGATGCACGGCGCCGTTCGCCGTGATCGTGATCTCGGCGTAGAACGTGCCTTGTTCGATGCGGGTGACCTCGACCTTGTCGACGGTCGCACCGACGACTTGCAGCGTCGCGCGCAGCAGGTCGTGCGTGAGCGGGCGCGGCGTCTCGGCGCCCTCGATGGCCACCATGATGGAGGTCGCCTCCATCGCGCCGATCCAGATCGGCAACAGTCGGCTGTTGGCCGGAAGCCCGTCGATCGGCTGCAGCAGGATCACGTGTTCTCCCGTGTTGTCGAGGGCGACGCCGGCGACTCGGACCTGGACCATGATTCCTCCCGTCCCGCCATGGTACGCACGCCCGGCCGCGCTTTCGACCGTGGGGCCTGCGGGAACCGTGAGAGTGCAACGGGCGGACGAGGGGCGGGTAGGCAGCCGCACTCTCGTCCGTCCGTTGCGCTCTCACGGGATGCGGGGGCGCGGGGGCGCGGGATGCGGATGCGGGGTGCCGGGCGCGGGGACGCCGGGCCCGGGCGCCGGGCGATGCCGGGCGCGGGCCGCGCGATCGGCACGGGATGAGGAGACCTCACCAGGTGAGGACAGATGCCGCCCATTCGGTCCTCGGCCCGTGAGATCCCCTCGTCTCGCGCGCAGGATCGCAGGTCACCATCCTGGGTGCTGCGCCTGTACTTCGTCGCCCTCGTCTCGCGCGCAGGCTCGCCGGGGTGAGCACTGCTAGGCCGCGAAGAAGGCTCCCGCGACGCGGGCCAGCGCGTGCAGGTCGGCCACGCCGGCCAGCTCCCGGGCGGAGTGCATGGACAGGATCGGGATGCCGACGTCGACGGTGCGGATGCCGAGGCGGGTCGCGGTGATCGGCCCGATCGTCGATCCGCACGGGACGGCGTTGTTCGACACGAACTCCTGGCTGTCCACGCCGGATGTCGCGCACCACCTGTGCCAGGCGGCGGCGCCCGCAGCATCCGTCGCATAACGCTGGTTGGCGTTGATCTTCAGGATCGGACCCGATCCCAGCACAGGCTGTACGACCGGGTCGTGCTTCTCGGGGTAGTTCGGGTGCACCGAGTGACCGACGTCGCTCGAGACGCACCACGACGACGCCAGCGCGCGCAACTGCTGCTCGCGGTCGGCGCCCAGGCTGAGCCAGACCCGTTCGAGCGTCTCGGAGAGGAAGGGCCCGGCCGCACCGGAACGAGTGGCCGAGCCGACCTCTTCGTGGTCGAAGACCGCGAGCATGGCGATGTGGTCGCCGCCGGCGTGGCGGGCAAGGGCTGTCACCCCCGCGTGCACCGAGGCGAGGTCGTC
>CALKHM010000120.1 GCA_937988695.1 uncultured Microbacterium sp. | reverse complement strand
CATCAGAGCGCCACCGGCGGTCACCGAACCGGCGAGCACGACCGGCGCGAGTCCCGCCCGGGCGGCGTACACGGCTGCGGTATACCCCGCAGGACCGGATCCGACGATGACCAGCTCAACCTCTTGAATCGACATGTATCTATATTGACAAGATTGAATGCAGCACGCAAGGTGGAGAGGGCAGAGTTCACCGAACGGCAACCAGGCGGAGGAGGCGGGCGCGTGACCGACATCGACTCCCCGGCAGCAGAGGGCGTTACCCGTGCGGGGAGGCGTTCATGGCGGTCGACTAAAGTACCCGCATGGGCTTGCGGGAGGCGACGGACGGCGAGGGAGCCGTTCGGGGCCCCTTGGATCGCAGCCTCGCCGAGGAGCTGGCCCGGACTCTTCGCGCTCTTGCTGACCCGACACGCATCCAGATCCTCAGCATCATCGCGGGTAGTCCGGGTGGGGAGGCGACGGTGCAGACCATCACTGACGGGATGGGGCTTCGTCAGCCGACGATCTCCTATCACCTGCGCATCATGCTGGAGGACGGACACGTGCTTCGGGATCAGCGCGGCCGGAACGTCTGGTACTCGATCGCACCGGACCGCAGGGACACGGTCCATGACCTCCTGGGGTGACCGATGACGAACGACGCTCTTTCTCCCCGTCCTCTCGACCCGCCCAGTGCCGGCGAACGTGCCGCCCAGATCCTCGCACTGGCTGATCCGGCCCGGCTGCGTCTGATGAGCGTGCTCGCGACCGACCCGGAGGGGCAGTACACCCTGCCCGGGCTTGCACGTGCGCTGGGTGTGCCGGAGGAAGACGCATCGGCCGATGTGCGCGCCCTCATCGATGCGGGCTTGCTGACCTCGCAACCATCGGCATCCGAACCGACGTTCACGCCGACCGCGGATGCATGGATCCGGTTCGGGCGCGTCCTGGCAGGAACCGTCGCCGAGTCCACCGGATCAGCGAACACGCTCACCACCGCGACAGGTGCGGCGATCTCGCTGCCGCCGGTGATTCAGAAAATCGCGGACCGGCTTGCGTATCGGTTCTCCAGCAACTTCTCCCGGGAGACGGTGCAGAAGTACGTCGCCGACAGTTATGAGCTGCTCAGGGAGCGTGCGCACGTCACCCGGCATCTCCCGTCGCTGACGAGCCGGTTTGCGACGGACCGTCTGGGCGCGTTGGCAGCGGCACACGGGCTCGAGCTGAACGCGACGCCTGAGGTCCTGTTCGTGTGTGTTCAGAACGCCGGGCGGTCACAGATCGCCGCCGGCATTCTGCGTCAACTTGCCGGCAACCGAGTTCATGTTCGGACGGCGGGTTCCCAGCCTGCAAGCGCGATCGACGAGACGGTGGTGGAGATCCTGGATGAGATCGGCGTGCCCGTCGGCGCCGACTTTCCGAAGCCGCTGACCGACGAGGTTGTGCAAGCCGCGGACATCATCATCACCATGGGGTGCGGCGATGCGTGCCCGGTGTACCCCGGTCGACGGTATCTCGACTGGCCGGTCGAGGATCCCATCGGTCAGCCGCTGGAGATCGCACGTCAGATCCGCGACGACATCCAGGGGCGGGTCGAAGGGCTTCTTCGTAGCGTGGGGCTTCACCCGTTCCCGTCGGGTCCGGATTCCGGCGCCACGGCGCGGTAACCGATTCCTCGGAACGTCTGGATGAGCGCCGACGATCTGGGCCTTGCGGAATCGAGTTTGCGCCGGATGCGGAGCACGGTAACGCGGGTGCCGTCGACGGTCGCGTCGCTGAAGACGCCGTGCTGTTCGGCGAGCTCCTGGACGCTGACCACCCGGTGCGACTGGGTCATCAGATAGCGCAGGACCTGGAGCTCCCGCGGTGTGAGACGCACGGCCACCCCGTCGACGGTCGCGTTGAATGCTTGCGGATCGACCGTCAGCGGACCGATCGTGATGCTCGCGGCGGACTCGCCCACCCCCGCGGGTGCTTGGCCGAGCATGCGCAGCGCCTTGGACAGTTCGGTGGCCGTGAACGGCAGCGGTAGGAGCGAGCGGGCGCCGCATTCCAGGGCCCGGAAGGCGCGCTCGTGCGCGTCAGGCTCGGGCCCGAGACCGACGATGATCGGAATGTGCGCCCAGGCGGTGACGGCCCGGATGAACGCGGCCAGGTCAACGCCTGTGATGTCGGTGGGGGCGATGATCGCCGTCGGCTGCTCCTCGTGGAGGCCCAGGAGGGCACTGAGCCCATCGGCGTACACGCACAGCTCGATCCCGTGGTGAAGCAGGTCGTCCTGGTCGCCGCGGCTGAGGAGCGCGGTCGATTCGACGGCGAGGATCCGTGTCGGCCATCGCAGATGAGGGGGCGCGCCGCGGCCGACGCCGACATCCGCGTACGCGTATTCGGCGCTGATCGATCGCCTCCTCGGGAGAGCGTCGCTCACCCGAATCTGCCCGAGATGTAGTCGTCCGTGGCCTGCTGCGTCGGGTTGGAGAAGATCGTGTCCGTGTCACCGACCTCGACGAGGTGGCCGGGAAGCCCGACACCGCGCAGGTCGAAGAACGCGGTCTGGTCGCTGACCCGGGCAGCCTGCTGCATGTTGTGCGTGACGATGACGATCGTGTACCGCTCCTTGAGCTCGGCGATGAGGTCTTCGATCGCGAGGGTCGAGATCGGGTCCAGCGCGGAGCAGGGCTCATCCATCAGCAGCACCTGCGGTTCCATCGCGATCGAACGCGCGATGCAGAGCCGCTGCTGCTGCCCACCGGAAAGGCTCCCGCCGGGCTTCTTCAACCGGTCTTTGACCTCTTTCCAGAGGTTCGCGCCGCGCAGGGAGCGTTCGGCGATCTCGTCGAGGTCTTTCTTGCTACGCATGCCCTGAAGCCGTAGTCCGGCGACGACGTTGTCTCGGATCGACATCGTCAGGAACGGGTTCGGGCGCTGGAAGACCATTCCGATCGCCCGTCGCACGGACACGGCGCTGACGTTCGAGGAGTAGATGTCCTCGTCGTCGAGCAGGACCTCGCCTTCCACCCACGCGCCCGGTGTCATCTCGTGCATCCGGTTGAGGGTGCGCAGCACGGTCGATTTCCCGCACCCGCTGGGGCCGATGAGCGCCGTGACACTGCGCGGCGGAACGCTCAGGGAGACGTTCTCGACGGCGTGGAACTTGCCGTAGTAGACGTTGAGGTTGTTGATGTCGAGCTGTTTCATCGTTGCGCGTGCTTTCGGGTGAGGAACCGGGCCACCAGGGAAGCGGCAATGTTCAGTCCGGCGATGAGGATGATGAGGGTGAGCGCCGCACCCCAGGCACGGAACTGGCCTGCGGGGAGGGGGTTGATTAGCTCGCTGTAGATCAGGAGCGGCAGGGAGGCCATGTTGCCGTCGAAGATGTTGTAGTTCAGGGCGCGGCTGTAGCCGACGAGGACGAGGACCGGCGCGGTCTCGCCCATGACTCGGGCGACGGCGAGGAGCACCCCGCTGGTGATGCCGGAGGC
>CALKHM010000119.1 GCA_937988695.1 uncultured Microbacterium sp. | reverse complement strand
AGCTGCGGGAGAGCTGGAACACGGGGCGAACGACCGGCGTCGGCACGGTCGTGCAGACGATCCGCTCCGCTCCGCGGCCGCCGGGTGCGTCGATGATGGTGACCGCCGACGGCACGGTGTCCGGCTCGGTCTCCGGCGGCTGCATCGAAGGCGCGTTGTACGAGCTGTGCCAGGAGGTCTCCGCCTCGGGTGTGCCGGTGCTGCAGCGCTACGGCTTCAACGACGAAGACGCGTTCGCGGTGGGCCTGACCTGCGGCGGTATCATCGACGTCTTCGTCGAGCCCGTCTCCCGCGCCACCTTCCCGGACTTCGACGAGGTGGCCGCCGACATCGCCGCGGGGCGGCCGGTCGCCGTCGCGACCGTCATCGAGCATCTCGACCCCGCCGTCGTCGGCCGTCGCATGGTCGTCCGGGTCGACGCCCTGGCCGGGAGTCTCGGCTCGACCCGCATCGACGAGGCCGTCGCCGACGACGTGCGAGGACTGCTTGCATCGGGCTCGACCACCGTGCTCACATACGGCGTGCACGGCGAGCGGATGGAGACCGGGATGCGAGTGTTCGTGGCATCCTTCCAGCCGAAGCCAAGGATGATCGTGTTCGGCGCGATCGACTTCGCCGCCGCCATCGCCCGGCAGGGCGCCTTCCTCGGATTCCATGTCACGGTGTGCGACGCGCGATCGGTGTTCGCGACGCGCGCGCGGTTCCCCGGCGCCGACGAGGTGGTCGTGTCGTGGCCGCACACCTACCTGCAGTCCGAGGTCGGCGCCGGACGCATCGACACGCGCACGGTCATCTGCGTGCTCACCCACGACCCCAAGTTCGACGTGCCTGTGCTGGAGGTCGCGCTGCGGCTGCGTGGCGCGCACGCCCCCGCCTATGTCGGCGCGATGGGCTCGCGCCGGACGCACGAGGACCGGCTGGAGCGGCTGGTCCAGGCGGGGCTCGAGCCCGACGAGCTCGCACGACTGGTCAGTCCGATCGGACTGGACCTGGGAGGACGCACCCCCGAGGAGACCGCGGTCTCCATCGCGGCGCAGATCATCGCCCGGCGCTGGGGCGGCACCAACGTGCCGCTGAACGAGACGGATCGACGCGTGCATCAGGGTGCGGACGGCTGAGCATCCGCGTGCGCATCGGGCCGTTGTCAGTGCCTGCGGGCGCTGCTATACAGAGAGAACACGACGACGTGTGAGCGGACGGAGAAATGCCATGGCGCGCAGAACCATCACCGTGAAGGTCGACGGGACCACGTACACCGACGATGTCGAGCCTCGGATGCTGCTGGTGCAGTATCTGCGCGAGGTCATCGGGAAGACGGGGACGCTCATCGGCTGTGATACCAGCAATTGCGGCGCCTGCACCGTCCATCTGGACGGACTGAGCGTGAAGAGCTGTACAGTGCTGGCCGTGCAGGCCGATGGGCACGAGGTGACCACCATCGAGGGCATCGCCGCCGACGGCGAGCTGCATCCGATGCAGCGCGCGTTTCACGAGAACCACGCTCTGCAGTGCGGGTTCTGCACGCCGGGCATGATCATGGAGTCCATCGACGTCCTGCGTGAGGATCCCGATCCCGACGAGCACGCGATCCGCGAGGGGCTGGAAGGCAACCTGTGCCGCTGCACGGGCTATCACAACATCGTCAAGGCCGTGCAGGCAGCCGCGCACGCCGAGCAGCCCGTTCGGGAGCTGGCATGACCACGGCGGAGATCGGGGCCCCGCGCACCCGGAAGGAAGACCAGCGGCTGATCACCGGCCGCAGCCGCTACACCGACAACATGGTGCTGCCGGGCATGCTGCACATCGCTCTGCTGCGCAGCCCGTTCGCACACGCCACGATCCTGTCCATCGACGTGGAGGCGGCTCGCCGCTCCCCGGGCGTTGTCACGGTGCTGACCGGGCGCGACGTCGCGGACGAGCAGGGCGCCATCCCATCGGCGTGGCCGGTCACCCCCGACCAGAAGGCCGTGCCATACCTTCCCATCGCCATCGACCACGTCGCCTTCGCCGGCGAGATCGTCGCCTGCGTGGTCGCGCGCACCGCCGCGCAGGCGCGCGACGCCCTGGAGGGCATCGACGTCGACTACGACGAGCTGCCGGTCGTGCTCGACCTCGAGCAGGCCTACACCGACGATGTGCTCGCCCAGCCCGAGCTGGGCACCAACCTGTCGGCGAAGTGGGTGTTCGACTCCGCACAGGCGGGCACCGGCGCAGACGCCGAGAAGGCCCTGGCCGACAGCGAGGTGGTCCTCGAGCGCACGTACTACCAGCAGCGGCTGATCCCGGCGTTCATGGAACCGCGCTCGACGATCGTGGATCCCACCGGCGACCAGATCACGATGTGGTCGGCCACGCAGGTGCCGCACATCCTGAAGCTGATGCTGGCGCTGACTCTCGGCATCCCGGAGTCCAAGGTGCGAGTGATCGCTCCCGATGTCGGCGGCGGGTTCGGAGGGAAGCTGGCGGTGACCACCGAGGAGATCATCACGCTGCTGGCCGCCCGCCACACCGGCAAGCCGTGCAAGTACACCGAGACGCGCACGGAGTCGCTGATGGGCGCGCACCATGGGCGCGCGCAGGTGCAGCGCATCAAGGTCGGCGCCAGCCGGGACGGCGTGGTCACCGCGCTGAGCGTGAACCTGCTCGCCGACATGGGCGCGTACCAGAGCCTGATCGGCGGCGGCATCCCCATTCTGGGGGCGTTCATGTACAACGCCATCTACAAGTTCCCGGCGTACCGCTTCGAGTGCAACAACCTGTTCACGAACAAGGTCGTCACCGGCGCCTACCGGGGCGCCGGCCGCCCCGAGGCGACGTACGCCATCGAGCGGGCGATGGACGATCTGGCCGCCGAGCTCGGCATGGATCCGATCGAGCTGCGCCGTAAGAACTGGATCCGTCATGACGAGTTCCCGTTCACCACCGTCGCCGGGCTCGAGTACGACTCCGGCAACTACGAGGCCGCCACCGACAAGGCGCTGGAGATGTTCGGCTACGACGCGCTTCGGGCAGAACAGGCATCCCGGCGTGCGGCAGGCGACCCCGTGCAGCTGGGCATCGGCGTGTCCACGTACACCGAGATGTGCGGCCTTGCTCCGTCGCGGGTGCTCGGCTCGCTCGACTACGCCGCCGGCGGGTGGGAGCACGCGCAGGTGCGGGTGCTGCCGACCGGTCAGGTCGAGGTGGTCACCGGGATCAGCCCGCACGGGCAGGGGCACGAGACCTCATACAGTCAGATCGTCGCCGACCGGCTCGGTGTGCCGTTCGATGACGTGCTGATCCTGCATGGAGACACGCAGGTCGCTCAGAAGGGCATGGACACGTATGGCTCGCGCTCGCTGGTGGTCGGCGGGATGGCGGTGGTCGCCGCTGCCGACAAGGTCATCGAGAAGGCGAAGACCGTCGCCGCGCACCTGCTGGAGGCCAGTCGCGACGACATCGAGTTCACCGGCGGCAGGTTCGGCGTCAAGGGCACCGATGCGGGCATGTCGCTGGCGGAGATCGCCTTCGCGGTCTTCGCCGCGCACAATCTGCCCGACGGCTTCGAGCCGAGCCTCGACTCGGATGCCACGTTCGACCCGGTGAACTTCAACTTCCCGCATGGCACGCATCTGGCCGCCGTCGAGGTCGACACCGAGACCGGCGAGGTGCGGCTGCGCAGCTACGTGTGCGTCGACGACATCGGCAACGTCATCAATCCGCTGCTGGTGGACGGGCAGGTGCACGGGGGCCTCGCGCAGGGCATCTCCCAGGCGCTTTTCGAAGAGGCCGTCTACGACGACTCGGGCACCCTGGTGTCGGGATCGTTCGTGGACTACCTGCTGCCCAGCGCCGCCGACCTGCCCTCGTTCACCACCGCGCGCACGGTGACCCCGGCGCTGACCAACGCGCTGGGCGTGAAGGGAGTGGGCGAGGCAGGCACGATCGCCTCTACGCCCGCCATCATCAACGGCGTCGTCGACGCGTTGCGGCCGTTCGGCGTCGGCGACATCCGCATGCCCGCCACGCCCAGCCGGGTGTGGCACGCACTGCAAGACGCCCGCGGCGATGCCCGCACGACGACAGGGAGCGCATCATGATCCCGGTGGCATTCGACTATGCGGTGCCCGACACGCTGGACGACGCCCTCGCCCGACTGGCCGAGGCAGGCGACGACGGCAAGGTGCTCGCCGGCGGCCAGAGCCTGATCCCGGTGCTGAAACTGCGGATGGCGGCTCCCTCGGTGCTGGTCGACCTGGGCAGGATCGACGGGCTGCGCGGGGTGCGTGAGGACGGCGACGCGATCGTGATCGGCGCGATGACCACGCACGACCAGGTCGTGCACGATCCTCTGGTGGCGCGATACGCGAATCTGCTCGTGCAGGCCGCCCGCGCCATCGCCGACCCGCAGATCCGCCATCGCGGCACGTTCGGCGGCGCGCTCGTGCATGCCGACCCGGCCGCCGACCTGCCGTCGCCGGTGCTCGCGCTGGATGCCGAGTTCGTGATCGCCGGGCGCGGAGGGGGCCGCACGGTGGCGGCGGCGGACTTCTTCCAGGACATGTTCACCACGGCGGTCGGCGAAGACGAGATCCTGACCGAGGTGCGCATCCCCAAGCGGGAGGGCTGGGGCACCCACCACGAGAAGTTCACCCGGACCGCGCAGCAGTGGCCGATCGTCGGCGTGTCCGTCGCCGTGCGCGTGCAGGACGGCGTGATCGCCGAGGCGCGTGTCGGGTTGGCGAACATGGCATCGGTGCCACTGCGGGCCACGGCCACCGAGCAGGCGCTGGTCGGCTGCCCGGTCGCCGGCGATGCGGCATCCGATGCTGCCATCGCCGACGCGGTGGCGGGAGTCGCCGAGGGCACGAACCCGCCGGACGACGCCAACGGCGACGCGGTGTACCGACGACACCTCGCGGTCGTGCTCGCTCGCAAGGCCGTTGCCGCGGCCGTCCTGGCGGTGGAGGCATCGTGAAGCTCGAGCATCGCTTCGTCGTCGCCGCCCCGCCCGAGGCCATCTGGGCCGCGTTCGACGATCTGGAGGGGGTGGCGCCGTGTCTGCCCGGTGCGACGCTCACCTCCGTCGACGGCGATGAGTTCTCCGGCACGGTGAAGGTGAAGCTCGGCCCCATCTCGATGGTCTACAGCGGCACCGGCCGGTTCGTGGAACGCGATCGCGACGCGGGACGGGTCGTGGTGGAGGCCAAGGGTAAGGACAAACGGGGCAACGGTACCGCGGGTGCGACGGTCGTAGCCCACATCGTCGCCGACGGTGACCGCACGGCCGTGGAGCTGTCGACCGACCTCGCCGTCACCGGAAAGCCGGCTCAGTTCGGACGAGGCGTGATCCAGGAGGTCAGCGACAAGCTGCTCGGTCAGTTCGTCGACTGCTTCTCGGCAAGGCTCGCGTCACCGACGGCGAACACTGCCGGCGAGCCGGATGCCGCAGCCGAGTCGGCGTCGGACGCTGCGCCCGCCGCCGAGCCGGATGCCGCGCCGGCTGCGGAGGCCGAGGACGCGTCGCCCGCCTCGCCACCGCCGTCCTCGTCGCTGCGGGAGCCCGCCGCCCGGCCGGCGCCGCGTCCGACGCCCCCGCCGCCCACAGCCGAGCTCGACCTCGTGTCGACCGTGCTCCCGGTGATCGTTCGCCGCTACGCGCCGGCGCTGGCTTTCGTGGGCGGGCTGCTGCTGGGGCTGCTCCTGCGCCGCCGCCGCTGACCGGCGCCGTCGCGGACCGACCTCACGCGGTCGCGCGCACCTGGAAACCGCGCGCGCCGGTGGGCGCGGCATCCGCCACCCGGGCATCGGTGACGCGCGAGCCGGGCGGTCCGTCGGCCATCCACGCGAGCACCTGATCGACCTGCTCATCGCTGCCCTCGATCTCGGCCTCGACGGTGCCGTCGCGGCGATTGCGCACCCAGCCCGAGACGCCGGCGCGATCGGCCTCGATCCGCATCGTGTACCGATAGCCGACGCCCTGCACGTCGCCGGAGACGATCACATGCACGCGTCGCATGCTTCCATCGTGCCAGGCCG
>CALKHM010000118.1 GCA_937988695.1 uncultured Microbacterium sp. | reverse complement strand
CTCATCGCTCCGTTGTAGAAGAACGTCGCGTTGTTGTCGTCGGGGCTGCCTGCGAACAGCTCGACGTTCCACGGTCCCTTCTTGCCGGTCTTGGCGCCGCTGTCGTCGAGGTATCCGAGGCCGGTCAGCAGCGAGTTCGCCTGGAGCACGCCCACCTTGAAGTTGTCGAACGTCGCGTAGTAGTCGACGTTCTCATCGCCGGTGAGGAGGCGATCGTACGAGATGACCTTGACGCCGGCGGCCTTCGCATCATCGAGCTGCTGACCGAGGGCCCCACCGTCGATGGACGCGATCACGAGCACCTTGGCACCCTTAGTGATCATCGACTCGATCTGCTGGCCCTGGGTGGGGATGTCGTTGTTCGCGTACTCGAGGTCGGTCTTGTAGCCGGCTTCCTTGAGATACTTCACGACGTTGTTGCCGTCCTGGATCCAGCGCTGGTCGACCTTGGTGGGCATCGCGATGCCCACCAGAGCGCCCTTGTTCGCGCTGGTGCCGTTGCTGTTGCCGGCATCGCCGGAGCCGCCGCGTCCGCTGGAGCATGCGGCCAGACTCAGTGCGAGACCGGCCGCCATGGCGACGGCGACGATCTTCTTGGTGCGGAACGTCATGGTTCCTGCCTTCCTCTTGTCGGTTCTTCGGTTGAGGTGAGAGGCATCACGTTGCAGCCCGTCCCGGCTGCGAAGGAGTCGTCGGTGATTCACGGAGAACTCCTTCGTTCGCGTATCGATGGGATGGTCCAGGATGTCGCAGCCACACCGGCAGGAATGATACCGGTAACAAAATGGCCGGAGTCAGAGTACGCACAGCCGGTCTGCGTCGTCAAGTCCGTGTCGGCGCGTCTTGCCGGCAGCGCCGCTCGGCGACCGTCGAGAACAGGGACGTGCACGACGAGGGCGAGGTGGGTGGCTGCGGGGCAAGGTCGGAGTGGGGCGAGGCCGGTCGGGTGAGCTCGGCGCCAGCCAGATCGATGGATGCGCCCAACCTCGGGGCGCGCACGGCAAGGTCGGGGCGTGGGCAGCGGCGCACGCACGGCAACCTCGGCGCACGCACGGCAAGGTCGGTGCGCGCTCGGCAACCTCGGCGCACGCACGGCAAGGTCGAGGCGCGCACGGCAAGGTCGAGGCGCGCACGGCAAGGTCGGGGCACGCACGGCAAGGTCGGGGCGCGGGCAGCGGCGCGCGGCTACGCGGTCGCGGCGCGGCTCAGCGTGGGGGCGCAGCCGTCGATGCGCGCACGATCAGCTGCGGGACCAGGGACGACTGGGGCACCGTGACGTCGCGACCGAGCGCGGCGAGGATCGAGACCACCGCGCGCCGTCCGCCCTCGGCGAAGTCCTGCCGCAGGGTGGTCAGCGGCGGGCGGAAGTGCGCGCTCTCCGGGGTGTCGTCGACCCCGATCACACTGAGCTGGGCGGGAAGCTCGAGTCCGGCATCCGTGGCCGCATGCAGGAGCCCGAGCGCGATCGAGTCGTTCGCGCAGAACACCGCGGTCGCTTCGGGCGCCCGGGCGAGCAGGCGGGTCGCGGCCTCGTAACCGGACTGCGGGCTCCAATCGCTGGACTCGATCGCGAGCGGTTCGAGGCCGGCGGCGGCCAGCTCGTCGATGAAGCCCTGACGGCGTGAGGTCGCCTCGAACCAGTCCGCCGGTCCCGCGATGTGAGCGATGCGGGTGTGCCCGAGCTGCAGCAGGTGCCGGGTGGCAGCGCGGGCCGCTTCGGCTTGCGCGATGATCACCGGCTCCTCGCTGGTGCCGTGCATCGTCACGATCGGCACTTCGGGTGCGAGCTCGCCCAGCACGTCGCGCGCACCGGCGCTGGGGCCGATGACGATGAGGCCTGCGGCCTCCTGGTTCAGCAGGTGCTCCACCGCCTGCCGGACCGAGTCGCGATCGCTCGGGTCGACACCGGCGACGACCGCCGAGTAGCCGACCTGCCGGGCGGCGGACTCGATGGCCCAGACCGTGTTCATCGGTCCGTACAGCAGGCCTCCGGTGGCATCGAGGATGCCGAGCATCCGGCTCGCGCCGCTGGCCAGGGCGCGGGCGACGGGGCTCGGGCGGTAGTTGAGCGCGGCGATGGCCGCGAGCACCTGCGCGCGCGTCGATTCCCGCACGTTCGCGGAGTCGTTGAGCACCCGCGACACGGTCATGTGTGAGACACCCGCGCGGCGCGCGACGTCGCGGATGCTCGCGGCAGTGCGCGGGGCCGGGTTGCTCGAGGGCATGCCCCATTATCCGCATACCTCCGCACCTCCCACCCAGACGGCCCTCGGTTCGTCGACCTTGCCGACGGTCCGCCGACCTTGCCGTGGTCCCGCCGACCTTGCCGCGCCTGCATCGACCTCGCCCACGACCGACCTTGTCGCAGGCCATACCTCGCCAGGCGGCGAACAGCGGGCGTGCAGGCGGCTCGCGTACCCTGGAGCCATGACCACACCGCGCGCGCAGGTGCGGCCGCGCACCGAAGGATGGACGCAGAAGAAGGATGCCGATGGCCGGCCCCTGCTGCAGTTCGCCAGCCCTCGCCGCGGCAAGCCTCCGACACACTTCGCCGACCTCACCCCCGAGCAGCGTGTCGAGAAGATGGCTGAGCTCCAACTGCCGGCCTTTCGTGCTCGGCAGCTCGAGAAGCACTTCTTCACCCACTTCACACACGATCCCGCCGAGATGACGGACCTGCCCGTCGACGGCCGCGAAGAGTTCGTCCACGCGCTGCTGCCACCGCTGCTGACCGAGGTGCGGCGGCTTTCCACCGACCGCGGCGACACGATCAAGTTCCTCTGGAAGCTGCACGACGGAGCACTCGTCGAGTCGGTGCTCATGCGGTATCCGGGCCGTATCACGCTGTGCGTGTCCAGTCAGGCCGGATGCGGCATGAACTGTCCGTTCTGCGCCACCGGCCAGGCGGGACTGACCCGCAACATGTCGGCGGCTGAGATCGTCGCCCAGGTCGTGCACGCGAATCGGGTCATCGCCGATGGACAGCTCGGCGATCCGCGCGACGTGGGACACGAGGGCGAGCGCGTCACCAACATCGTGTTCATGGGCATGGGGGAGCCGATGGCCAACTACGCCCGGGTGATGCATGCCATCCGCGTCATGGTGGACAAGAAGCACGGAATGGGCATGAGCGCGCGCGGCATCACGGTGTCGACGGTCGGGCTGGTACCGGCGATCCACAAGCTCGCGAACGAGAACATCCCGGTCACGTTCGCGCTGTCGCTGCACGCGCCCGACGACGAGCTGCGCGATGAGATGATCCCGGTGAACTCGCGATGGAAGGTCGACGAGGCGCTGGATGCCGCACGCGAGTACTTCGAGAAGACCGGACGCCGGGTGTCGATCGAATACGCCCTGATCAAGGATATGAACGACCACGGCTGGCGCGCCGACCTGCTGGCCGACAAGCTCAACGCGCGCGGGCACGGCTGGGTGCACGTGAATCCGATTCCGCTGAACCCGACGCCCGGATCGGTGTGGACTGCTTCGACCAAGGCCGCGCAGGACGAGTTCGTGCGGCGTCTGGAAGCCCGCGGCATCCCCACGACGATCCGCGACACCCGCGGGAAGGACATCGACGGAGCCTGCGGGCAGCTCGTGGCCACCGAGGCCGATCAGCAGGCGGCGGCAGCGACCCCCGTCGACGCGTAGGACGGGCGCGGCGGTCGCCCGGCTGCGGCATCCCGTGTCTGTGCGGCTGGTTCGCGTCCCGATCTCCGGAGAGTTGTGAAGGATGCGACGTTGCGAGTCCCCGTCGGTGGCCGTGTGTCACAGGCGTCCGGAGTTCGGCACGCCCAGCGTGCGGGACGCCGCGCGGCGGCCTCCGTGCGGAACCCCGTGCGGGACCCCGTGCGGCGGGACCCCGCGCGACGGCTAGCGTAGACGCATGGTCGAATATCGCTACCTCGGAAACAGCGGACTGAAGGTCTCGGAGATCACCTACGGCAACTGGGTCACGCATGCCTCCCAGATCGACGACGCCGGCGCGATCGCGACGGTGCACGCGGCGCTGGATGCCGGGATCACGACGTTCGACACCGCCGACACCTATGCCAACACCGCCGCTGAGGTGGTGCTGGGCAAGGCCTTGGCCGGTCAGCGCCGCGCTTCGCTCGAGATCTTCACCAAGGTGTACTTTCCGACCGGTCCGAAGGGTCCGAACGACACGGGCCTGTCCCGCAAGCACATCCTGGAGAGCATCGACGGCTCGCTGCAGCGGCTGGGCACCGACTACGTCGACCTGTACCAGGCGCACCGATACGACTATGAGACACCGCTGGAAGAGACGATGCAGGCGTTCGCCGACGTCGTCCGGGCCGGAAAGGCGCTGTACATCGGCGTGAGCGAATGGACCGCCGAGCAGTTGCGCGACGGCGCCGCTCTGGCCCAACAGCTGCACGTGCCGTTCATCTCGAACCAGCCCCAGTACTCGATGCTGTGGCGCGTCATCGAGGAGAAGGTGGTGCCGGCCAGCGAGGAGCTCGGCATCTCGCAGATCGTCTGGTCGCCGATGGCGCAGGGCGTGCTGTCGGGCAAGTATCTGCCGGGGCAGCCAGTGCCGGCAGGATCGCGCGCCACCGACGAGAAGAGCGGTGCGCACTTCATCAAGCGCTTCTTGCACGACGATGTGCTCGCGGCCGTCCAACGGCTGACGCCCATCGCCGCCGACTGCGGGCTGACCATGCCGCAGCTGGCGATCGCCTGGGTGCTGCAGAACCGCAACGTGGCCGCGGCGCTGGTGGGGGCATCCCGTCCCGAGCAGATCGCGTCGAACGTGGCCGCCTCGGGGGTCACCCTCGACGCCGACGTCATGGCGGCCATCGACGCCGCCCTCGGCGACGTCGTCGAGCGCGACCCGCAGAACACCTACGAGGTGTCGCCGAAGTCTCGTCTGGTCTGATGATCCGCAGCGCGGGACTGCTCCTGCACCGCCGGGAGGGCGGTGTGCTCGAGGTGCTCGTCGCGCACATGGGCGGACCGTTCTGGGGGCGCAAGGACGAGGCCGCCTGGTCGATCCCGAAAGGCGAGTTCGACGCTGCGACCGAGCAGGCGGTGGATGCCGCGGTCCGCGAGTTCCACGAGGAGCTCGGCGTCGACCCGCCCGTGGGTCCCTACGTCGAACTGGGCACCTGGGCATACTCCTCGGGTAAGCAGGTGACGGTCTTCGCGGCCGACGGCGCGGGGTTCACCGCGTCCGGCTTCGTGTTCGGCACGTTCGAGCTGGAGTGGCCGCCGCGATCCGGACGCCGTACGGAGTTCCCGGAGGTCGACCGCGCCGAGTGGATGCCGGTGGATGCCGCGCGTCCGCGGCTGGTGAAGGGGCAGCGGCCGGCGTTGGACGCGCTTCAGGCCGCGGTCGGTCGCTGAGCCGGGGCGCTGCGCTGGCGAGCCGGCCGGGCCGGGGGTGGTCGTTGAGCGAGGAGCGTAGCGACGAGTCGAAACGGGTGGCGGATGGTCGGGGTCGTTTCGACCCGCTGCGCTCGCGAGGCGGCCGGGCGCTCGCTCGACCGGGCGCTGCGCTCGCGAGGCGACGGGGGGAAACCCGCGTAGCGGAGTGTCGGCGCCCCATGGCAAGCTAGAAGGTCCGCGCGTTCGCGCGATCACCTCTTGGAGTCCCTTGTGCTCGCCAAAGTCCTGTTCCGCTATCTGAAGACCTACCGTTGGTTGCTGCTGGGCGTCATCGTGTTCCAGTTCGCGTCGGCGATCGCTCAGCTGTATCTGCCGCGGCTGAACGCCGACATCATCGACTACGGCGTCGCCAAGGGCGACACCTCGTACATCTGGAGCCACGGCGCGTTCATGCTCGTGATCTCGCTCGGCCAGATCGTGGCATCCGTCGTCGCGACGTTCTTCGCCGCGCGCGCCGCCATGGCCGCGGGCCGCGACATCCGTCGCGACGTGTACGACCGGGTCAGCTCGTTCTCCGAGCGCGAGATCTCGGCGTTCGGCGCGGGGTCGCTCATCACCCGCAACACCAACGACGTGCAGCAGGTGCAGATGCTGGCCATGATGGGC
>CALKHM010000117.1 GCA_937988695.1 uncultured Microbacterium sp. | reverse complement strand
ACGAGATATTGGCGTGACTGGAGTTCAGACGTGTGCTCTTCCGATCTTCTTCGCCGCGTAGGGGATCGTCAGCCCGGTCAGCTGCGACACGGTCTTGACGACGCACGACAGTCCGCCGTATCCGTAGGTGGAGTTGAGCATGGATGCCGCCGTGGCCGGCGCGACGGATCCGTCGGGGCGCTTGCAGCTGGGCGTCGCGAGCACGAGGTCGCGCGGGATGGAGATCACCGTCACCCGGCGCGGATTGTCCGAGATGTGCACGAGCAGGTTCACGTCGTTGCGCTCCCCCAGCGCATCCGCGCCCTTGCAGCGCCCGCCGAACAGCGATGCGTAGGCGGGTTCGCAGACGTCGGTGCCGGCCAGGAACAGGTTCACGCCCCCCGAGATCGCGCCGACGTCGGGCGGCGGGCTGCCCTGCCCTTCCAGCGCCACCGCGTGCGACGAGAACGTCGAGCCCAGGTCGATCGCCGCATAGGCGGCGACCCCGGATGCCGAGACCACGACGACCGCCACCGCGACGACGATCAGCTTGAGCACCTGCCGCAGCGGCCGCGGCGAAGGGTTGGTCGCGTGCCGGGCGACCGGCGGATTCCCGTCGGAGATGGGATCGGTGCGCACGCGTGACCTCTCGTCGATCACACCGCCGGTGCACCACCGGGGTGTCGGGCTCGACGTCGGCACCCGGCACCGTCTTGGCGGAGGGTGTGGGATTCGAACCCACGGGACATTGCTGCCCACTGGTTTTCAAGACCAGATCCTTCGGCCGCTCGGACAACCCTCCCCGGCGGACGCCGCCGCCGGAACGGGTCGAGTCTAGCCGACCGCGGAACCCGACCGTTTTGAACGGTGTCAGCATGCGCGCACACGCTGGAGGCCCGCTATGCGCCACGCCAAGGGTCGCTGAACGCGCGGATCGGCTGCGAGCAGGCGGGGGCGCGGCTACAGCCCGCCGAGCACGGCGGCAACGCCCCCGTCGAGCACCGAGAGCGTCGTCTCGCCCGCGGCATCCCGTACCTCTTGCGGGCCCTGCGCCATCGCGACGGCGCGGCCGCCGTGCCCGAGCGCCCACCGGAACATGCCGACGTCGTTGCGTCCGTCGCCGATGACCAGCACCTGCGCCGGTTCGACGTCGAGCCACGTGCGCACCAGCTCGAGCGCGCTGGCCTTGTCCACGCCCATCGGCGCGATGTCCAGCCACGCCGTCCAGCCGATCGCGTACGACACCTGGTTCAGGCCGATGCGGCGCACGAGGTCGATGAAGTCCTGCTCGGTCTGGCCGGGCGAGACGACGACCACGCGCGAGACCGGCTGCGCACCCAGCTCGGCGAACGGCACGCGGCGGGCGCTGGTGAGGTTCCAGTCGTCCATCGGCTCGGTGTACAGCCGTCTGCCGTCGGCCAGCTCGACCATGTAGTGCGCCTCGGTGAGGTTGTCATGGATCAGCTGCAGCACGTCGGCCGGATCGAACGTCTCGGTGTGGAACCGCTCGTACCGCGACTCGTCGCCGGCGACGCGGCGCATGATCACGGCGCCGTTCGAGCAGACGACGTACTGCGGTGCGACGCCCAGGGCATGCAGGATGCCACGGGTGCCCTCCCAGCTGCGTCCGGTCGCCAGCATCACCTCGTGCCCCGCCGCCTGTGCGTCACGCACGGCATCGACGACACCTGGACTGAGCGACTCGTCCTCCAGCAGCACCGTGCCGTCGACATCCAGCGCGATCAGCAGCCGGGTCGCGGTGTGGGATGCGACGTCCTCGACGAGCTCGGCGGCCTCGCCGGGCGCTTCGATCCGGATGCTTCCGGTCTCGGGAAGTCGTGTCACGCCACGGGCTCCAGCACCGCAAGCCCACCCAGGTACGGCCGCAGCACCTCGGGGACGACCACCGACCCGTCCTCCCGCTGGTGCGTCTCCAGCAGCGCGACGATCCAGCGGGTCGTCGCGAGCGTCCCGTTCAGGGTCGCGACGTGCTGCGTCTTGCCGCCGTCGGGCCGGTATCGGATGTCGAGCCGGCGCGCCTGGAACGTGGTGCAGTTCGAGGTCGAGGTCAGCTCCCGGTAGGCCCGCTGGGTGGGGACCCACGCCTCGATGTCGTACTTACGCGCCGCGGATGACCCGAGGTCGCCGGCGGCGACGTCGATCACCCGGTAGGTCAGGCCCAGGTCCTGCAGCATCCCCTCTTGCATCCCGACCAGGCGCAGATGCTCGGCCTCGGCGTCGTCGGGCGTCGTGTAGACGAACATCTCGAGCTTGTTGAACTGGTGCACGCGGATGATGCCGCGGGTGTCCTTGCCGTACGAGCCGGCCTCGCTGCGATAGCACGTCGACCATCCCGCATAGCGTTTGGCCCCCGCCGACATGTCGAGGATCTCGTCCATGTGGTACCCGGCCAGCGGCACCTCGCTCGTGCCCACGAGGTAGAGGTCCTGCTTCTCGAGCCGGTACACCTCGTCGGAGTGCTGGCCGAGGAACCCGGTGCCCTCCATGACCTCGGGCCGCACCAGCGTCGGAGGGATCATCGGGATGAAGCCGGCCTCGACGGCGCGGTTCAGCGCGAGCGACATGAGCGCGTACTCCAGCCGCGCGCCGACGCCCTTCAGGAAATAGAACCGGCTGCCCGAGACCTTCGTGCCGCGTTCCATGTCGATGGCGTCGAGCTTCTCGCCGATCTCCAGGTGGTCGCGCGGTGGGAAGTCGAATGTCGGGATGTCGCCGTGCGTGCGCAGCGTGACGAAGTTCTCCTCGCCGCCGGCGGGCACCTCGTCGATCACGATGTTCTCGATCAGCGAGAGCACGGCGTGGGCGTGCTCCTCGGCTGCGGCGACGGCCTGCTGGGCCTCCTTCACGCGGGCGCTGAGGTCCTTCGCCTGCGCGACCAGCGCCGGCTTGTCCTCTTTCGCGGCGGATGCCACGAGCTTGCCGTGCGCGTTCTGCTCGGCCCGCAGCTGCTCGAACGCGCTGATCGCCGCACGACGCGACACATCGGCGGCCAGCGCCTCGTCCACGGACTGCGGCGACTCGCCCCGCTTGATCTGAGAACGCTTGACCAGCTCGGGATTCTCGCGCAGCAGAACGGGATCGATCATCCGACAAGTCTAGTCAGCGGCATCCGTGCGCCCGCCGGTATCGTGGGGCCATGACGGACGAGCGCGACCCCCTGCAGCGCGCTGCGCTCGTCTACAACCCCATCAAGGTCGACCGCAAGAAGTTGCGCGCGCGTGTGGAGAAGGCATCGAAAGACGCCGGGTGGCGGCATCCGCTCTTCTACGAGACCACTCCCGAAGACCTCGGGCAGGATGCCACGGCCCGCGCGCTGCGCGAGGGCGTCGACGCCGTGCTGGTCGCCGGAGGCGATGGCACGGTGCGCGCGGTCGCCGAAGCGCTCATCGAGAGCCGCGTGCCGCTGACCATCGTGCCCAGCGGCACGGGAAATCTGCTCGCGCGCAACCTCGACCTGCCGCTCGCCGACCCCGACGCCGTGATCGGCGGAACGTTCGCCGGACAGATCCGTGAGATCGACATCGGCATGGCGACCCTCACCCGCCCCGACGGGACCGCCGAGGAGCATGCGTTCGTCGTGATGGCCGGGATCGGCCTGGACGCGGCGATGATCGCCAACACTCGCGCTCAGCTGAAGAAGACCGTCGGGTGGGTGGCCTACGTCGACGGCGCGGCGCGGTCGCTGCCCAACGCGAAGCCGTTCCGCGCGATGTACGAGCTCGACGGCGGCCGCCTGCACTCGGCCAAGGTGCACAGCATGCTGTTCGCGAACTGCGGGGCGCTGCCAGCGGGCATCGAGCTGGTGCCGGATGCCTCGATCACCGATGGGCTGCTGGATGTCGCCCTCATCCAGCCCACCGGGCTGCTCGGCTGGGCGGGTGTGTGGCGCAAGGTGTGGTGGGACAACTCCGTGCTGCGGCGCACCCGTGCGGGCCGGCGTATCGTCGAGCGTCGCCGCGACTCCTCGGTGCACTACCTGCGCGGCGTCGCCATCGAGGCGGGGGTCGAGGGCGCGCATCCCGTCGAGCTCGACGGCGACGAATTCGGCGAGGCCGCGCGCATCCGGTGCCGGGTGCTGCCCGGCGCGCTGCTGGTCGCGTTGCCGCGGGCGTGAGCGGGCGGCGCAGCGGGGGTGACGCCGGGGCGGCGCAGCGGGCGTGAGCAGGCGGCGCAGCGGGGCGACGCCGGGTAGCGCCGCGGGCGGGCGGTGCGCCGACAGGGCCGACGGGGCCGGCAGGGCCGACGGGGCCGGGTGGCGCCCCGGGCGGGCGGCTCCCCAGGCGGTGCGCGGCGGGCGGGCGGTGCGGCGGGGCCGGGTGACGCCGAGGCGAGGAGCGGGCGGCCGGTAGCGTGACAGGGCCGTTCCGGGAATGGCGCGGCACCTCGCCGGGTTGAGTCAGACGATGAGTACCGCGACCTCTCCTGCCCTGTCCGTTCTCGACCTCGTGCCGGTGCGCACCGGACAGACCAGCGCACAGGCGGTCGCGGCATCCCTCACCCTCGCGATGCGCGCGGACGACCTCGGCTACCGCCGATACTGGTTCGCCGAGCACCACAACATGCCCGCGGTGGCCTCGACCACTCCCCCGGTGCTGTCGGCTGCGGCGGCCGCACGCACGTCGCGCATCCGGATCGGATCGGGCGGCGTCATGCTGCCGAACCACTCGCCGCTGGTGGTCGCCGAGCAGTTCGCGGCGCTGGAGGCGCTCGCTCCCGGCCGCATCGACCTCGGCATCGGCAGGGCCCCGGGCAGCGATCCGGTCATCACCCAGCTGCTGCGCATGTCGGGCACGACCAGCGACGTGGAACGGTTCCCCGAGCATGTGCGCGACATCGTGCGGCTCGTGAGCCCCGAGGGCGCGGCGGTGCAGTTCACGAACGGCGGCTCCTACGACGTGCATGCGACACCGGCGGCCGGCGGTGCACCCGAGGTGTGGCTGCTGGGTTCGAGCGACTACTCCGCGCAGTTGGCGGCATCCGCCGGACTTCCCTACGTGTTCGCGAACCACTTCTCGGGTCAGGGGCTGGAACGCGCGCTCGACCTGTATCGCGGCCAGTACCAGCCGAGCGAGGCGCCCCCCGTGCCACGCACCTTCCTGACCGCGAACGCGATCGCCGCCCCCACGTCCGCCGAGGCCGAGGAACGCGCCCTGCCGCAGCTGCGGAGCATGGCGAGGCTACGCACGAACAAGCCGATGCAGGCGCTGGAGACCGTCGAACAGGCGCAGGCGTCGCCGCTGGACGGCATGGCCCAGTCCATCGTCGACGGCATGCGCCAGAAGTGGTTCGTGGGCACCGGCGACGAGGTGGGCGCGGCCCTGCGCGAGTTCGCCGCGACCTGGGGTGTCGACGAGGTGATGATCTCGCCCATCGCCGGATCCTACGACGGCGAGCCGATGGATGCCGCGCCCGGCCGCACACAGACGCTCGAGCTGCTGGCCGCCGCCCTCGACTGAGGACCCAGCGCCCCGGCAGGGCGGTTGGGCTCGCCGCGCGCACCGCGCCTGGCCGCCGACGTCCTGGCCTCGCGCACGAAATACGGAGACCTCACCGAACGAGGGCCGAATCCGCGACATCCACCCTCATCCCATCAGATGAGCTCGGCCCGGGCCGGCCGGCACCTCCCAAACACGCCGCACCCGCCCCGGCCTCGCGCACGAAATACGGAGACCTCACCGAACGAGGGCCGAATCCGCGACATCCACCCTCATCCCGTGACATGCCCTCGCCCCGTGCGGGCGGACATGCCGACGCGCCCGCGCCCGCGCCCCGACCGGGCTCAGGTCTCCGGCTCGCCGGAGATGAGCCCACGCAACCAGTCGCGCGCCTCGACGAACACCTCGTCGGCGTAACGGCCCGGGTAGTGCACGATCGCGCGGTCGGCGCGCGGATACGATCCGAGGAACACCACCTGCGGGCTGAACCGGCGCAGGCCCAGGAGGGCATCGGCCATCCGCTCGTCGAGCACGTGGCCGTCGGCGTCCACGACGAACCGGTACCGCCCGAGCTCGTCGCCGATCGGACGCGAGGCCAGCAGCGAGAGGTTGATGCCGCGCGTCGCGAACTGCTCGAGCATATCCAGCAGGGCACCCGGGTGGTCGTCGGGCAGCTCGACGATGAGCGAGGTCTTGTCCGCCCCGGTGGGCGACGGCGGAGCGACCGTTCGCGAGACCAGCACGAACCGGGTGACGGCCTTCGGGTTGTCGCCGATGTTCTCGGCCAGCAGCTGCAGGTCGTGGTGCTCGAGGATCCCCGGCGGAGCGATCGCCGCGTCCGCGCCGGCGGTGCCCTCCAGCATGTCGAGGGCGGCGGCCACGTTGCTGGATGCCGGCACGTGCGCGTGATCGGGCAGGTTCTCGCCGAGCCACACCAGGCACTGCGCGTACGCGACGGGGTGGGCGGCGATGATCGACACGTCATCGAGCGTGGCGCCGGGCCGGCCGACCAGCACGAACTGCACCGGCACGAGGTACTCACCGACGATGCGCAGCCCGGGCATGGTCGCCAAGGCGTCCTGTGTGGTGCTGACCCCGCCGTCGACCGAGTTCTCGATCGCGATCATCGCGGCATCCGAGCGACCGCTCACGACATCATCCAGCGCCTCGCCGACGTTGCGCACCGGGTTCCAGATCTGCCCGCGCGCCTCCGGCACCTGCGCGAGCGCCGCCTCGGTGAACGTGCCCGCCGGACCCAGGTAGCTGTACGTGCGACGTTCGGGGGATGACTCGCTCACCCGCTCAGCCTAGCGGCGCGAGCGCCACCGCCGATGCCCGCGGCATTCCCGATACGAACGGTATTCATGGTGTCGCGTGCGCGCGGAACCGGGCAGACTGGGGACATGAGCCGTGCAGGACAACCCGCCGCCGAATCCGATCTCATCGACATCGACGACATCATCAACGCGTATTACGACCTGCGACCGGATGCCGCGATCCCCGCTCAGCGGGTGGTGTTCGGCACGAGCGGGCACCGCGGCTCGAGCATGACCCGCAGCTTCAACGAGAGCCACATCCTGGCCACCACCCAGGCGATCGTGGACTACCGCACCGCTCAGGGGATCGCCGGCCCGTTGTTCCTCGGGCGCGACACGCATGGCCTGTCCCGCCCGGCCGAGCGCACCGCGATCGAGGTGCTCGTCGCGAACGGAGTGGATGTGCGCGTCGACGCGCGCGACGCGTGGGTGCCCACGCCCGCGCTCAGTCACGCGATCCTCACCTACAACCGTGGTCGGGATGCCGCGGACCCGGCACGGGCGGATGGCATCGTCGTGACACCCAGCCACAACCCGCCCGCCGACGGTGGCTTCAAGTACAACCCTCCGTCGGGCGGGCCCGCCGACACCGATGCGACCGGCTGGATCGCCGAGCGCGCGAACGCCCTGATCTCGGCCGGCCTCGACGAGGTGCGGCGCACCCGGTTCGCCGACATCGACGCCGGGACGCTCGGCCGATACGACTTCCGCCAGGCCTACGTGGCCGATCTGGCGTCGATCATCGACATCGACGCCATCCGCAAGGCGGGGGTGCGCATCGGCGCCGATCCGCTGGGTGGCGCCTCGGTCGAGTACTGGGCGCTCATCGCCGAGATGTACGGCCTGGATCTGACCGTGGTCAACCCCGAGGTCGATCCGACGTGGCGGTTCATGACGCTGGACTGGGACGAGAAGATCCGCATGGACCCTTCGTCGCCGTCGGCGATGGCGGCTCTGGTCGCACGGCGCGATGAGTACGATCTGCTCACCGGCAACGACGCCGACGCCGATCGGCACGGCATCGTCACCCCCGACGCAGGGCTGATGAACCCGAACCACTACCTGGCCGTCGCGATCGACTATCTGTACCAGCACCGGCCGGAGTGGCCGACGGATGCCGCGATCGGCAAGACCCTCGTCTCTTCGATGATCATCGACAAGGTCGCCGCATCCCTCGGCAGGCCTCTGCTGGAGGTTCCGGTCGGCTTCAAGTGGTTCGTGCCGGGGCTGCTCGACGGCTCGGTGGCGTTCGGGGGCGAGGAGTCGGCCGGCGCCTCGTTCCTGCGCAAGGACGGCACGGTGTGGACCACCGACAAGGACGGCATCCTGCTGTGCCTGCTGGCCAGCGAGATCCTGGCCGTGACCGGGAAGACCCCCTCGCAGCGGTATGCAGAGCTGGAGGCGGAGTTCGGCGCGTCGGCGTATCAGCGTGTGGATGCGCCTGCGTCGAAGGAGCAGAAGGCTGCGCTGGCCAAGCTGTCGCCCGACGACGTGAGCGCGACCACCCTGGCGGGCGAGCCGATCACCGCCAAGCTGTCGCATGCGCCGGGAAACGGCGCCGCGATCGGTGGCGTGAAGGTGCAGACCGCCGATGCCTGGTTCGCCGCCCGCCCGTCGGGCACCGAAGACGTCTACAAGCTGTACGCCGAGTCGCTCAAGGGCGAGGAGCACCTGCGTCAGGTGCAGGAGGAGGCCCGGGCGGTGGTCAGCGCCGCGCTCGGCGGGTGAGCCGGCTGGAGCCGCGGCTTCGCGTTCGTGAACGGCTTCCTGCTCGGACGATACGCGGCCACCGGCCCGCAGCGCACCTGTACGTGCCCGCGCCGGTCACGCGCACCGGGCAGAATGAAGTGACCGTGATCGAACTCGAGCAGCTGCTCGAGGCGGGCGCACACTTCGTGCCCGCACCGCTGCTCGGTCCCGAAGAGGAGTGATATGACCTGGCTCGTAACCGGCGGCGCCGGCTACATCGGCGCCCACATCGTCCGGGCGCTTGGCGCCGCAGGGCTCGAGCCGCTCGTCATCGACGATCTGTCCAGCGGGCACGAGGGGTTCGTGCCCGCTGGCGTGCCGTTTGTGCGCGGGTCGATCCTCGATCGCGCCCTGGTGGAACAGACGCTGCGCACGTACGGCGTGGACGGGGTCATCCACGTGGCAGGGTTCAAGTACGCGGGCGTCTCGGTGCAGCGCCCGCTGCACACGTATGCGCAGAACGTCGAAGGCACTCGCATCGTGCTGGAGGCGATGGATGCCGCAGGCACCGCGAACCTCGTCTTCTCGTCGTCGGCGGCGGTGTACGGCACGCCCGACGTGCCGCTGGTCACCGAGGATCTGCCCAAGCGCCCGGCTTCTCCGTACGGCGAGTCGAAGCTCATCGGCGAGTGGCTGATCGCCGATCAGGGCGTGGCGACGGCCGGGACGCGGCATCCTCTGCGGCACACCTCGCTGCGCTACTTCAACGTCGTCGGCTCGGGCGATCCCGCTGTCTACGACACGAGTCCGCACAACCTGTTCCCGCTGGTGTTCGAGGCGCTGCTGGAGGGCCGGACGCCGAAGATCTTCGGCGACGACTACGACACCGCGGACGGGACCAATGTGCGCGACTACGTGCACGTCGCCGACATCGCCGCCGCCCACGTCGTGGCCGCGCAGCGGCTGGCATCGGGCACGCCGATCGAGCCCGCGTACAACCTCGGATCGCAGAACGGGCTGAGCGTGAGGCAGATCATGGACGCCATGGCGCGGGTGACCGGCATCGACTTCACGCCCGAGATCGCCCCGCGCCGACCTGGCGACCCTGATCGGATCGTCGCGACCGGCGAACTGGCCGCGCGCGACCTGGACTGGGCGAATCGGCACACGGTCGACGAGATGGTGCGCTCGGGCTGGGAGGCCCGCCGCGCGGCCAGCGGCCGTTGAGCGAACACGGCCGCCCCGCACACCCGGCACGGACCGCCGACGGCGCCCTGCTGGACTGGGAGGAGCAAGGCTCCGGCGAGCCGATGCTGCTGATCCCCGGTCAAGCCGTCAGCCGTCGCACCTGGGACATCCTGCTACCCCGCCTCGCCGACGGATTCCGCGTCATCACCTACGACCACCGCGGCATCGGCGCGTCGACGATGGGAGCGCCTGCGGACTGGACGACACGGATGCTGGCCGCCGATGCCGTCGCCGTGCTGGATGCCGCCGGCGCGCGGTCCGCGCACATCGTCGGACACTCGATGGGCGGCCGCGTCGCCCAGTGGCTTGCGCTGGAGCGCCCCGAGCGCGTGGCATCCCTGACGCTGATCTCGGCCACCGGCGGTGATGCCCGCGGCACGGCGCGACCGGCTGCCGCCACCCGCGCTCTGGCAGGGGGTGACCCCGACGTGCTCGGGCCCTACTTCTTCGGCGCGGCATTCCGCGCGCAGCATCCCGACGTGCTGGGACTGCTCGCGCGCGGCGACACCCGTCTGCGCGCACGACGCGGGCATTACCAGGCGAGCTCGTCGCACGACACCTGGGATGAGCTGGACCGCATCTGCGTGCCGACCCTCGTCGTGCACGGCGCGGACGACGCGATCACCCCGGCAGCGAACGGGCGCGCAATGGCCGACCGGATCCGCGGCGCCGAGTATCTCGAGGTTCCCGGCGGCCACGGCGTCCACCTGGAGGATCCGACGGTCGCTGCCGCGCTGCGCGCCTTCGCGTCGCGGCATCCGGCATAGCCACGGGCCGGCGCCGGCGCTGCGCGGGGCGCGGCATGCGCACGCGATCGGGCGGGTCGAGTCGCAGAGTTCGCCTCGGTGGTGCGCCGCGATCACCGCAGCGCGGCGGCGGTGCTCGCGCGCACGACGAGCTCGGCAGGGACCGTCTGCAGTGCGGGTGCAGCGGCATGCTCGATACCCGCCACGAGGGTGGCGACCGCGCGCGCACCCAGCGCGTCGAAGTCCTGGTGCACGGTCGTCAGCGGAGGGCGGTAGTCGGCCGCGTCGATCACATCGTCGAACCCCACGACGCTGACCTCCTCAGGCACCCGCCGCCCGGCCTCGGCGAGCGCACGCAGCACCCCGAGTGCCATCTGGTCGTTGGCCGCGAACACCGCTGTCACGGCAGGGTTGGCCGCCAGCTGCCCGCCGATGCGATGGCCACAGGCCGCGGTCCAATCGCCGCGTAGCGGGTCGGACGCTGGCGCTCCGGCGTCGGCCAGTGTCGTCCGCCAGCCTCGTTCGCGCTCGTCGGCAGCGAACGATCCCGCCGGACCGGCGACGTGGTGCACGCGACGATGCCCGAGACCGAGCAGGTGGCCGGTCGCGAGGGCGGCTCCAGCGGCATGGTCGGTCTGCACGACGTCGAACCGACCGGCATCCGGCGCATCGACCACGACCAGCCGGAGGTCGGCCGGGGCGTCGGCCGCGCTGACCCACGCCGTGGCCTCGTTGAGCACGATGGCGCCGTCGACGCCCTGGTCGCGCAGGCTCTCGAAGGCTGTGCCGACGTCGCCGCTGCTCCCGAGCGTCACCACGACCAACGCATATCCTCGGGCCGCGGCGGCGTCGGCGACCGCCTGCAGCATCCGCGAGTTGCCGACGGTGGCCAGGGTCGCGGCGACGAGCCCGATGGTCTGGGTGCGACCGGTGCGCAGTGCGCGCGCCGCGCGGTGTGGCCGGTAGCCGAGCTCGCGCATGGCCGCCTCGACCCGCGCGCGTGTGAGCGGGTCGACACGCGGGCTGCCGTTGACCACGCGCGACACCGTCTGCCCCGATACGCCCGCCCGACCTGCGACATCCACCATCGACACACGCCGTACCGTGCGCGACGGCGGCACCCGGACGCCGGCCTCCCGCTCGGCGTACTCGCGGTCGAGGCGTTGCAGCGCGGAGATGTCGCGATCGACCACGGTCACCTCCTCTCCGCATGCCGAACACCGGCTTGTTGACGATAACACACGCTGGTTGCTACCGTGTTGACGTGAACATGCATGGCGACGGCACCATCGAGGACGTCACGGCGCTCGGCGCCGGCGTCATCAAGCGTGCGACCCACCTGGCCGACGGCCGTGAGCTCATCTACTACGACGACCCCGACACCGCGCTCAGCACCGAGCGCACGGTCGACGCCCGTGTGCTCGACCCCCGCCCGACGACCGCCACGATGCGCCAGGACGTGCTCACCGGCGACTGGGTCTCGATCGCTGCCGCACGCCAGAACCGCGCGTTCCTGCCTCCGGCCGAGCTCGACCCGCTCGCCCCGCAGTCGCCGACGAACCCCTCCGAGATCCCGTCGCCGTACGACGTCGCGGTGTTTGAGAACAAGTCGCCGTCGTTCGGCCCGGCGCTGGCCGAGGCGACCGGCACCGCACCGGCCGGCGAGGACCCGCCGGAGGGGCTCGACGACCTCTCCGCGATCGGCCTCGGTCGATCGCGCACGAGCGTGGGCCGCTGTGAGGTCGTATGCTTCAGCCCGGACACCACCGGTTCGTTCGGCACCCAGACCGTCACCCGCGCCCGTACGGTGATCGAGGCGTGGGCCGACCGCACCGCCGCGTTGTCGGCGCTGCCCGGCATTCATCAGGTGTTCCCGTTCGAGAACCGGGGCGAGGCCATCGGGGTGACGCTGGGCCACCCGCACGGGCAGATCTACTCGTACCCGTACATCACGCCCCGCACCATCCGCACGTTGGAGAGCATCCGGCGCACGTCGCCCTCGCTGTTCCAGGACATCCTCGACTTCGAACGCGCCGGCGAGCGCGTCGTGCTCGAAGGGCTGCGCTGGACCGCGTTCGTGCCGTTCGCGGCGCGCTGGCCGCTCGAGGTGCACATGATGCCGCACCGGCAGGTCGCCGACTTCGCCGAGACCACCGACGCCGAACGTGACGAGCTCGCCCGCCTGTACCTGATGCTGCTGCGCGGGGGCGACACGCTGTACGACACGCCCACGCCCTACATCGCGGCCTGGCACCAGGCACCCGTGCACGTCGCGCGCGACACCTACCGGCTGCACCTCGAGCTGACCAGCCCACGCCGGGCGGCGGACAAACTCAAGTTCCTGGCCGGATCCGAGGCCGCGATGGGTGCGTGGATCGCCGACATCCCGCCCGAGACCGCCGCGGCCCGGCTGCGCGAGGCGCTCGAGGGGGTCTCGCTGTGACCGGCGAGGCGACCGATGCCACCTCACCCGCGCACGCACCGCGCACCGGCGATGCCGCCAGTGCGCTTTTCGCCGCGCTGTCCGACCGGCCTGCCGAGGGCGCCTGGTCGGCTCCGGGCCGGGTGAACCTCATCGGCGAGCACACCGACTACAACGACGGGTTCGTGCTGCCGTTCGCGATCGAC
>CALKHM010000116.1 GCA_937988695.1 uncultured Microbacterium sp. | reverse complement strand
TGCCGAACTCCAGGGCCATGGTCGACGCGAAGATCGGGAAGTTCATGCCGAACGCCCCGATCAGGAACACCATCACGAACAGCACCAGGAGGTCACGGCGGCGTGCGACGTAGCGGAAGCCGTCGGCCAGGCGGGTGGCATCCGTCGCCTTCACCCGCGGCTCGAGCTCGTCGCGGCGCATCATCGACAACGCGGCCAGCATCGCGATGAACGTGGCGGCGTTGACGATGAACATCCAGCCGGTGCCCACCAGCACGATCATGATGCCGCCCACCGCGGGCCCGATCAGGCGGGCGGTGTTGAAGGATGCCGAGTTCAGCGCGACCGCGTTGGCGGCGTTCTCGCGCGAGACGACGTCGGACACGAACGCCTGGCGGGCGGGGGAGTCGAACGCGTTGGCGACGCCGAACAGCGCCGCGAACATCCACATCAGCGGAAGCGTCATGACGTGGGTGAGCAGCAGCACGCCCACCGTGATCGCGAGCATGCCCAGGGCGGTCTGCGTGCACATCAGCAGCTTGCGCCGGTCGAAGTGGTCGGCCACCCAGCCGGTGATGCTCACCAGCACGAGCGGCGGGCCGAACTGCAGCGCCATCGTGACGCCCATCGCCGTGGCGTCGTTGTTCGTGAGCTCGGTGAGCACCACCCAGTCCTGCGCGGTGGACTGCATCCAGCCGCCGATGTTCGAGATCAGGGCGCCGATGAACCATACGCGGTAGTTGAACAGGCCGAGGGATCGGAACATCGCCTTCATCGCGCGGCCACCTCGCTCATGATGGCGGCGGCGGCGGCGAGGGTCTTGCGCTGGCGGGGGGTCAGGCTCGCCAGGGTGGTGGCCAGCCAGCGGTCGCGCCGGCGCAGTGCCTCGGTGACCAGGGTGCGGCCGTCGTCGGTGATCTCGATGTTGACCTTGCGGCGGTCGGTCTCGTCGGGAGTGCGGGTGACCCAGCCGGCCTCCTCGAGGCAGTTCACGGTGCGGTTCATCGAGGGTGCCGTGACCCGCTCGCCGTCGGCGAGCTCGCCCAGCGTGTGGGGCCCTGACGCCTTCAGCGTGTGCAGCACGGCGAACTGGCCGTCGCTCATGCTGTCCAGGGCGCGCTCGGTGCGCAGCCGCCGGCTCAGTCGGAACGTCGCCATCCGCAGATCGCGGGCGGTGGCGGCATCCTCTTCGGTGGGGACGGGTGCGGTGTCGTCGTGCGCAGTGTCGTGAGCCATACGATCCTTAGCCTAGCTTATTAGCCTAGCTAAGTAAATCCCTCCCCCGCGGTGCGCCAAATTCACATGAATTTGGCGAATGCACATCAAACCGCCGGAAGTTTCGTGTGCATTCGGCCAATTCATGTGAATTCGACGCAGGGCAGGGAGGGGCTAGGCTCCGGACATGCCCGAGTTCATCGATGCACACGGCGTCGCGATCGTGTTCGACGTGCACCCCGCGCGGGTCCCGGCCCGGGCAGCCCTACAGCTGCTGCACGGTGTCGGTGAGCACGCCGGCCGCTACGGAGCGCTCACCGACGCGCTGACCGCCGAGGGCTACACGGTGTACGCCGACGACCACCGCGGCCACGGCCGCACCGGGATGGCACAGCACGGAGGCGACGCGTCGCGGCTGGGGCACCTCGGCCCCGGCGGACACCCCGCGGCCGTCGAGGCGTGCTGGAGGCTCACCGAGCTCGTCCGCGCCGAGAACCCCGACCTGCCACTGGTGATCCTCGGGCATTCGTGGGGGTCGTTCCTCACCCAGATCCTCGTCAACCGGCATCCCGAGGCGTACGACGCGATCGTGCTGTCGGGCTCGGCGCTGCGCCTGCCCGGCACGCTCAACGCCGGAGATCTGAACGCGCGCTGGAAGGCCAAGGGGGCCTCCGGGCTGGAGTGGCTCTCCAGCGACCCGCGTGTGGCCGAGGAGTTCCACGCCGACCCGCTGACGGTCGAGGCGCCGCTGCTGCGTCTTTTCGGCCCGCTCGACGCCGCGCGACTGTTCGGACGCCCGCGCCGCCACCTGGGTCGTGACATCCCGACCCTGCTCATCGTGGGACGCGACGACCCGGTGGGCGGCCCGCGCAGCGTGCACAAGCTCGCGGACGCCTACCGCAGCCGCTCCGGCTTCACCGACGTGACGACGCTGGTGTATCCGGACGCCCGGCACGAGCTGTTCAACGAGTTCTGCCAGGCCGACGTGCGCGCCGACGTGCTCGCCTGGCTGAACGCGCGGTTCCCCGTGCGCGGGTAGTGCCCGGATGCCGCGACGCGGCCGTCGACGCGGAACGTCGTGGTCCGGCGTGCGTGCGGTCGGCTGGGGGATGCGTGGATCCCGCGTGGCTGGCGCCGTCACCGCAGTCGCGGAGCGCCAGCCGGTGATGCCGGTGCTGCTCAGCGACCGCCGGGGCGCGCGGCGCGGCGTGAGCCGTGGCCGCGGAGGCTCCCGACCGTCGCGCCGATCGTCGGCTTGCCCGACGCGGTCCGGCCGCTCTGCGGCGCCGGGGTGTGCGGCGCCGTGCGCCCGGTGCCGCGCTGAGCTGCGCCTGCGGTCTGGCCTGCGTTCTGCGCGCCGCCTTCGCCGCGCGGGGTGCGGGCCGACGCGTCCGCCTGCTGTCGGCCGCCGCGATTGCGACGCCGGCGAGAGGATGCCGCGCCGGCCCGCTCGCCGGAGGATGTCCGGGCACCGGCCGTGCTGCCCGTCGTCTTTCGGGCCCCGTCGGCCGGGGCGCCGACGCCCGATCCGTCGCTCGTGCGTGCGCCGTCCTTCGCTCCGGTGCTCTGCCCGACCTTCGCTCGGGTGCTCTGCCCGCCCTTCACGCCCGTGCGTTCGCCGGCCTTCCTACCGCGCCCGTCGCCGTTCCCGGCGCCCGCACGATCGCCGCGCCCGGCTACGCTGCCCGCACGATCCCCGCGCCCGGCCCCGGCGCCCGCGCGCCCGCGCCCGGCGGCACCCGCGCGCCCGGCCCCGCCGCTGCCCCCGCGCCCGGCCCCGGCGCCCGCGCGCCCGCGCCCGGCCCCGCCTCCCGCACGCGCCTCCGCGCGCCCCGCTCCGCCCGCAGTCGGGGTCACGGGCGCGGGCTCGATGCGGGGCGCGGGCTGGCCGACCAGCGCAGAGACGGTCTCGTCGCCGGCCGCGACCGACTCGAACGGCGCCTTCAGCTTCGCGTGGCGCAGCAGATCCACCACGTCGCGGCGCTGCTCGTCGAGCGCGACCGTCACGACCGTCCCCTCGGCGCCCGCGCGAGCAGTGCGCCCCGAGCGGTGCAGATACGCCTTGTGCTCCACCGGCGGGTCGACGTGCACCACGAGCTCGACGTCGTCGACGTGCACGCCGCGGGCCGCGACATCCGTCGCCACCAGCACCCGCACGCCTCCGGCGTCGGGATCGGCGTTGAACGCGGCGAGATTGCGCTCCCGGGCGTTCTGCGACAGGTTGCCCTGCAGGTCGACGGCCGGGATCCCTGCCGCCGTCAGCTGCTTGGCCAGGCGCTTGGCCTGGTGTTTCGTGCGTGTGAACAGGATGCGGCGTCCGCGTCCGGACGCGAGGTGCCGGACGAGCGCGTTCTTGGTGTCGCCGTCGGGCACGAGAAAGACCCGGTGCGTCATGACGCCCTGTGGCACGGATGCCTCGTCCACCGAGTGCGACACGGCGTCGTGCAGGAACCGCCGCACGAGGGTGTCGACGCCGCGATCGAGTGTGGCGCTGAACAGCAGCCGCTGTCCGGTCGCCGGCGTCGCCGCGAGAAGACGCGTCACGCCGGGCAGGAATCCCAGGTCGGCCATGTGATCGGCCTCGTCCAGCACGGTGACCTCGACGGCGCCGAGGTCGGCGACGCCCTGGGCCTTGAGGTCCTCCAGACGGCCCGGGCAGGCGACGACGATATCGACGCCGCGACCGAGCGCCTGCTCCTGCGGGTGCTGGCTGACGCCGCCGAACACGGTCGTGACGGTCAGGCCCGCGGCATCCGCCAGCGGCTTGACCGTCGCGGCGATCTGGGTGGCCAGCTCCCGGGTCGGGGCCAGCACGAGCCCGCGCGGACGGCGCGGCTGCGACCGCGTGCCGGATGCCGCCAGCCGGGCGACCAGCGGCAGCGCGAACGCGATCGTCTTGCCGCTGCCGGTGCGGCCGCGGCCGAGCACGTCGCGCCCGGTGAGTGTGTCGGGCAGCGTGTCGCGCTGGATCGGGAACGCCTCGGTCTTGCCGGAGGCGGCCAGCACCGCGGCGAGGGGCTCGGGCACGCCGAGGGAGAGGAAGGAGGTCATGGGCTGCTTTCGGCAGGGCGCACGTGAAGCGGTGCGCGAGGCGGCGGCGCCGGAGGGCGCGTGTGCGGAAGTGCACGGGGTCGCCGTTCGAAGAAGAATCGCGGCGGGCACGGGCCCGGGCCGCAAGAGCGCATCGACGACGCAGCGGCAGAGCCGCGGCATTCACTCTACCGGCCGTAGGCTGAGAGCATGCACGGTGAGTACAAGGTCCCGGGCGGGAAGCTCGTCGTCGTCGACCTCGAGGTCCGGGATGGGCGGATCGCCGACTTCCGTCTGGCCGGAGACTTCTTCCTCGAGCCCGACGACGCTCTGGCCGATATCGACGCCGCGGTGAACGGCCTGCCCGACACGACGGATGCCGCGACGATCGCCGCCGCCGTGCGCGCGGCCCTCCCCGAGGGAGCCCAGCTGCTCGGCTTCACCCCCGACTCCGTCGGCACCGCGGTGCGCCGGGCGCTGATCACGGCTCCCGGCTGGCGCGACTTCTCCTGGGAGGTCGTGCATTCCGCACCCGTCACGCCGCGCATGAACCTCGCCCTCGATGAGGTGCTCACCACGCGTGTCGGCGATGGCCGGCGCACGCCGACGCTGCGGATGTGGGAGTGGAACGAGTCCGCCGTCGTCATCGGGTCGTTCCAGTCGGTGCGCAACGAGGTCGATCCGGAGGGCGCGCGGCGGCACGGCTACGACATCGTGCGCCGCATCTCCGGCGGCGGCGCCATGATGATGGGCGCGAACTCGATCGTCACGTATTCGCTCTACGTGCCGGCGTCGCTGGTGGCAGGCATGACGTTCGCCGACTCGTATGCGTTCCTCGACGACTGGGTGCTGCAGGCGCTGCGCTCGCTGGGGATCGACGCGGTCTATCAGCCGCTGAACGACATCGCCGGCCCCAGCGGCAAGATCGGCGGAGCCGCGCAGAAGCGGCTGGCCGGCGGGGGCGTGCTGCACCATGCGACGCTCAGCTATGACATGGACGGCCAGGTGATGAGCGAGGTGCTGCGCATCGGCCGTGAGAAGCTCAGCGACAAGGGCACGGTGTCGGCGGCCAAGCGCGTCGACCCCCTGCGCAGCCAGACCGGGCTGCCGCGCGAGCAGATCATCGAGCGGTTCATCGAGACGTTCGTGAACCTGTACGGCGCGACCCCCGGGCATATCACCGACGAGGAATATGCCGAGGCGGAGGCGCTGGTCGCCTCGAAGTTCGCAACCGACGCCTGGCTGTACCGGGTGCCGTGAGCGGGACGGATGTCGCCGGCTCGGCGGTCGTACGCGAGGCGCCGCCGCCGGTGGCCGGTGCCCGTGGCGCGGTCGCCGGCGTCCCGGTCGCCTCCGGCCCGTCCGTCCCCGTCCCGTCCGCCCCCGGCCCGCCCGCCGCCGGCCCGTCCGCCCCCGGCTCGGTCGAGATCCACCACGGCGACAACCTCGCCGTGGCCCGGTCGCTGCCGGAGGCCGCGTTCACGCTCGTCTACCTCGACCCGCCGTTCAACACCGGCCGCGTGCGCACCCGTGCCGTCGAGACCGCCCGGTCCGCGGCATCCGCGTTCAAAACTCCGCAAGATCCGGGGCCGGGGGCCGGGATCGACCCGGTAGCCGCTCCACCGGCACCAGATCGACGGAGTTCTGAACACGCCGACGCCGAGCCGGTCGTGCGGCGCGGGTTCCACGGGCGCGAGTACGAGCGGCTGCGCGGCGACCTGCGCGCGTACGACGACCGGTTCGACGACTACTGGGGGTTCCTCGAGCCGCGCCTGCGCGAGGCATGGCGGCTGCTCGCCGACGACGGCACGCTGTACCTGCACCTCGACTTCCGCGAGACCCACTACGCGAAGGTGCTGATGGATGCCCTGTTCGGCCGTGACCGCTTCCTCAACGAGATCATCTGGGCGTACGACTACGGCGCGAAGACGCGCCGGCGGTGGCCGACCAAGCACGACACGATCCTCGTGTACGTGAAGGATCCGCAGCGCTACTGGTTCGACTCGGCCGCCGTGGACCGTGAGCCCTACATGGCGCCGGGACTGGTCACGCCCGAGAAGGCGGCGCGCGGCAAGCTTCCGACCGACGTGTGGTGGCACACCATCGTGCCGACCACCGGCCGCGAGAAGACCGGCTATCCCACGCAGAAGCCCGAGGGCGTGCTCCGCCGCATCGTGCAGGCCTCGAGCCGTCGCGGCGACCGGGTGCTCGACCTGTTCGCCGGTAGCGGCACGACCGGCGCGGTCGCCGCGGCGCTCGGCCGGCGCGCCGTGCTCGTCGACGAGAACGCCGACGCCATCGAGGTGATGAGGCGCAGGATGCCGCAGGCCCGCGTGTTCGGCGACTGAGCGGCCGAGGGCGCCGCCCAGACCGCGAGGGCGCCGCCCGGACCGGAAGGGCGCCGCCGGAGAGGGACCGGAAGGGAGACCCATGGAGGATCAGGCCACCGAGGTGGAGTACGTCGAGGTCCAGACGGCTGCGGGCCGGGTGCGCGGATGCTGGCGCCCGACCACCGGCGGGACCGGGAACGCGCGCTCGGCGGCGTTCCTGGGCATCCCGTTCGCCGAGGCGCCCGTCGGCGACCTGCGGTTCGCCGCTCCCGTGCCGAAGGCGCCGTGGTCCGGCGTGCGGGACGCGCTGGAGTTCGGCCCGACCGCGCAGCGCGGTGACCCGGGGGTCACGCTCATCCCCGAGCCCAGCGTGCCCGGACAGTCCACCCTCAACGTCAACGTGTTCACCCCCGACCCCGCCGCGACGGGCCTGCCCGTGCTGGTGTGGATCCACGGCGGCGGCTACTTCGCCGGGTCGCCGGCCAGCCTCTGGTACGACGGCCGCAACTTCAACCGCGACGGCGTCGTGACCGTGACGATCTCGTATCGTCTCGGCTTCGACGGCTTCGGCTGGATCGAGGATGCCCCCTCCAACCGCGGCGTGCGCGACTGGCTGCTGGCGTTGGAATGGGTGCAGCAGAACGTGGCGGCGTTCGGCGGCGACCCGTCACGGGTGACGATCGCCGGCCAGTCCGCCGGCGGCGGGGCGGTAATGACGCTGCTCGGGATGCCGGCCGCGCAGCACCTGTTCCAGGGCGTGTACGCGATCTCGTCCGCGCTGGCCGATGTCTCGGCCGCGCGCTCCGAGGCGTTCGGCCGGGCGCTCGCCGAGACCGGCGGCGTTCCGCCGACCCGCGCCGGCTTCTCGTCGCTGAGCGAGCAGCGTGTGCTCGAGCTGCAGAAGAACGCCACCGCGCTGGATGCCGGCAACATGGCCGCCGTCATCGACGAGGGCCTGCCGCTGGGGCCGGCCGTGGATGGCGAGCTCATCCTGCGTCCGACGCCCGAGTCGCTGCGCGGCGGCGTCGGCGCCGACAAGCCGCTCGTGCTCGGCGCCACCGACGACGAGTTCACGATGGCGCTGGCGGGGGCCGACAAGAAGCTGCGGTGGGTGCCGCGCGGGATGCTGCTGGGCAGGCTGGGCCTTCCGCGGGCCGCCCGCCGAGCGTACCTGGCCGCCAATGTCGAGGTCGTGGCCAAGGGCAAGGCGCGGCTGGCCGGCCGGCTGCTCACCGACCGGATGTTCCGGCGAGCGGTGGTGCAGATCGCTGGCGACCGCGCCTGTGCGCCCACCTGGGTGTACCGCTTCTCGTGGCCGTCGGGGCACTTCGGCTTCGCCGAGCACTGCCTGGACGTGCCGTTCTTCTTCGACTGCCTGGACGGCCCGGCGATGCAGGCGCTGGCCGGGCCGAACCCTCCGCAGGCGCTCGCCGACAGGGTGCACGCCGCCGCCGTCGCGTTCGTCACCGACGGCGATCCGGGATGGCCGCGCTACGGCGACGGACGGATCGTGCGCGTCTATGACACGGAGATCCGCGACGTGCCCGACGCGTACGCATCCGCGCGCGCCCTGCTGTGAGCGACGCATCCGCGCGCGCCCTGCTGTGAGCGACGCATCCGTGCGCGCCCTGCTGTGAGCGGCGCATCCGTGCGCGCCCTGCTGTGAGCGACGCATCCGCGAGGCGCGCGGAGCGCCGGCTCTAGGCTGGCGTCATGCGATTCGGAACCTTCCTTCCTCAGGGCTGGCGCTTCGACCTCGTCGGCATCGACCCCGCCGAGCACTGGGCCACGATGCGCGGGCTTGCGCAGCGAGCCGACGCCGGACCGTGGGAGTCGTTGTGGGTCTACGACCACTTCCACACCACGCCGGTGCCCAGCGACGAGGCCACGCATGAGGCCTGGACGCTGATGGCGGCGTTCGCCGCGTCGACCCAGCGCATCCGGCTCGGCCAGATGTGCACGTGCATGGGCTATCGGAACCCGGCATACCTGGCGAAGGTCGCCGCCACGATCGACCACGTGTCGGCCGGCCGTGTCGAGATGGGCATCGGCGGCGGCTGGTACGAGCACGAGTGGCGCGCGTACGGCTATGGGTTCCCCGAGGTTCCGCGGCGCCTGCGCAAGCTGCGCGAGGGCGTGGAGATCATGCGTCAGGCATGGACGACGGGCACGGCCACCTTCTCCGGCCATGAGTACCAGGTCGACGGCGCGATCGTGCGGCCGCTGCCCGTGCAGAAGGTCCGCGCGCCGGGTCTGCGCGCCGGCGCGCCGGGAGGTGCCCCGGTCCAGGCCCCAGGTGAGGCGGGCCCGGGCATTCCGCTGTGGATCGCCGGCGGCGGCGAGAAGGTCACGCTGCGCATCGCCGCCCGGTACGCGTCGTACACGAACTTCACCGGGCCGCTCGACGAGTTCCTGCAGAAGGATGCCGCGCTGCGTGCGCATTGCTCGGTGCTCGGTCGCGATCAGGCCGAGATCGTCCGGTCGTCGAACTTCAACACGATCGTCGCGCCGACCGAGGCCGAGGCGCACGAGCGGCTGGCCGCCGTGAAGGCCCGGCTGCTGCCGCACCTCGGGCAGGCGCGAGCCGACAAGGTGGAGCAGGAGTACCTCGCATCGGACGGTTTCGGCACCCCCGAGCAGGTGGTCGAGCGGCTGTCCGCGCGCGCGGCGCACGGACTGGGCTATTCGATCCACTACTTCCCGGAGCTCGCGTACGACACCTCCGGCGTCGAGCTGTTCGAGCGCGAGGTCATCCCGGCCCTCACCGCGGTCTGACCGCCCGCCGGCGCGTCCGGGTGCGACGCTGTCGGCCGGCGTGTCGGGGGTGCTACGCCCGCTGCTCGGGCGCCCTCGGCCCGGTGGCGTCAGGGCCCGAGCGCCCTCGCACCAGGGCGGCGAACAAGTCGTCGACGATGGCCGGCATGTCCACCTCGGGCTCCAGCATCCACTGTAGCTGCAGGCCGTCGGCGACGGCTTGGAAGATGCGGGCGAGCGTCTGGGCGTCCACGGCGTCGGTGAGCTCGCCCGCCGCCTGCGCGCGGGCGATCGCGTCGGCGAACACCCCGCGCAGCAGTGCGTTGCGTTCGACGAAGAAGCGATGGGCAGGATGCTGCGGATCGGCCGCGTCCACCGCCATTCGGGAGAACAGCTCGACGACGCCGGGAACGCGGCTGTTGTGCCGGATGATCTGCACGTACCCGTCCCGCACGGCTTCCAGGTCCACCGGAGTCGCCGCGATGCCGCCGAGCTCGGCGACGTCGACGTCGTCGCGCTTGCGCAGGATCTCGGTGAACAGCTCCTCCTTGGAGTCGAAGTAGTGGAGCAGACCGGCCTGGCTCAGGCCCACCGCGGCGGCGAGCTCCTTCACCGAGGCGCCGTGGTACCCCTCGCGGGCGATCACCTCGAGCGCGCGGGTGAGGATCTCCTCGCGCTTGGCGACGCCCTTCGCGTAGGCGCCGCGTCGTGTGGTCTTCGGCATGCCTTCACGATAAACCGAGCAGCACTTGATTTCTTAAAACCAAGTGTCGTATGGTTTCTGCACTGCTGCCGCAGAGCTGATCGCCGAGCGCATCTCCACCGACAGGATCCCTCATGACAGTGCCGTCAGAATCATCCGTCCCACCCGCCGCTGCGATGACCGAGAACACCTTCGTCGCCACCGCGGCGGGCAACGACGACCCACCCCCGCCCGTCAAGGGGCTGCGGCGCCTGATGATCTGGATCATCCCGGCGAACTTCGCGATCTTCATGATCTGGGGCGCCGTCCCCGGGATCCTGCTGCCGCAGCAGATCACGCTGGCATTCGGAGACGCGAACCAGGTCAACGTCGCCAACCTCGCGATCGTCTCGACGATCGGCGCCTTCGCCGCCATGATCGCCCAGCCGATCGCCGGCCAGATCTCCGACCGCACCCGCTCGCGCCTCGGGCGTCGCGGCCCATGGATCGTGATCGGCGCACTCGCCGGCGCGCTGGCCCTGATCGGCCTGGCGATGGTCGGCTCGCTGGTCGGCTTCATCATCGCCTGGGTGCTCGTGCAGATCTGCTTCAACTTCGCGCAGGGTCCTCTCTCGGCGGTCATGCCCGACCGCGTTCCCGTCGCGCGACGCGGCACGTTCGCCGCGTTGTCCGGCGTCGGCCTGATGGTGGGAGCCCTGGGCGGGTCGATCATCGGCGCCTTCTTCTTCAACAGCGTCGTGGCCGGCTACATCACGTTCGCGGTCTTCGCGATCGTCGTGCTGTCGCTGTTCGTCCTCTTCAACCCCGACTACCCGAGCACCCAGCTCAAGCCCGAGCCGTTCGACGTGGTCGAGTTCCTGAAGACGTTCTGGGTCAACCCGGTCAAGCATCCGGACTTCTTCTGGGCGTTCACCGGCCGGCTGCTGCTGTACACCGGCTACTTCGCCGTCACGGGCTATCAGCTGTATCTCCTGCAGTACTACTTCAAGGTCGAGCATCCGGAGACCGTCATCCCGCTGCTCGGGCTGCTGAGCATCGTCGGCATCGTCATCTCCACGCTTGTGTCCGGGCCGCTGTCCGACAGGGTGGGACGTCGCAAGCCCTTCGTGTTCGCGTCTGCCGCGGTGGTCAGCCTCGGCTTCCTGCTGCCCTGGTTCTGGCAGGACCTCGACGCGTGGATGATCATGACGTTCATCGCCGGGTTCGGGTTCGGCATGTTTCAGGCCGTGGACACCGCCCTGATCACCGAGGTGCTGCCGTCCGCGAAGTCGTTCGCCAAAGACCTCGGCGTGGTCAACATCGCCGCGACCCTGCCGCAGACCCTCGCACCCGGCGTCGCCGGCGCGATCGTGCTGGCGTTCGGCTACCAGGGGCTGTTCCCGGTCGCGATCGTCCTCGGCATCCTGGGGGCCCTCGCGATCTGGCCGATCAAGGCGACGCGCTGACCAGCCGGACACGAAGACCGAGACCAGCACCGACACGAAACGAAAGGCGAATCGATGACCGACACGACCGATGTCTCCGACCTCACGCTGGAGCAGAAGGCGTCCCTCACCTCGGGGGCGGACTTCTGGACGACGAAGGCGGTGCCGGATGCCGGCATCCCGTCGATCCTGCTCACCGACGGGCCGCATGGCCTGCGCAAGCAGGCGGGGGCCAGCGACCACCTCGGCATCGCCGACAGCGTGCCGGCCACCTGCTTCCCGCCGGCTGTGGGGCTGGGAGCGTCGTTCGACCCGCAGCTGGCCGAGCGCGTCGGCAAGGCTCTGGGCGTCGAGTCGGCGATCGAGGACGTCGCGGTGATCCTGGGTCCGGGGATCAACATCAAGCGGTCGCCGCTGTGCGGGCGCAACTTCGAGTACTTCTCGGAGGACCCGATCGTGTCGGGTGTTCTCGGCGCGGGCCTCGTCCGCGGCATCCAGTCCATGGGGGTGGGCGCGTCGCTGAAGCACTTCGCGGCCAACAACCAGGAGTTCGACCGGATGCGCGTCAGCTCCGACGTCGACCCGCGGCCGCTGCGCGAGATCTATCTGCGCGGGTTCCAACGGGTGGTGCAAGACGCCCAGCCGTGGACGGTGATGTGCTCGTACAACCGGATCAACGGGGTGTACGCGTCGGAGGACCCGTGGCTGCTGACGAAGGTGCTGCGCGACGAGTGGGGTTTCGAGGGGCTCGTGGTCTCGGACTGGGGCGCGGTCAACGACCGGGTCGCGGGCCTGGCCGCCGGCCTCGACCTCGAGATGCCCGCCAGTGGCGGGCGCACCGACGCGCAGCTGGTCGCCGCCGTGGCGGAGGGCACGCTCGACGAGAAGGCGCTGGATGTCGCGGCCGGCCGGGTGCGAAACCTCGTGCGCAGGGCGCAGAGCCGCCCGCCGATCACCGGTCCGCTCGACGTCGACGCGCACCACGCGCTCGCGCGAGAGGTCGCCGGGCGCTCGATCGTGCTGCTGCGCAACGAGGGCGCACTGCTGCCGCTGCGACCCGAGCAGAAGGTCGCCGTCGTCGGCGCGTTCGCTCGCACGCCGCGGTATCAGGGCGCCGGGTCGTCGTTGATCAACCCGACCAGGCTCGACACCGCGTGGGAGGCGATAGCGGATGCCGCGACCGGCGAGGCCGTGTACGCCGCGGGATTCACGCTCGACGGGTCGGGCAACCCGGCGGCGCTGCGCGAGGAGGCGGTGGCTGCGGCATCCGCCGCCGACGTGGTCGTGGCGTTCCTGGGGTTGCCGGCGACTGCCGAGTCGGAGGGCTATGACCGGGACGATCTCGAGCTGCCCGCCGCGCAGCTCGCGCTGCTGGATGCGCTGGTCGCCGCGAACCCGAACACGGTGGTCGTCCTCTCCAACGGCGGCGTCGTGACGCTGCCGTTCCACGACCGGGTGCCCGCGATCCTCGAGGGATGGCTGCTCGGCCAGGCCGGCGGCTCGGCGACCGCCGACGTGCTGTACGGCGCAGTGAACCCGTCCGGCAAGCTCACCGAGACGATCCCGCTGCGCCTGGAGGACACTCCCGCGTACGGCAACTTCCCCGGCTCGTTCGGACACGTCCGTTACGGCGAGGGCATCTTCGTCGGATACCGCTGGTACGACGCGCGCGGGATGCAGGTCG
>CALKHM010000115.1 GCA_937988695.1 uncultured Microbacterium sp. | reverse complement strand
CAATTTCGTCGGCACGATCGTCGTCGACGTGATCGGGATGGCACTCGCCGCCCTCGGCATTCTCGGGCCCGTGCTCGCCGCTCTCGTGCACGTCGGCAGCGAGACCGCCTTCATCCTCAATTCCGCCCGCCTGATCCCCGGGCGCCGTGGCATGGGCCCCTCGTCGCTCAGAGGGTGAGCAGCACCTTGGTGGCGCGGCGCTCGTGCATTGCTCGGTAGCCCTCGGCCGCATCCTCCAGCGGCAAGGTCAGGTCGAAGACGGCGCCGGGGTCGATGGTGCGGTCCCAGATGAGCCGGAGCAGGTCGGGGAGGAAGCGGCGGACGGGTGCCGCACCACCGTGCAGATGGATGCCGGCACCGAACAGCTCGAGGCCGTCGAGGGCGACGCCGTGCGCGACGCCGACGAATCCGGTGTGTCCGCCGGGGCGGGTGGCGCGGATCGCCTGCTGCATGGATTCCTGCGTGCCGACGGCTTCGATCACGGAATGCGCCCCGAGACCGTCGGTGAGCTCCTTGACCATCGCGACTCCGTCATCCCCTCGCTCTTGGACGATGTCGGTCGCTCCGAACCGGCGGGCAAGCTCCTGACGGTCGGCATGGCGGCTCATCGCGATGATCCGCTGGGCGCCGAGCTGTCTGGCGGCGAGGATGCCGAGCAGGCCCACCGCGCCGTCGCCGACGACGGCCACGGTCTTACCGGGGCCGGCCTCTGCGGCGACGGCGGCGAACCAGCCTGTGCCGAGCACGTCGGATGCGGCCAGCAGGGACGGAAGCAGGTCGGCATCGGGGTGGCCGGGCGTGGCGACGAGGGTGCCGTCGGCGAGGGGAACGCGCGCATACTCGGCCTGAGTGCCGATGGTGCCCATCAGCACGCGGTGCACGCAGTACGACTGGTATCCGGCCTGGCAGATCTCGCAGGTGTTGTCGGAAGCCCAGAACGAGCCCACCACGAAGTCGCCCACCGCGACCGTGGTCACAGCAGAGCCGATCTCGGTGACGACGCCGGCGTACTCATGCCCCATCGGAGCGTGATCGACGGGTTCGGCGCCGCGATAGGGCCACAGGTCCGATCCGCAGATGCAGGTGGCGGCCAGTTTGATGACGGCGTCGGTGGGCTCGAGGATCGTCGGGCTCTCACGGTCGACGACCCGCACGTCGCCGGGGCCGTACATGATGACTCCACGCATGGTGGTGTCCTTTCTTCTCGGGGTTCGGTGATCAGGAGGCGGTCATCGCGCCCGCGGGCGCGCTCGTGGTGGCACGGGCGCGCCGGCGCGCGAGGAACAGGCAGGCCGCGGCGGCCAAAAGCCCCGTGAGGGCGGTCACCATGCCCAGCGGAAGGATACTCGTGGCGCCGGCAAGACCGACCAACGGTGCGACGACACCGCCGAACCCGAAGCGGATCATTCCCAGCAGAGATGATGCGGTGCCGGCCATCTGCGGGTAGTCGGACAGTGCGAGCGTGGTGGCCGGCGGCGCAGAGGCGGCGACCCCGCTGGACAGGGCGAACAGCGACACGATGACGATCCCGAGTGGCACGGGCGTGATGCCGGCGACCAGCAGACCGGCGGCGCCGAGGCCGGTCACGGCGACGCCGGCGGCGAGCGTGCCGCCGATGCGCCACCGCTGGGCAGTACGGCCGGAGAGGTACCCGAAGACCATGTGCCCGGTCGAGTTGAGTCCGAAGACCGCCGCATACCACTGAGGCGACAGGCCGTAGATGTCTTGGAGCACGTAGGTGGAACCGGCGAGGTATGCGAACAACGCAGCATAGAGGAAGCCCTGGTTCAGCACGGCGCCGAGAAAGACACGGTCGGTCAGCAGCGTGCGGTAGTCGTGCAGGGTCTGCCCGAGCCCGCCGCGGGTGCGGCGTTCGACGGGGAGCGTCTCGCCGAACACGAGCAGCGTGGCGACGAGGATGCCGGCGCCGATCACCGCGAGGAACAGGAACAGTCCGCGCCAGTCCACCGTCGTGTTCAGCAGCCCGCCCAGCAGGGGGCCGACGATCGCGGCGAGGCCGCCGACAACCGTGAGGCGGCCGTAGAAGCGGATCAACGTGCTCCCCGCGTAGAGGTCACGGCCGGCGGCGGTCGCGATGACGATGCCGACGCCCCCGGCCAGTCCCTGCACGAGACGGGCGAGGATGAGCAGCCCGACCGTCGCGCTGAGCGCGCACAGCGCCGAGGTCACGATGTAGGCGACGATGCCGATCAGGAGGATGCCGCGCCGGCCATACCTGTCCGAGAGCGGGCCGGCGATGAGCTGACCGGCTGCCAGACCGATCAGGCACGCGGTGACGGTCAGCTGCGCAACGGAGGTGACCGCCCCCAGCTCGACGGTCAGTGCCGGCAGCGCGGGCAGGTACAGGTCCATCGAGATCGGACCGAAGACCGTCAGCAGGAGCAGCAGCGCGGGCAGCGTCCTGCGCGCACGGTGCGAGGTCTTGTCGGTCATGTCATCCAGCGTCCGGGCTGACCGTCACCGGTGGGAGTCCCTGGCAAGAGGTGTACTGGCAGGGCATGTCTCCCTCGCGAAGGTCGATCTAGCCTGGAGGCATGGACGATCGAGCCGAGGTCCGCGAGTTCCTGATGACCCGCCGCGCTCGGCTGAGCCCCGCGCAGGCAGGGCTGACCGCCGGGCCGAACCGCCGGGTGGCGGGACTTCGTCGCAGCGAGGTCGCGATGCTCGCGGGCGTCAGCGTGGAGTACTACGCGAGACTCGAACGCGGCGCGATCGCGGGGGCGTCCGCGTCCGTGCTCGACGCCGTGTGTCGTGCGCTGCAGCTGGACGACACCGAGCGGGCCCATCTTCTCGACCTCGCGAGGGCGGCCGACGGCATCCCCAGCAGCGGTCGGTCACGCCGCCGCTCGAGCAAGGCCGGTCCGGCCAGACCGAGTCTGGAGTGGGCGCTGTCGGCGATCACCGAGGCTGTCGCGTTCGTGCGCGATCCGCGACAGAACCTGCTCGCCGTCAACGACCTCGGCCGCGCCTTCTCCTCTCCGATCATCGGGGACGGCGGGCGCACGCCCAATCTCGCCCGGTTCCAGTTCCTCGACCCCGCGGCCCATGACTTCTACCCGGACTGGGAGATGTTCGCCGGCATGTGCGTCGCGATCATGCGCGCCGAGGCCGGGCGAGACCCGCATGACAGGGCTCTCCAAGACCTCGTCGGCGAGCTGTCCACGCGCAGCGACGTCTTCCGGCGTCTGTGGGCCGCACACGACGTGCGCACCCATGGCGCTGGTACCAAGAGGTTCCGGCATCCTGTCGTCGGCGAGCTGACCCTCGCCTACGAGGAGCTCGCGGTCACGGCTGAACCCGGGAACGTGCTCATGCTGTACACCGCCGAGCCCGGATCGCCGTCCGCCGAACGCCTGCGCCTGCTCGCCTCGTGGAGCGCGCAACGTCCGTCCGCGACACAGACCCGGCCGCTGTAGCAGGTTGCTACATTCATGGGAGCTGTTCGATGACAGCGTCGCCGCGCGCCCGTTGCGCCGGGTGGCCGCGTATGCGCACGGGCTCGTTCTGGGCGAGCCGGACTGGCCCACGTGGGCCCCGAGCTCGCTGATCGCCTGACCGCGCGGGGTGGCGCGGCTGTCCCCGCCCCTGATTAGGCTGGAGGAATGCCAGCCCGTCGCGCTCCGTCTCGTTCGTCGTCGCGCGCCGCGATCCCGCAGCTGGACTGGCGCGCGCCGCAGCCTGCGCCGATCGTGCTCGTGTCGGGACCCGAAGAGGTGTGCGCGGAGCGCGCGATCGCCGCCGTCCGCGACTATCTGCGTGCCGAGGATGCCAGTCTCGAGGTCTCCGACGTGCGGGCCGACGACTACGAGTCGGGCACGTTGATGACCCTCACCTCGCCGTCACTGTTCGGCGAGCCGCGTCTGGTGCGCATCACCGGCGCCGAGAAGGCGACCGACGCCTTCCTTGCCGAGGCGCTGGCCTACCTCGAGCATCCGCAGGAGGGCGCGACGCTCATCCTGCGGCACACCGGGGCGACCGTGCGCGGCAAGAAGCTGCTCGACGCGATCCGTGCCGCCGCAGGCACCGCAGTCGAGGTGCCCTGCCCGGCGGTCAAGCGAGACGGCGATCGCCACGACTTCGCCGCGGATGAGTTCCAGGCCGCCGGCAAGAGGATCGCGCCGGCCGCGCTGCGAGCGCTCGTGCAGGCGTTCGCCGACGACCTCACCGAGCTGGCCGCCGCCTGCCAGCAGCTGATCGCCGATGTTCCCGGCGAGGTCACCGCAGAGATCGTGCAGCGCTATTACGGCGGCCGCGTCGAGACGACGGCTTTCACCGTGGCCGACACGGCGATCGCCGGCCGCTACGGCGACGCGCTGGTGGCGCTGCGGCACGCGCTGGCGTCGGGTGCCGATCCCGTGCCGCTGGTGGCGGCCGTCGCCATGAAGCTGCGTACGATGGCGCGCGTGGCGGGCCGGCGCGGCCCCTCGGCAGCGCTGGCGGCCGAGATCGGCATGAAGGACTGGCAGGTCGATCGTGCTCGCCGTGACCTGAACGGGTGGAACGAAGAGAGCCTGGGCCGTGCGATCCAGGCCACGGCGCGTGCGGACGCAGATGTGAAGGGCGGTTCCCGGGATGCCGTCTTCGCGCTGGAGCGGATGATCACCGTCATCGCCACCCGGGCGCCGTTCGGCGGCTGAGCGCGCAGGCGGCGGCCTGTACGAGGCGACTGCGCGGGCGACGACGAAGCCCGCCCCGGGAGGGACGGGCTTCGTGACGTGCAGCGCGTGTCAGAGCGCGGCGACCTGCTTCGCGATCGACGACTTGCGGTTCGCGGCCTGGTTGCTGTGGATGACGCCCTTGCTGACGGCCTTGTCGAGCTTCTTGCTCGCGCGCACCAGAGCCTTCTCAGCAGCGGCCTTGTCGCCGGTGGCGATGGCCTCACGGGTGCGGCGCACCTCGGTCTTCAGCTCGCTCTTGACGGCCTTGTTGCGCTCGCGCGCCTTCTCGTTGGTCTTGTTGCGCTTGATCTGCGACTTGATGTTTGCCACGTGTGGACGTTCTTTCGTTGAGGTGATCGGTTGAGTGCCGTCGGGCGGGAGAGGGCGCCGTCGGGCGTGTGCGGGAAAAACCCACACGCAAGCCGATCAACGAGTCTACCAGGACCGCGTACACGCTGCCGACCGGTGCCGTGCACGCCGGTCTGGTCGTCCGTGCCAAGATCGGAATCACCCGATCCACTCGTACGACGCTGTCCGAGGAGCCCCATGACCCTGCCCGATCCCCCCGCACTCGCACGCCGCTTTCCGCGCGGCTTCCGCTGGTCCGCGGCCACCTCGTCGTTTCAGATCGAGGGCGCCCGCACCGGCGACGGCCGCGGCCGCAGCATCTGGGACGTCCAGGTCGAGACTCCCGGGTGGGTGAAGGATGGCGCGACCGCGGAACCCGGTCCGGACAGCTACCACCGCTACGCGGAGGACGTCGGTCTGCTGCGTGAGCTCGGCGTCGACCGCTACCGGTTCTCCCTGTCGTGGGTGCGGATCCAGCCGGACGGGGTGGGCGCGACCGAGCCACGCGGCCTGGACTACTACGACCGGCTCGTGGACGCGCTGCTGGACGCCGGGATCACTCCGTTCCCGACGTTGTATCACTGGGACCACCCGCAGGCGTTGGAGGAGGCCGGCGGGTGGCTGCACCGCGACATGGTCGAGCGGTTCGCCGCGTACGCGAGCATCGTCGCGGACCGGCTGGGCGATCGCGTCCGCCACTGGTACACGCTCAACGAGCCCGTCTCGATGTCGCTGCAAGGCTACGGAGCGGGCACCCTCGCGCCGGCCCGCCAGCTGCTGTTCCAGGCGCTGGCCACCATCCATCATCAGCTGCTCGCGCACGGCCGCGCAGTACAGATCCTGCGTGCACACGAGGCGGCGGAGGTCGGCATCCCGAACAATCACACCCTCGTGCGACCGCTGCACGACGCGCCCGACGACCGTGCGGCCGCCGCCACCTACGATCTGCTGCACAACAGGCTCTTCGCGGATCCGTTGCTGACCGGTGCGTACCCCGACCTCGAGGACTTCGGGCTGCCGCCCATGCCCGTGCGCGAGGGCGATCTGGAGCTGATCTCGGCGCCGGTGGACTTCTACGGCATCAACTTCTACAACCCCACCACCGTGGCCGCCGCCTCCGCTCCCGGCCCCGTGCCCTTCGAGATCGTCCCGACCCCGGGAGCACCGACCACCGGGTTCGGACCGGAGTGGCCGATCGATCCCCCGGCTCTGCGCGACCTGCTGATCGACTTCCGGGAGCGCTATGGCGACCGGCTGCCGCCCGTGGTCATCGGCGAGAACGGCGCGTCGTTTCCCGAGCCCGACCACGCCGTGCGCGTCGACGACACCGATCGCGTCGCATATCTGGCCGGTCACATCGCGGCCGTTGCCGACGCGATCGACGCGGGCGTCGACGTGCGCGAGTACACCGTCTGGTCACTGCTGGACAACTTCGAGTGGGCCGACGGCTTCACCCAGCGCTTCGGCCTCGTGCATGTCGACCAGCGCACGTCGCAGCGCACACCGAAGGCATCCTTCGACTGGTACCGTGCGCTGATCCGGGGGGCTCGTGCATGAACGCCTCCCGCACGCACAAGGTGGGCGCCGGCTGGTTCCTGCTGTTCACACTGGCCTGGCTCGCGATCTGGACGGTGCAGCTGACCCCCGTGCAACTGCTGCTGCCCGACCAGCTCGACACGCCCGGGGCAGCGGGCACCTGGGTGTACGGCGTCGTGTACTCGGGTGTCGTCCTGGGCGTCGGGGGACTGGCGGGCATTGTCGCGGGGCCGCTGTCGGGCGCCCTGTCCGACCGCACCCGCACGCCCTGGGGCCGGCGCCGGCCGTGGGCGGCAGGGGCCAGCTGGCTGACCGCGGTGTGCCTCCTGCTCACCGGTCTCGCACAGGGACCGTGGCTGATCGGCCTGGCGTGGACCGGCGTGTCGATCGGCATCGCAGTGGCCTCTGCGGCCTTCACCGCGCTCATCGCCGATCAGCTGCCCGAATCGCAGCGCGGCGGTGCCTCGGCCGCCGCCAGCTCGTCGCAGGCGGTGGGCATCGTCCTGGGCGTCGGTGCTGTCGTGCTGCTCGGGCTCACCGTGCTGGCCGGATATCTCACTCTCGCGGTGTTCATCGCCCTGGTCGGCACGCTGACCGCGGCGCTGCTCCCCGATCCGCAGCCGGATGCCGTGCAGCGGCGCGACCCGGAGCGCCGCTCGGTGCCGTGGGAGTCGCTGCGCGACCGTGATTTCGGATGGGTGGTGTGGGGCCGGTTCGTCACCAACGTCGGCAACGCACTGCCGACCACGCTGTTCCTGTTCTTCCTGATGTACGGGCTGGGCGAGCCGAAGGCC
>CALKHM010000114.1 GCA_937988695.1 uncultured Microbacterium sp. | reverse complement strand
GCTGCGCTCGCTCAACGACCGGGGGAGGGAGCTGCGCTCGCTCAACGACCGGGGGGAGGGAGCTGCGCTCGCTCAACGACCGGGGGAGCGCAGTGAAGGCAGCGGGTCAGAGGTGGATCTCGGCGATGACCTCGCCGTACTCCGTCTCGCCCACGGGCGTGAAGCCGACACGCTGGAAGAACTTCTCCGGACCGCCGCTGCCGGCCTCATAGATGACGTCCACGTGGTCCATGCTGCGTCGACGGGCCTCTTCGAGCAGGCCGTCCACCGCGAAGCGGCCGACGCCGCGTCCCTGTTCGCCGGCATCGACGTTGATCCGCCAGAGCACGGAACGGAAATGCTCCTGCGGGAAATCGGGGTCGAAGTTCGCGCTCACGAAGCCGACGACCTCGTCGCCGTCGACCACGACGCGCTGCCACGAGGTCTGCGGATTCACCACCGTGGCGGCAATGCCGTAGCTGATCGGGGAGAGGAACTCCTCCTGGCCGGGCTTGAGCGAGAAATTGTTGACTGCCACGATCGTCGACGCGGACAGTTCCACCAAGCGCAGCTCACCCATACCGTCAGAGTATCCGCATTTGCGCGCATCGCACACGCCGCTGTCGGCGAACGTCATCTGAGAAGCGGCAGGAAATATCTCGATATCAAGATATTTTCCCAGCCACGATAAGCTGAACGTACTCCGATCGAAGCAAGCGAACGAAGAGGCGAGCGGTGACCGATTCCACCATCATCTACACCTATACAGACGAGGCGCCGGCGCTGGCCACGGCATCGTTCCTCCCGATCATCCGGGCTGTCACCGGTCAGGCCGGAGTGGACGTCGAGACCCGCGACATCTCGCTGGCCGGCCGCATCCTGGCAGCCTTCCCGCAGAACCTCACGCCGCAGCAGCAGGTCGGCGACGCGCTCGCGGAGCTCGGGGGCCTTGCCACCCTTCCCGAGGCCAACATCATCAAGCTGCCGAACATCTCGGCGTCGATCCCGCAGCTGAAGGCGGCCATCGCCGAGCTGCAGGGCAAGGGTTACGACGTCCCGGACTACCCCGACGATCCAACGACCGTCGAGGAGAAGGACGTGCGCGCCCGCTACGACCGGGTGAAGGGCTCCGCCGTGAACCCCGTGCTGCGCCAGGGCAACAGCGACCGCCGCGCGCCGCTGTCGGTCAAGAACTACGCCCGCAAGCATCCGCACACGAACAAGCCGTTCCCCGCCGGATCGAAGACGCGCGTGGCGACGATGGGCCACGACGACTTCAAGACCAACGAGAAGGCGATCGTCGTGCCCGGCGACGATGTGCTGACGATCCAGCACGTCGCCGACGACGGCACGGTCACGGTGCTCAAAGACGGTCTGAAGGTGCTCACCGGCGAGATCATCGATGCGACGTTCCTGTCGGCTGCTGCGCTGGACGCGTTCCTGGCCGAGACCATCGCGCAGGCGCAGGCCGACGGCATCCTCTACTCGGTGCATCTGAAGGCGACGATGATGAAGGTCTCCGACCCGGTCATCTTCGGTCATGTCGTCAAGGCGTACTTCGCCGACGTGTTCGAGCGATATGGACAGGCGCTGGCAGCCGCAGGCCTCAGCCCGAACAACGGGCTCGGCTCGATCCTGTCGGGCCTGGACAAGGTCGACGGCGCAGCGGAGATCGCGGCGGCCATCACCGCGGATCTGCAGCGGGGCCCCGAGCTGTCGTACGTCAACAGCGACAAGGGCATCACGAACCTGCATGTTCCGTCGGACGTGATCGTGGATGCCTCGATGCCGGCGCTCATCCGCAACGGTGGCAAGCTCTGGGGTGCACAGGGCGAAGAGGCCGACACGCTCGCCGTCATCCCCGACTCGTCGTACGCCGGTGTCTACCAGGCCGTGATCGATGACGTGATCGCCAACGGTCCGCTCGACCCTGCCACGATCGGCACCGTGCCAAACGTGGGCCTCATGGCTCAGGCAGCCGAGGAGTACGGCAGCCACGACAAGACGTTCGAGATCGACGCTCCCGGGCGCGTGCAGATCGTCGACAGCGAGGGCGGGGTGCTCATCGAACACGTCGTCGCACACGGCGACATCTGGCGCGCCACCCAGACCAAGGACATCCCCGTGCGCGACTGGGTCAAGCTCGCCGTGACCCGCGCCCACGCGACCGGCGTGCCGGCCGTGTTCTGGCTCGACGCGAACCGTGCGCACGACGCGCAGCTGATCGCGAAGGTCGCCGAGACGCTCGGCAGGCTCGACACCGCCGGGATCACCACGACGATCCTGCCGCCGGCCGAGGCCACCCGGTACTCTCTCGCGCGCATGCGTCAGGGGCTGGACACGATCTCGGTCACCGGGAACGTGCTGCGCGACTATCTCACCGACCTGTTCCCGATCCTCGAGGTCGGCACCAGTGCGAAGATGCTCTCGATCGTGCCGTTGTTGGCCGGCGGCGGGCTGTTCGAGACCGGCGCCGGCGGATCGGCGCCTAAGCACGTGCAGCAACTGCTGGCTGAGGACTACCTGCGCTGGGACTCGCTGGGCGAGTTCTTCGCGTTGGCGGCCTCGCTCGAGCACTATGCGAACGTCACTGGCAACACCAAGGCGCAGGTGCTGGCCGACACCCTCGATCGCGCGACCGGCACGTTCCTGGAGAACGACAAGTCGCCGGGGCGCAAGCTCGGCACGACCGACAACCGCGGCAGCCACTTCTATCTCGCGCTGTACTGGGCGCAGGAGCTGGCCGGCCAGTCCGACGACGCGGAGCTGGCGGCGGCGTTCGCGCCGGTGGCCGAGGCGCTCGCCTCGAACGAGCAGCAGATCGTCGGCGAGCTGCTGGCCGTGCAGGGACATGCTGTCCAGATCGGCGGCTACTACCGGCCCGACGGCGAGCTGGTGGCCCAGGTGATGCGGCCGTCTGCGACGCTGAACGCCATCATCGACGGCCTGAGCTAGATCGCGCACGAGAGAGGGGCGGATGCCGCACTGGCATCCGCCCCTCTCTCGTGACGAGGCGAGGTCACGGCTGGACCGTGACCTCCATGCCCACCGGAGCCCAGTCGAAGATGGTCTTGGCGACGCCCACCGGCATGTTCACGCATCCGTGGCTCATCACATGACCGAAGTTGTGATGCCAGTACGCGCCATGGAACGCGATGTCGGGGGCGAAGTAGGTGACCCACGGCACGTTCTTCGTGCAGTAGTCGTAGCCCTTCACACAGCCCATGTCCTGGATCGTGACGTGGGCGAACACGCGGAAGTGCCCGGTCGGGGTGTCGTGCCCGGCCGTGCCCGTGGACACCAGATAGCTCGCCCACAGCTTGCCGTTCTGGTAGAAGTAGGCCCGCTGATCGCTGAGGTCCACGACCGCGCTGCGGGAGACCTTCGTGGTCTTCGCCTTCTGTACGGCGACCGGCAGCGCGTACACGCCGTCACCGGAGGCCAGCTGCGTGGCGAACGCCGTGGCGATCCCGCTGGTGTCGCCGAGGGTGCGGCCGTCCAAGGTGCTCGTCTCGGTGCGCAGCATCTTGCCGGCGGTGTCGGTGACCGCCGTGCCGTTCTGCGGCTTGCGGTCGACCTTCTTCGCGAGGGTGTCGACGGCCTTCTGGATCGCGGTCGTGTCGGCGCTGATCGTGAACGCGCCGTCCTTGGGGGTGACGGTGAGCCAGGATGCCGCGGTCTTCCGGTCCACGGGCACGGTGCGCTCATCACCGACGTAGAAGCCGATCTTGTCGAGCACGGCGTTCAGCTGCGTCGCGGTCTTCTTCGCGGTCTCGGTCGAGATCGCCGGCTGGGCCGGGACGGATGTCGCCGCGACCTCGGCCGTGGAGTGGCCGGCGGTGAACGCCTTCTGCAGCTCGCCGGCGATCGCGTCGAGGTCGACGCCGATGCCGTCCTTGCCGTCGGTGGTCTGGTAGGTGCCACTGGACTCGTCGTAGCTGACGGTGGCGTCGGTCGCATCTTCGAACAGCGACGGGGCGGCCTTGCGCAGGGCTGCCTGCGCGACATCGCGGTCGAGGGTGACCTGGCCGTGCGCGGCGTCGGAGAACCAGGAGCCGATCTTCCACATCGGGTGCGCGCTGTAGGCGGCGTCGGCCAGCGCCTGGGCATCGACCGTGGCGCCCAGCTGCTTTCCGGTCAGCGTGGCATCGACGCCGTCGCCGGTGATCTGGATCGTCGTGCGGTCCAGCTGCGCCTGGATGGCGCCGGCCGCGCCACCCGGAGTCATCCCGCCGATCTGCACGCCGGCGACCGCGGTGCCCGGCGCGATGAGCACGAGCGAGGCGGCGATCACGCCGGCGACGGCGACGCCCGCGGGCGTGCCGATCCACAGCCCGAGATGGCGCTTGTGCTTCGGGGGCGGCGCGGGCGCCCACGCGTATCTCGGTCCGGCGCCGCCACCACCGGCGCCGCTCGAGCCTGAGTCCTGTGACGCCTCGCCCACGGACTTCACCCCCCGTCAAGTGTTCCCCTGGTCATCATGGTAATCGACCGGAGCTCCCGGAACCGGGGGAAGGGGGCCTGGGGGGTGGGGAGCAGATCAAGAATCGATAACGTTTTTGTAAAGTATCTGTGCAAAATGGCTCGCGGGCTTGCGGGAGCAGTGTTCGTAAGGTCTACTAACAAACATGTCAGCTTCGGAAGCGCGACGCGGCCCTTCCGCCCCCGACCCGGTGGGCGCCGTCATCCCTGTCATCGGCGCGCGGCGCTCCCGCCACGGCGCGAAGGTGCTGCCCGAGCACGCACGCGCACACAACCGGTCGCTCGTGCTGCAGACGCTGTTCCACGACGGCGCGATGAGCCGTGCCGACCTGTCGCGCGAGACGGGGCTGACCCGGGTGACCATCTCCGACCTCGTGGCAGAGCTGATCTCCGACGGCTTCGTCGCCGAGAAGGGTGTGCGGGAGGTGTCGCGTCCCGGCAAGCCCGCCATCCTGCTCGACCTCGACCATGAAGGCCACCGGATCGTCGGCCTGGATCTGTCGGGCACCTCGACGTTCGTCGGCGCTGTGCTGACCCTCGACGGGACGATCGTGGTGCGCCGCGAGATCCCGCATCCGGGCGCCGGCGGCGACGTGGTCGGCACGATCGTCGAGTTCGCGCGTGAGCTCGTCGCCGACTCGCACGCGCCCGTGCTCGGTGTCGGTGTCGGCACGCCCGGTGTCGTCGACGATGCCGGTGTCGTCGTGACGGCACCCAACCTCGGGCTGACGGGGTTCGACCTGGAGGCGACGCTGCACGACGTCCTGGGGCTTCCCGTCGTGATCGCCAACGACGCGAACGCGGCCGTGCTGGCCGAGTACACGTTCGGCGGCGCCGGTGACGATGTCATCCTGGTCAAGGTCGGTCGCGGTGTGGGATCCGGTCTGCTCTCTGGCGGACGGCCGATGGTGGGCAGCCGCTTCGCCGCCGGCGAGATCGGTCACGTCACCGTGGCCACCGACGGCGGGCCGCTGTGCTCGTGCGGGAAGACGGGGTGCCTTGAGGCCTGGATCTCGGCGCCCACCCTCACCGCCCGGCTGGCCGAGGCATCCGGCCCTGCCGCCCGTGAGGGCGTGCTGCGCGATGCGGGAGAGCGGCTGGGCATCGCCCTGGCCCCCGTGGTGGGCGCCCTCGACCTGTCGGAGGTCATCCTGTCCGGCCCTGCTGATCTGCTCGACGGACCGCTGGCCGCGGCTGCCGTCCAGACCCTGCGAACCCGGACCCTCGCGAAGATCCATGAGGGCATCCGGGTGCGCATGACCGCACAGGGCGAGGACATCGTCTTGCGCGGCGCCGCGGTCATGGTCTTGTCCGCACAACTCGGGGTGTCCTAGACGCCCATCTTCCCCCCCCCGGGTAGGTCACCCGACCTTCCCATCACCGAGAGAAGCAACAGGAAACAAGGAGACAGAATGCGCACATCACGCATCGTTGCGGTCGGCGCCGCCGGCATCGCAGCCGCGCTGGCGCTGAGCGCCTGCTCGAGCAGCGGCAACGGCGGCAATGGCGGTGGCGACACGAACAAGACCGGCACGATCGGCACGGTCGACGGCAGCGGCAAGACTCTGACGGTCTGGGCGATGCAGGGCGACTACTCCGATGCGGTCATGAAGCAGATCAACGACGAGTTCACGAAGCAGACCGGCGCGAAGGTCGACGTCCAGGCGCAGGCGTGGGATGGCATCACGACCAAGCTCACGACGGCGTTGGGCACCTCGACCCCGCCGGACGTCGTCGACATCGGCAACACGCAGGTCGCCGGCTACGCCAACACTGGTGGCCTCATGGACCTCACCGCCTACAAGGATCAACTGCAGCAGGGTGGCACCTGGGTGCAGTCGCTGCTGGGCCCGGCGACCTTCGACGGCAAGCTGTACGCCGTGCCGTCGTTCGTCGGCAACCGCGCCGTCATCTACAACAAGAAGATGTGGGCGGAGGCCGGGATCACGGCTGCTCCCACCACCTATGAAGAGCTGAAGGCAGACCTCGACAAGCTCAAAGCCAAGCACGCCGGAGAGTCGGACTTCTCGGCGTTCTACCTGCCCGGTCAGTTCTGGTACGCGGCGATGAGCTGGGTGTGGGACGCCGGTGGGGACATCGCGACCGAGAACGGCGGCACCTGGAAGGGCGCCTTCTCCAGCGACGCATCGCAGAAGGGGCTGAACGAGTTCAAGGCGTTCCAGAACACCTACTCGAACAAGGCCAGCCAGACGCTGAACACCGATGAGCCCAATGAGGACCAGATCATGGCCGACGGCAAGACCGCGACGATCATCGGTGCCCTGTGGGACGGCGGCGTGGTCGCGAAGAACTCCAACGGCAAGATCGCCGAGAGCGACCTGGGCACGTTCGCGCTGCCGAGCATGAGCGGGTCGAAAGCTGCGCCGAACTTCGGCGGCGGCGAGGTCTGGGGCATCGCGGCGAAGTCGCCGAACCAGGACCTGGCACTGGTATGGACCAAGATCGCAGCCAGCCCCGACATCCAGAACGCGTTGGCTGCGCAGCCGTGGATCCCCAACACCGGAGAGCTGGCGGCGGAGTGGGCCAAGAAGGCCACGCCGCTCACGCAGGGCTTCTATGACGCTGCCGGCGTGACTCGTGCCACCCCGGGTGCCGCAGGCTGGGGCACCATCGAGGGCAACAAGAACATGGAGCAGTTCTTCTCCTCGATCGCCAGCGGCGCCAAGTCACCGGCCGACGCGGCCAAGGCCATGGATGCCACTTTGGACAGCACCCTGAACGGCTGATCCCCCGCCGGTCTCGATTCGGGTTCCCCTGGGGACCCAGGAGGTACACCCGATGAACACCCCGACTGCGGCAGTGACCGCGGGCGAGGACGCGGCTGCCGTGGCGCTGGACGCGTCACGGCAGCCGCGCGACTCTCGCCCCTCGCGCCGGCCACGCAGGCGGATCGCGCCCTGGGTCATGCTCAGCCCGGCGGCCCTGGTCATGACGGCACTGACCATCGTGCCGATCGGCCTGCTCGTGTTGTTCTCGTTCACCGACGCCAACGCCCGCACGGTGGTCACCGGCGCCTACGACTCGGTCGGCCTCGCCAACTACGCGAAGATCTTCGGCGACCCCGAGTTCTGGGCGTCGCTGTGGCGGACGCTGTGGTTCACGGTGGCCATGGTCCTCGGATCCGTCGTCATCGGCATGATCCTGGCGAATCTGCTCACGCGGCTGGGCACCGCGATGCGATACGTCCTGACCATCGCCCTCATCTTCGCCTGGGCGATGCCGACGGTGGCATCGTCGCAGGTCTGGAACTGGCTCTTCCAACCCGGATACGGGGTCATGAACTGGCTGCTCACGCAGCTGCGCGTCTTCGGCGATGTCACGCAGACCGACTGGTCGGCGAACACCTGGCTCGGCTTCCTGTGCATCTGGCTGCTCATCGTCTGGCAGGCGGTGCCGTTCATCGCCCTCACCGTCTACGCCGCCCAGACCCAGGTCGATCCCGCATACTACGAAGCCGCGCGCCTGGACGGTGCCAGCGAGTGGCGCGTCTACCGCGCCGTCACTCTCCCGTTCATCGCACCGAGCCTCATCCTGATCACGATCCTGTCGGTGATCTGGGACTTCAACGTGTTCAACCAGATCTGGCTGGTCACCGAGGGCGGACCCGACAACACCACGGCGACCCTGGGCGTGTGGACGTTCAAGACGGCGTTCGTCAGCTTCAAGATCGGGACCGGTGCGGCCATCTCCGTCGTCACGACGGTCCTGCTTCTGATCATCACCGGCTTCTACATCCGCCGGCTCCTGCGCTCCGGGGAGGACCTGTGACCAGCATCACCACCGACGAACCCGTCGGCACCGTCGCGACGCCCGCTGCGCGCGCGCGTCCCCGACGCCGACGCAAGCGCCGCGCCGGCAGCAACATCCTGGCGCTCGTGGTGTCGGTGATCTGGCTGTTCCCGGTCTACTGGATGGTGCTGACCTCGTTCAAGCAGCGCTGGGACGTACTCAGCGCCACGCCGGCCTTCCTTCCCGAGAACCCGACGCTGCAGAACTACGCGAACGCGCTGACTCAGACGACGTTCTTCACCAACCTGAAGAACTCGGTGGTCGTGGTCGGCCTGACGCTGATCTTCGCGATCCTGCTCGCGCTGTTCGCCTCGGCCGCGCTCACTCGTTTCCGCTTCCGCGGACGCAAGATCATCCTCGTCGTCATCCTGGCGGTGCAGATGCTGCCGGGGACGGCTCTGCTGATCCCGCAGTTCCTCGTGTTCAACCAGCTGGGCCTGCTCAACCAGTACGGCGGACTGATCCTTGCGTACGTGGCGGCGACGCTGCCGTTCTCGATCTGGGTCATGCGAGGGTTCTTCCTCGCGATCCCTAGGGAGGTCGAGGAGGCCGCGGAGGTCGACGGAGCGAGCACCTGGACGATCATGTGGCGTGTGCTGTTCCCATTGGTCGCACCCGGGGTCATCGCATCCAGCGTGTTCTCGTTCATCGCCGCGTGGAACGACTATCTGGTGGCGTACGTGTTCATGAAGGACCAGACCATGTACACGCTCCCGGTCTGGCTGGCATCCTTCCAAGTGCCGAACCAGCCGACCGACTATGCCAGCCAGATGGCGGCATCCGTGATCTTCTCACTGCCGGCTGTCATCTTCTTCCTGATCATCCAGCGCAACCTCGTGACCGGCATGTCGGCAGGGGCGGTCAAGGGCTGATGAGCGCGCAGGCAGCAGCCGCCTCCTGTGGGGAGTGCGGCCGATGAGGGTGGGGTTGGATGTCGGCGGCACCAAGACCGACGCGGTCGCCGTCGATGCCGCCGGCCGGGTCTGGGCGCGCGTGCGTCTGGCCACCGGCTGGGGGCCCATCGGCGTCGTCCAGACCATCGCCGACGCGGTGGACGCGCTCGTCGGCGCCGGTGTCGACCGCGACGCGATCGGCTCGGTGGGCGTCGGGATGCCCGGACAGGTGCAGCCGGGATCGACACACGTGCTGCATGCCGTGAACCTCGGCATCGCCGACCTCGACCTCGGGGTCGCCGTCGAGCGCCGGCTCGGGGTTCCGGTGGGCGTCGAGAACGACGTGAAGGCCGCCGCCCTCGGCGCCGACGCGCTGCGCGGGGGCACCGATCGGGCCGGCACGCTGGCCTACCTGAACCTCGGCACCGGGATCGCCGCCGGCATCGTACGTGACGGTGCCTTGTGGCGGGGGCGGCACGGCACGGCCGGTGAGGTCGGGCACATCGCCGTCGACCCGCACGGCCCGGCGTGCACGTGCGGCCAGCAGGGCTGTATCGAAGCACTCGCCGGCGGGGCCGCCATCGCCCGGCGTTGGGGCCGAGCGGCTCCGCTGCCGGTTGTGGACGTGCTGGATGCCGCCGACCGGGGCGATGCCCGCGCGGCGATGCTGCGCGCTGAGCTGATGATGGGCGTGGCCGCGGCCGTGCGCATCCTGGTGCTCACCGCCGACGTCGACGTCGTCGTGATCGGCGGCGGCTTGAGCGGCCTCGGTGACAGACTGATGCGAGGCGTCGTCGCCGAGCTGGAGGCCAGCGCCGAGGCATCCGCCTTCATGCGTTCGCTGCGGCTGGGCGAGCGCGTGCAGCTGCTGCCTGTCGGGTCGCCGGCGGCGGCGCTGGGTGCTGCGCTGGTGGGGGCGACGCGCGACCGTGACACGAGGGAGACCGTGATCCATGGCTGAAGTCATCATCGTGCCGGACGCAGGCGTCGCCGGCGAGCTGGTCGCCGACGAGATCGCCGCGCTCATCGTCGCGGACCCCGAGGTGGTGCTGGGGCTTGCGACGGGCTCCACACCGTTGACCGTCTATCAGGCCCTGCGGGCGAAGCTGGAGGGCGTGGACGCGTCGCGCGTTCGTGGCTTCGCCCTCGACGAGTACGTGGGCATCGACCCCGCCCACCCGGAGAGCTACCGCAACGTCATCCGCCGCGAGGTCGTCGAGCCGCTGGGACTGGATCCGGCGCGCGTCCGCACCCCCGACGGGTCGCTGGAGACCATCCGGCACGCGGGGGAGGACTACGAGCGGGCGATCGCCGAGGCCGGCGGGATCGAGCTGCAGATCCTCGGCATCGGCACCGACGGGCACATCGGCTTCAACGAGCCGGGGTCGTCGTTCGCCTCGTCCACCCGGGTCAAGACGCTGACCGAGCAGACTCGGCAGGACAACGCCCGGTTCTTCGACTCGGTCGATCAGGTGCCCACGCACTGCATCACGCAGGGGCTGGGCACGATCCTGCGTGCGCGGCATCTCGTGCTGCTCGCGTTCGGCCAGAGCAAGGCCGAGGCGATCGCCGGCGCGGGGGAGGGCCCTGTCACCGCGTCGCTGCCGGGCTCGGCGGTCCAGCTGCACCCGCGCGTGAGCGTGGTCG
>CALKHM010000113.1 GCA_937988695.1 uncultured Microbacterium sp. | reverse complement strand
ACGATCGCGTGCAGGCTCTTGTATCCGTTCGGCTTCGGATGGGCGATGTAGTCCTTGACCCGCCGCACGCAGATGTCGTTCTGCGCGGTCAGCAGATCGAACAGCCGGTAGGCATCAGCGGTGAAGCTCGTCGTGATCCGGATGCCGGCGATGTCGGTGATATGCGCGCGGATGCTGTCGAAGTCGGGTTCGAGGCCCTTGCGAGCCACCTTCTCGACGAGGCTGTCCGGCGTCTTCACGCGGCTGGAGACGTGCTCGATCGGGTTGTAGTCGTGCATGTACAGGAACTCGTCGCGCAGGATGTCGATCTTCGTCGATACCTCCTGCAGACCGAAGCGGTACGGCAGCAGGAACCTCTGCAGCTCATCGCGCATCACGCGCATCTGGGACGGAGACATCTCCACGGGCTCGTCGAGATCTGACGGCGTCTGCATGGCTCTCACGGTACGGCCGGTCTCTGACAGTCCGGTTTGCGTCGACGTCCCCCGATGATGAATCCGCCGAGAATAATGCGCGAATGCAAGTTTGCGCTTGCGCACGATTTTGCCGAGGAGGAGAGTTCTCGGGTGCAGGAGATCACACCCCCCGGTCTGCGCGAACGCAAACGGCAGCAGACCCGGCGACGCCTCGAGCAGGCAGCCGTCGCGATCGTGGCCGAAGAGGGGCTCGACCGGCTCACGATCGACGCCCTCAGCGAGCGTGCCGACGTCTCGCCGCGCACCTTCTTCAACTACTTCGACAGCAAGGAAGACGCCATCCTCGGGCTGCGCACCGCCGGTGACACCGAGCGCATGGTCGAGACGATCGTCGCCGAGCTGCCGCCGGCTCCCCTCGTCGACAACGTGATCGACATGCTCATCCGCGTGAGCGACAACGCCATGCTCGACCACGAGCTGCGCGAGCGCCGCCGCCGCATCCTGCACCAGCATCCCGAACTGCTCGGCCGCCACTTCGGGCACATGGGGCGGATGCTGGGGCCGCTGACCGGCGGCGTGCGTGCGCTGATGACCCGCGACCATGCGGAGCAGGATGCTGCGGCCGATGCCACCGCCCACGCCCAGATCACGCTGATGATGTGCGGCGCGGCCCTGCGCGCGGCGATGGGCGAGCTCATGCGCGCGCATGCCGACCTGTCCACCGATCAGTCCCTCGCGCTGCTGCACACCCGAACAGCCGCGCTCGTTCAAGAAACCATCGAAAGGCTCGCATGAGCACCACGCAAGAACCGGCCGTCGAGCCGCACCACACCCGCAACATCCTGCTGATGTTCGCGGGCCTCATGGTCACGATGCTGCTGGCGTCGCTGGACCAGACGATCTTCAGCACCGCCCTGCCCACGATCGTCGGCGACCTCAACGGCGTCAACGAGATGAGCTGGGTCATCACGATCTACATCCTCGCCTCGACGATCATGCTCCCCGTCTACGGCAAGCTCGGCGACCTCATCGGCCGCAAGGGCATCTTCATCGGTGCGATCTCGATCTTCATCCTGGGCTCGATCATCGGCGGCTGGGCGCAGGACATGACCTGGCTCATCGTCGGCCGTGCCGTGCAGGGCCTCGGCGGCGGCGGGCTGATGATCCTGTCGCAGGCGATCATCGCCGACGTGGTCCCAGCCCGCGAGCGCGGCAAGTACATGGGCATCATGGGCGGCGTCTTCGCGATCTCGTCGGTGGCCGGCCCGCTGCTGGGCGGCTGGTTCACCGACGTCATCGGCTGGCGATGGGGACTGTGGATGAACATTCCGCTGGGCATCCTCGCCATCATCGCGGCCGTGGTGTTCCTGCACCTGCCTGCGCACCCGAAGCGCCGGATGAAGCTCGACGTCGCCGGCATCGCACTGCTGGCACTGGCCTCCACCGGCATCGTGCTGATCAGCACGTGGGGCGGACACGACGCCCCGCAGGGCTACGCCTGGGATTCCCCGCAGATCATCTCGCTCATCATCGGCACCGTGATCGCCGCCGTGGCATTCGTGTTCGTCGAGCTGCGCGCCAGCGAGCCGGTGATGCCGCTGCACCTGTTCCGCAAGCTCAACTTCAACCTGATGACGGCCGCCGGGTTGGCGATCGGCGTCGCGATGTTCGGCACGCTGGCCTACATACCCACCTACCTGCAGATGGTGACCGGGGCCAACGCGACGCAGTCCGGCCTGCTGATGATCCCGATGATGGGCACCGTGCTGGTCGCATCGATCGTGTCGGGGGCTCTGGTCACCCGGACGGGCCGCTACAAGTGGGCTCCGATCGCGGGCACCCTCGTCACGGCCGGGGGCATGGTGCTGCTGTCGACCATGACCAGCCAGCTGCCGGTCTGGGCGATGTGCGTGTATCTGGGCGTCATGGGCCTCGGACTCGGTCTGTGCATGCAGATCTTCGTGCTGGTCGTGCAGAACACGTTCCCGAACTCCGAGGTGGGCGTCGCGACCTCGACGAACAACTACTTCCGGCAGATCGGGGCGTCGCTGGGCTCCGCCGTGGTCGGCAGCGTCTTCACGGCCCGCCTGATCGACCTGCTGACCGAGCGGATGCCGGCGGGTGGCACCGGCGCGACCGGGTCACTGAACAGCCTGACCCCCGAGCTCGTCAAGAAGCTTCCCGACGCGGTGCGCACGATCGTCGTGGGCGCGTACAACGACGCTCTCACGCCGATCTTCCTGTACATCCTGCCGCTCGTGCTGCTGGGCACCGTGCTGGTGTGCTTCCTCAAGGAGGTGCCTCTGAAGAAGACTATCGACCGCGGCGACGTCACCGCCGAGAGCCTGGAGATCGACGGTTCGAACGCGGTCGCGGCGACCACCGGCGCAATCACGGTTCTGGAGCGGGGAGAGCCGGCGCCGTAGCCGCGCGGCATCCCGCACAAGCTCGCAGAACCGCACGAACCTCGGATGATCTTGCCAGAACCGTGCGAAGCTCGTGCGGTTCTGCGAGCCTCGGCGGCGGCTCAGCGCGGCGGCGCGGTGGTCGCGCGCACCACGAGCTCGGTGGGCAGCCGCACGTGCGTCTGCTCGGGTGCGTGGCCCTCGACGAATCCGGTCAGCATGCCCACCGCCACCTCGCCGAGCCGCTGCATCCTCTGCCGCACGGTCGTCAGCGGCGGCGTGTGCTGGGAGGCGTCGGGAACGTCATCGAACCCGATCACGGAGAGGTCGCGCGGCACGTCCAGCCCGAGCTCCGCGGCGACCTGGATGACCGCGATGGCCGAGATGTCGTTGGCGGCGAAGATCGCCGTCGGGCGCGCGGGACGCGCCAGCGCCGCGCGTGCCACCTCGCGGGCCGTGTCATCGCGGTACCTGCCCGACCCGATCAGGGCCGGGTCGACGAGGATGCCAGCCTCCGCCAGCGCCTTGCGATAGCCCGCCTCGCGCGCGATCGAGGAGCGCAGGTCGGGGCGTCCGGCCACGAACCCGATGCGCGTGTGACCGAGGCCGGTGAGGTAGCGCACGGCCTGCAGCGCGCCGCCGAAGCTGTCGGATTCCACCACGGGCAGATCCGCCGGCCCGGTATGCGGGTCGATCGCGACGACCGGAACATCAGCGGCGACGTTGACCACCGAGGGGGTCACCATGATCGCCCCGTCGATGAGCGTGCCCGACAGCCTGCTCAACGACCGGCGCTCCCACCCCTCGCCCGGCGCTTCGCGCGCGCCGCTGTAGGCGAGCAGGTCGTACCCCGTCCTGCTCAGCCCTGTCGCGACGCCCTTGAGGATCTCGGCGCTGAACGGCTCGAAGTCGGCGACCAGCACTCCGATCACGCCGGTGCGCCGTGATCGCATGCTGCTGGCGATGAGGCTCGACTCGTAGCCGAGATCGTGCACGGCGTTCAGCACGCGTTCCACCGTGTCAGGCGCGACGCCGTAGCGGCCGTTGACGGCCTTGGACACGGTGGAGACCGAGACACCGGCCGCCGCCGCCACATCGTGGATGGTCGCGCGTCGCATGGAGGCGAGCTTATCTAAAAAACGTTTTCCAAAACGTTTGACACCCATTTGTTGCCCTGTAAAACTTTCCGCGTCCGGAGCCCTCCGGACGCAACAGCACATCCCGTGCCTCGACGCGCGAGGCACGACTCAATGACGAGAGCAGGAATCACATGAAGGCCACAAAGATCCTCGCCGGATCCGCTGTCCTCGTGGCGGGCGC